>DEII01000163.1:0-14696 GCA_002352385.1 Methylococcaceae bacterium UBA2778 | reverse complement strand
GAGGAAATATTTCTTGTGGAATCAAGAGACAAGTGAGATCAAGCATAATTTGTGAAAGATTCGGGCTAGCAAGGCGGAGATAGAACGCTTTTATACAACACCCCGAGACCTCTTGGCAATGGATTTTTCGCCGCTGCCGTTTGACGTATTGCCAAACGGTGAACTGCGGTAAAATAGGCCGAATCACCGGACAGGATAGGGTCATGAAAGAACAGACGATTGGGTTTATTGGCGGCGGAAATATGGCGGGCAGCTTGGTTGGCGGGCTGATTGCCGACGGATTTACGACGAAAAACATTTGGGTCTCCGACGTTGACGCGGAGAAACTGGCGGAGCTGCACGATCGGTGGCGGGTGAATACCTCGGCCGACAACACGCAGGTTGCTGCCATGGCGCGGGTATTGGTGCTGGCGGTTAAGCCGCAAATTCTGCATACGGTCGCCGCGGACATCGCCGAAACGGTGAGACAGCATCGTCCCCTTGTGATCTCCATTGCGGCCGGTATCCGTGAAAAAGACATTGAGCGATGGCTGGGTGGTTCGACAGCCATCGTACGCTGTATGCCCAATACGCCGGCATTGGTTCGAACGGGTGCAACGGCTTTGCACGCCAACGCGAGCGTCAGTGACGAGCAGCATGATTGGGCCGAGTCCATTTTGCGGGCGGTGGGGTTGACCGTGTGGGTCGGCGATGAAGCGATGTTGGATGCTGTGACTGCACTATCGGGCAGCGGCCCGGCCTATTTTTTTCTGTTCATGGAGGCTATGGAACAAGCTGCTCTGGAACTCGGCCTGGATAAGCAGACCGCCCGGGTGCTGACGGAACAAACGGCGTTCGGGGCGGCGAAAGTGGCGTTGGAGGTGGATGAGTCGCCCGATGAGTTGAGGAGGAGGGTGACATCGCCGGGTGGTACGACCCAGAAAGCCATGGATGTTTTTGAGCGGGGCGGGCTCCGGGCGCTGGTCGCTCAGGCGATGCGTGCGGCGCGCAGACGATCGATCGAACTGTCTAACGAACTTGGGAGCCGGTAATGGACTTTTCTTATTATGCCAACCCTTTGGTTTTTCTAATCGATACCGCATTCAGCCTCTATATTATGGTGGTGATGCTGCGTTTTCTTTTGCAGTGGGTGAACGCGGAGTTCTACAATCCCATTTCGCAGTTTCTGGTCAAGGTGACCCATCCGCTGGTTCGCCCGTTGAGACGTGTCATTCCCTCTGTGGGGCGAATCGATACGGCATCACTCGTGTTGATGGTGGCGCTGCAGATGCTGGCCGGTTTTCTTGTCTTTGCGATACAGGGGCTGCCCATCGGGATTGGCGTTCTGATTGTGTGGTCTGTTGTCCAGCTGCTGAACCTGCTGTTCAACATCTTTGTGTTCGCGATCATCATTCGGGCCATCCTCAGCTGGGTGAGCCCAATGTCATACAATGCAGCGACGTCTCTGCTTCATAGCTTGACCGATCCTATGCTCCGAGTGGTGCAGCGGGTGATTCCTCCGATTTCCGGCATCGATCTGTCGCCGCTGGTTGCTTTGATCGGGTTGCAGGTGATGAAAATGGTTTTGCTGCCCCCGCTGCAGCAGCTTGCGGCATTGCTCAGTTGATCGTTGTCGGGCGAAACGGGTGGGTGTGATGGCGTTGTGTCTCGATGCGCTCACGTGTTTTGTTCACGCTTCCCGGGTGCAAATCGTATCCTCTTTCACACTTTCACCACTTTCCTCGTTGGCAGCCATGGACTGATTGATCTTTTGGGCTACACTTCATCATATGTCATCCGTTTAGTATATGGCGTGTCCATGCGTTCAGAGAACATGGTGAAGTCCAGGCATGAAAATGAGGCAATTTGAACAACAACTGCAAGCATATGTGCAACGAAGAGAGTACCTGATTGCATCGGTTACGCGTTACCAGGCGTGGCTCGATCGGTACGGGCTCAGTTCGGTGTCGATGAATGAAAGCATCCACACCATGCTCGAAACGTTGCGTTCCGACCGGATTACGCTGGCTTTCGCCGCTGAATTTTCGCGTGGCAAGACGGAGCTGATCAATGCGATGTTTTTTGCGGAGACGGGAGTAAGGCTGCTGCCTTCTACGCCTGGCCGTACGACGATGTGCCCGACGGAGTTGCTGTATGATCCGGATGGAGGTAATTACATACGGCTTTTGGCAATCGAAAGCCGGCTGGACAAGCTGTCGCTGAGCGAATACAAGCAGCGCTCCGGAAGCTGGATGCAGATCGATCTGGACTGCAGTTCGCCGGCTCAGATGCAGGAAGCCTTTCAGGAGCTCATTGCGGTCAAGCGGGTCGCTCTGGACCGGGCGCAAGAACTGGGGTTGTATCACGAAGATTTACATCATGAACAGGTGTCGCCTGAAACTGTAGAGATTCCATGTTGGCGCCACGCCATCATCAGTTTTCCTCACCAGCTATTGAAAGAGGGTCTGGTGATTCTGGACACGCCGGGCCTTAATGCGTTGGGGGCCGAGCCTGAACTCACATTGAATATGTTGCCGAATGCTCAGGCTGTGCTGTTCGTGCTGGCGGCCGATACCGGCGTGACCAAGAGCGACCTCGACATGTGGCGCAATCACGTTCGGGGCGCGCGCGCGAATCGCAAGAGCGGTCTGATTGTCGTCATGAACAAGGTGGATACCTTATGGGATGATCTGGGCGGTGAAGCCGGTACCGATGCGGCGATATGCTCTCAGGTGAGCGCCACGGCGTCGATTTTGAATATCGATGAGAGCATGATTTTTCCGGTCTCGGCGAAACAGGGGCTTTTGGCCAAGGTCAAGTCGGATCAGCAGCTGTTGGCAAAAAGCCGCTTGATGGGCTTGGAGGAGTATCTGTCGACCGTGGTTCTCGATGAGCGTCAACGACTTCTGGTTGCTTCGGTGACGGATGGGATCGGGCATCTCGTCAATGCCTCCTGGACGATTCTCGCCTCGGAGGTTGGCGATATCGGCAAGCAAGTGGAGGATTTGCGTCGCCTCGGTGGTGAAAGCCAGTCGGCAACCGTCAAGCTCATGTGCGAAACACGTGAAGAACAGAACCGATATCTGGCGAGTGTGGACAAATTTCAGGCAGCCCGGCGGGTCTTTTCCAGCCAGACAGCCAGGTTGCTCGAGGCTTTATCGCCTCAGCGGACCGGCGAAATCATTCAGCGCACGAAGAAACAGATGATCGGCAGTTTGACGACGGTTGGCATGAAGCGGGTGATGCGGTCTGTCTTCGATGAACTGCGTGATGTTCTGCAGGACGTTGTCAAGTCGAGCGAAGAGACACGTCGTCTGGTCAAAACCATTTATAAGATATTTCAGAATGAGCACGGATTCAAGGAAATCAAACCGCGGTTGTTTTCGATCAGAAAATATCAGCTTGAGCTCGAGCTGTTGTTCGAGGAAGGTGAGACTTTCCGTGACAGTGCTTCATCGACCTTGATGCAGCAGAATCTGGTCGTTCAGAAGATATATGATTCGATCATCGGCCGTGCGCGGGAAGTGATGGAGATGGCGCATAAGGATGCAGGAATGTGGAGAGCGATGGCCTTGAGTCCCTTGCTTCGACAAATCAAGGATCACAAAAAAATGATTGAAAACAGACTGGAGAGTCTGCGAAAGGTCAATATGTCCAAGGAACATCTCGATGCTCAGATTCAGGAGTTGGAGCACGCGATCGTGCCATTGCGTACGCAGTACGATCAGCTGGAAGAGATCAGGAAAGCGATGCAGACGGATGAGGTGGCGTCTGACGACATGATGACCGATATGGCCGATGACGAGCGGGATCTCGGGCTTGAGCCGCTGGCCGCAATGAACGGTTAAATTCGTTGATAGACCAGATCCCGGACTCTGTGGCCGAGCCTGAGGCCACGCCGTTCGAATTTCGTCAGGGGGCGCTGGCCGGGTCTTTTGGCAAACGAACCTGATGGTGCGGTATTTCGAAGATGACGGTTGGCTTCGAGTACTGACGCCATGGACTGAGCATAATCCTCCCAATCGGTTGCTGTGTGAAAACGGCCTCCCACCTTGAGCTTTTTGGCAATCAGATCGATGAATTCGGGGGTGACCAGTCGGCGTTTGTGATGCCGTTTTTTCGGCCACGGGTCCGGAAAAAAAAGGTTGACGCCATCAAGGTTTTCATCAGGAAGGCAGCGTTTTAGTACGTCGACTGCATCGGCACAATAAATCCGAACATTGGTTACGCCGTGGTGCGCGAGCAGGCGCATCAGATGTCCTACGCCTGGACGGTGCACTTCGATTCCAAGATAGTCTTTTTCCGGGTCCGCCGCCGCCATTTCAAGCAGAGTGTTGCCGTTGCCAAACCCGATTTCGAGAATCAACGGAATGTCGCTGCGTGAAAAAACGGCGGCGGCATCAAAGGGTCGGTCGGGGTCCAGGCAGTAATCCTTCCATAGTGTTTGCAGCGCTTCACGCTGTGCCGTTGTGATGCGTCCCTGACGTCGGCTGTAACTGCGGATGCGCCGTTCGCCGGACAAACGCTCGGAATCACTCATCCCTGATGTGTTACTGTCACTGCGTTCAATGTTGGGAGCGCGAATCGTTCAAAAGCAAAGCAGGGCGGATGCCCAGAAGGGTGATCAGCCACTCCCATTTATAAAAATAGTCCATTGATCGGCGATGATGCGGAGGCGAAGCGTTTGCGCGGCATGCGTCCGGCCAGGAAGGCTTCCCGACCGGCCTCGATGGCTTTCTTCATGGCAGAGGCCATCAGAACCGGGTTTCCTGCCGCCGCAATCGCCGTGTTCATCAACACGCCGTCACAACCGAGTTCCATAGCGACCGCCGCATCCGATGCGGTGCCGACGCCGGCGTCCACCAGGATGGGCGTCTTGGCATTCTCGACAATGGTCAGAATGTTATAGGGATTGCGAACGCCTAAGCCGGAGCCGATCGGGGCGGCGAGCGGCATGACCGCGATGCAGCCGATCTCTTCCAGCTGTTTGGCGATCACCGGGTCGTCGTTGGTATAAACCATGACATCGAACCCGTCCCTGACGAGGATCTTCGCCGCTTCCAAAGTGGCGGTAACGTCGGGGTACAGCGTCTTTTCATCGCCTAACACCTCGAGCTTGACCAGCTTGTGCCCATCGAGGAGTTCACGAGCGAGCCGGCAGGTCCGGACTGCATCTTCGGCGGTGTAGCAGCCGGCCGTATTCGGCAGGATGGTATATTTCTCAGGCGTAATGACATCGAGCAGGTTCGGTTCGTCCGGGTTCTGGCCGATATTGGTACGCCGGACGGCAATGGTGACAATTTCCGCGCCGCTGGCTTCGATCGCTCGGCGCGTCTCTTCGATGCCCTTATATTTTCCCGTCCCAACCAGAAGACGGGAGTGATAGCTTCGCCCGGCGATGACCAAAGGGTCTCCCTGGCCGCCTCCGATGGCGCGTACAATCTCGATTCGGTCGCCTGGTTGAAGCTGTTGGGTGGCATAAAGGCTATGGGGAAGGATTTCCCGATTCAGTTCGACCGCAATGCGTTGATCGTTGAGTGCGAGTTCGGCGATCAGCTTGGTGACCGTTGTATTTTCGGCGAAGCGTTTTGCCTCGCCATTGACATAAACTTCCATAAATGAATCCGCGAAAGTAAAGAAGGTTGCCTCGATGAGTCAGGAACGTTCATGAATTAAGTTCAACAAGTTCATGCCGGCCGATTGGTGCGTGCGGCGCACCCTACGCTTGACGCCGCCGGACGGTAGGGTGCGCCGTGCACACCATGTCGGAGTTATTTCGTGCAAATTCCTTAGTGAATGATCGTTGCTTTTGGAGGATGGAGGATGGCTCAGTCTTCAATCGCCGACCGGCGCTTGTCAACCGCTTCGGCCAACTCCTGCAGCAAAGCGGCGCTCTCTTTCCATCCCAGGCAGCCGTCGGTAATGCTCACACCATAGTTTAATGGTTGGTTCGATAGGATTTTCTGACTCCCGGCGTTGAGATGACTTTCGATCATTACCCCAAAAATATGGTTGTTTCCCTGTGCGATCTGGTCGGCGACGTTTCTGCCAACATCGATCTGTTTTTCATACTGTTTCAAACTGTTGGCATGACTGAAATCGATCATCAGTTTGGTCGGCAGCCCCGCCTTTTCCAGCGATTCAACCGCCAGGTCGACGCTGACTGCGTCATAATTGGGGCGTACTCCGCCGCGCAGAATGAGATGGCAGTCCTCATTGCCCGACGTTGAAAAAATGGCGGAATGACCTGCTTTGGTAAGCGATAGAAAATGATGCGGACAACGGGCGGAGTCGATGGCATCAATGGCGACCTGGATGGTGCCGTCGGTCGCATTCTTAAAGCCGACCGGGCACGATAAGCCGGACGCCAGCTCACGATGAACCTGGCTTTCGGTGGTGCGGGCGCCGATGGCTCCCCAAGCGATCAGGTCGGAAAAATATTGCGGCGTAATCAGGTCCAGATATTCCGTTGCGGCCGGTGTCCCCATATTATTGATGTCCAACAAAAGGTCGCGGGCAAGGCGCAGCCCTTTGTTGATATGAAAGCTTTCATCGAGATCAGGGTCGTTGATCAGCCCTTTCCAGCCCACCGTCGTGCGCGGCTTTTCAAAATAGACTCGCATGACGATGACGAGGTTGTCGCACAATGCGTCCCTGACCCGGGTGAGTCTCTCGGCATACTCGAGCGCCGCCTGCGGATCATGGATCGAGCAGGGACCGATAACGACGAGCAGCCGATCGTCCTCTCCGGTTAGAAGCCGGTGTATCGCTTCGCGTGCCTGGAATGTCGTCTTGGTCGCTTCCGGCGTGATTGCAAATTGATCGAGAATTTGTTCAGGCGGGATGACTTCTTTGACTTCGCAAATGCGAACATCATCGGTGATCAGTTTGTTTTGCATAGCCGTGCGTGCAAGATGAAGGGTATCGGATTCGGCCGCGTTGCGGACGTTCAGTCCAAACATAACTATCTCGGGTAAATCGATCATTGTAATGCATTCTCCATGGTGATTGCCAGGGGTGATCCAGGAGCGGCAGCAGGCAGTGGCCTTAAAACCTGAAACAGACGAACAACGTGCGACATATTTCCCAATGCAGTGAGGCATATGCCGCAATCGAGCGATCGGGTATTGCATTAAAATTGTACTGTGCTGTAAAGTGTGGTCTGCATTCGGTCGCCCCCCAGCCTTGTACGGTCGGTGGCGACGAACAATCCGTACAGATTCGCTATTGCATCCCTTTGAATATGATCCATGTTTTCTTTTCCCTCTCCTGTTTGATTCTGGCGCTTCTCCTAGTCGGTTTAGGCAGCGCACCGATTCGGGCTGCCGAACATACCAAGGAAACGACTAAGGCCGATGCTGGAAAAATCGGACCTGCGGTTCAAACACAGAAGACCCTAGACAAACTCGGCGACCAAGAGCGGCGGATGCTCCAAGAATACCGGCAGGCTTTTCGGGAAGCAGCGACGCTGAAGCTCTATAACAGGCATCTTCAGGAGGTGATCGATTCTCAGGAAAAGGAAACAGCGTCGCTTCATCGACAGATGAAAGAGGTTGAGTTGACCCGGCGCGAACTTGTTCCTCTGATGTACCGAATGCTGGACAGCCTGGAGGCATTTGTCCGGTTGGATCTACCGTTTCTGCAGGATGAGCGACAGAAACGGTTGAAGCGATTGCGGGAAATGCTGGTCATGGCCGCTGTGGAAAACGCCGAGAAATATCGCCGAATTCTCGAAGCCTACCAGATCGAAAGTGAATACGGTCATACGATCGAAGCGTATCGTGCCGACCTGAAAATGAATGGTGAAACCCGGCCGGTCGATTTCCTGCGCCTGGGGCGTGTCGCACTCTATTATCAAACGCTCGATGGCAGTGATACGGGGGTCTGGGTACGCGCCAAAAAAACATGGCAGACGCTGCCTTCGGAGTACAGAAAGCCGGTCAGGGACGGCTTGCGCATAGCCCGCAAGCAGGCTTCGCCGACGCTGCTGACCTTGCCCGTACCTGCGCCGGAGTCTGTCCAATGAGACAGGTCGTATTTGTCATCATCGCGTTGCTCGGTTTGCATCAACCGACGCAGGCGGAAAGGATGGACCTGGATCAGTTGCTTCGGCAGATCCGCCAGTCCCAGACTATTCAGGGCCAAGGCAATAGCGCCTTAGATGCTCGCTTCCTATCGCAAAAGGACAAACAGCAGCTCCTTAAGGAGCTGCGCGACGAACTTCCGCGGGAAAAGAAAAAAAGCCAGGTGCTGGCCGAAAGGTTAAAGGCCAATGAAGAGCGGCTTGCCGAGTTGGAAGCTGCGCTGGATGAGCGCGCCGCCGATTTCGAAGAGCTGTTCGCGGTGGTTCGTCAGGTGGCCGGCGACACCAAATCGGCCTCTACCGATTCGCTGATCACGGCGCAATACCCGGAGCGGACGAAGCCGCTGGAAGCAATCGTCGACAGCAAGGCGCTGCCCGATATTGCTCAAATGGAATCGCTGTGGTACGTTCTGCAACAGGATATGACGGAAACAGGCAAAGTGGTCAAGTTTTCGGCAGAGGTCGATACGGCGGCGGGCCGTCATCGGGACGCAAAAGTGGTCCGCATCGGCCCCTTCGTTGCGGTGGCGGATGGTCTTTATCTGGACTACCTCCCGGAAATCGGCGAGCTGGTGGAGTTCGCGCGACAACCGGCAACGCGCTATCTGGATCTGGCGGAGGATCTTGAGCAGGCTCGATCCGGCCTGGTCAAGGCCGCCATTGATCCGACCAGCGGAGTGATTCTGGGTGTTCTGGGGCGGGCGCCCGATCTCATCGAGCGCATCGAGCAGGGAGGCATCATCGGTTATATCATCCTTTTCCTTGGCGCTGTCGGCCTTGTGATTGTCATTGTGCGGATCGTGAATTTAAGCGTCGTCAACAAAAAGGTGCAAAACCAGCTGAATCACCTGGAGGAACCTCAGACCAATAATCCCTTGGGGCGTGTTTTGGCTGCGTCGCGGACCCAGGATTACCACGATACCGAAACGCTCGAACTCATTGTCGATGATGCAGTCGTTCGTGAGGTGCCCGCGTTGGAAAAAGGGCAGTCCCTGGTCAAACTGCTGGCTGCCGTGGCCCCGTTGCTGGGGCTTTTGGGGACGGTCACGGGAATGATCGAGACCTTTCAGGCGATCAGCCTGTTCGGCACCGGCGATCCGAAGTTGATGGCGGGCGGAATATCCCAAGCATTGATGACCACGTTGCTGGGTCTCACCGTGGCGATTCCGCTACTGTTTCTGCACAGTCTGATGGTGACGCACAGCAACGCATTGGTACAGATTCTGGATGAGCAGAGTACGGGGCTCATCAGCCGGGTCGCGGAGAAAAATGGACGATGAACACAGTAGTGGAATCGTTTCGCCTGTTCATGGAGACCGGAGGGACAGTGCTGTGGCTGATCTTGCTGCTGTCGGTTGTCCTCTGGAGTTTGATCATCGAACGTTTCCTTTTTTTCTACATGACCTATCCCCGATTGAGGCGGCGGTGGCTCGACGAGTGGGGCGAGCGAACAGATAG
Source organism: Methylococcaceae bacterium UBA2778 (assembly GCA_002352385.1). GTDB lineage: Bacteria > Pseudomonadota > Gammaproteobacteria > Methylococcales > UBA2778 > UBA2778. The sequence continues at coordinate 5,176 of DEII01000163.1, read as the reverse complement.
AAAGTCCTGGTACGCGCGCAGCATCCGCGATTACATGATCTCCCAGGCCAGGATGAGGCTCGGTGCGACGGTTCCTGTGATCAAGACGCTGATCGGGCTTTGTCCCCTGTTGGGACTTTTGGGTACGGTCGGCGGGATGATCGAGGTGTTCGATGTCATGGCTGTGATCGGTACCGGTAATCCCCGGGCGATGGCCTCGGGTGTGTCGCAAGCGACGATCAATACGATGGCGGGAATGGTCGTTGCCATCTCCGGCCTGTTTTTCAGCAGAAAGATCGAGGGGCAGGTGGAGGAGGAGGCGCACCATCTGGCTGATTTGTTGATATATGAATAGGAGGAGCGTACATGCGTCGACGTAGCCACAGGGCGCGGGGCGATGATGCGTCGGAAATCAATCTGACGCCGATGCTCGATGTCATTTTTATCATGCTGATCTTTTTCATCGTCACGGCATCGTTCGCCAAGGAGTCGGGTATCGAAGTCAACCGGCCGTCGGCAAAGACCGCCGAGATCAAGGTGCAGGGGCACATCATTATTTCGATCAAGGCCAATGGGGAGGTCTGGATCGACAAGAAGGTGGTCGATCTGCGCGCCGTCAAAGCGAACGTGGCGCGCCTGCATGCGGAAAATCCTCTTGGCTCGGTAATTATTGCTGCAGACCGGGACAGCAAGACCTACATGGTGGTTGAAGTGATGGACCAGGTGCGCCAGGCCGGGATTATGAACGCATCGCTGGCGACCGAGGTGAGCGGGTTGTGATCTATCGTCTGGCGCCCGCCCTGCTGGTGGGTGTTCTCGTGACGCTGGGCCTGTTCTGGCTGATGCAGTTCATGATCACCGAGAGCTCTACGCCGATCGAAAAAACACAGTCGTTGAAACGGGTCGAATTCGTTCGGCTGAAGCGCGAACCGCCGCCCCCCGAAAAAAAAAAGCGGCCTAAGAAACCGGAAAAAGTAGAGGCCGTCAACGAGCCGCCGAAAAAAAAGATTCAGAAAAAACCGACGCCAAAGAAAAGGCTCGCCAAGCCGGTCAAGAAGCGCGTGGTGCCGGCCGAAGCTCCGCGTACTAAGGCTGCGGGGAGTGGAGCCCCGATCCATGCCCAAAAGAACCTGACGCGGGAAGGTGGCTTGACGGCTGATCGTCGCGCCAAAGCGAAAACCACCAAACCCGGGCCGACCGTTCCCGCCCGCGTCAAAGCAAGCCGTGGTTTGGTTCCGTTGCTTCGCGTGCCGCCGAAATATCCGAGGCGCGCGGCGCAAAGAGGGGTCGAAGGCTGGGTCAAGGTGCAGTTCGTCATCACCGTGACGGGGCGGGTGAAAGATGCCAAAGTGGTCGGCTCCAGTCCTTCCGGGGTCTTCGATCGCGCCGCACTCAAGGCCATATCGAAATGGAAATTCAAACCCAAAGTCATCAAAGGGCAACGGGTTGAGCAGCTGGCGGTACAGAAGCTGCAATTCAAGTTGAAAAAACGCCGAAGATGATCAGGTTGCGCCGTCCCTGTTTTGGATTTCGCGACCGCAAGCAAGGAACTCATGGGCGAAGGGGCGTATCATTGCCGATGCATGTTTTTCTGCCGTGATTGAACGATCGTGCGCCATTTCACCATAAAGATGTGCGCCGGGTCGGCGATTTGCCCGTGTAAAGGGTTTCCGCTGCAGCGGGTTGACCGCAAGGAGTGGCCCCCTTGTTGTTGAATCTTCGGCAAAAACGGCGCTCGCTGAACAATGTGGCCCTTCTTTTGCTTAATCACTCTGGAACAGAGCTCGATCGACATGCGGCGCTGTTTTCATCGGCCGATCAGGCGATACAACTCAAGGAGAACACGGGTAATGAACAGTAACGGTTTACAATTCGATCCAACCGGGCCGAGGGTGCCCGCGGCGCCGGTTCGCAATGACCACTGTTCGGTGCGGGAACCGGCGGACTCGAAAGCCTTTCAGGACGGCTGGGCCCGGCTAGGAACCACCGAAGATTTTTGCATGCTCATTGAGCGCTTCGGTGTGACCGACTTCGAAGCCTTACAGTTGGCCGGCGAGATATGGGCAGCACGCGTGACCCCCGAAGCGTTTGTTGCGCGGCTGCGGTTGCTGGCCGAGCTGGAACTTCCCTGCACACTTTCATTTGAACGTGGCGATTCCATGAACACTCATCGTGTGGTGATCGATCAGGTGCAATGCCGGAATGGGTGCCTTCATCTGCTCGGCGACGAGCTCTGTTTTATTCTTCGAAAGGATTGTATGGATACCGCGTGGGTGGTCACCAGACCGCGCGCCGATGGCGTTCTGATTTCATTGGAGCTTTATGATAAAGAGCATGAACTGGTTGTCCGGCTTTCCGGGCAGCCGGAGCAGCGTACAGCGGCAGTGTGGCAGGACATCATCGGGACGTTGCCGATTATGGCGCGCAATTTATGGCCTGAATCCGACTAAAATAGTGTAGAATATGATGGTTTCCCGCAGGGTGGAAGGGTGGATGCGAAACACAAAAATCGTTATTATGTACGATCTCAGCAATGGCCGGAAAGCCGGCCGGGTGTTTAGCCTTACCCTGTCAACAAAGACTGGCCGGTCAGTCCGGCTATCCGATTTATCCAATGAATTGATTGAAGGTATTCAAGGAGACGCTTGATGAGTGTATTAGTTGGTAAACCAGCACCCGATTTTACTGTTTCCGCTGTCTTGGGTGATGGTCAAATCGTTGACGAATTTACTTTTTCTGAGGCCACAAAGGGCAAATACACGGCTCTGATTTTTTACCCGCTGGATTTCACTTTCGTTTGCCCGACGGAGTTGATTGCACTGGATCATCGCCTCGATGAGTTGACGTCGCGCGATGTGGAAGTGATCGCCGTGTCGGTGGATTCGCAGTTTACTCATAACGCCTGGCGTAACACCCCGGTGGATAAAGGCGGTATCGGCCGCGTTCGCTATACCATAGCGGCCGATGTGGCGCACAGCATCGTCAAGTCCTACGATGTCGAAGTGGAAGGGGCGGCGGTGGCTTATCGCGGCACGTTCCTGATCGACAAGGAAGGTATTGTTCGCCATCAGGTGGTGAACGATCTACCGTTGGGCCGCAACATGGATGAACTGATCCGCATGGTCGATGCTCTGCAGTTCTTCGAGGAAAACGGTGAAGTGTGTCCGGCTGGTTGGAAGAAGGGCGATACAGGTATGAACGCCAGCCCGGAAGGCGTTGCCGATTATCTGAGTCAGAAGGCGGAGAGTCTGTAAGCGTCGCTTTCTACTGAATAAGTGCACACGAAGCGCATTGCGGCTCTGCCGCAATGCGCTTTTTTTTTTGTGCCTTTCCCTGCATTTCGACGCGCTCGCGTAGCCCATGTTTGTCACACCTACCGAAACTTCTCTTATTTTTCAGCAGGTTGCATTTTTTGAAGTCGTTGTTATGGCGCTACACAGTTGCCTGTGCGCGGTTACAGAATTGTTTTCTCGGTTTTCCCCGGACGATCGGCAATGCCGAGGGCGTCATAGATCTTCTGCTGGCGCGGCTCGGGGCGAGTGGTTTTTCGAACATGGATGGTCTTTCCATCGGCACGCTTGAGTGTGACGGTCACCCGTTGCTGGCCGGCAAGCTGTCGCCGAATGTCCTCCCAGCTGAGGTCGATGCCCGCTGGCCTTGAGCTGGTAGCGAATGGTGTGGACCAGATGATAGGCGAGCACCGAGATAAAGAGGTGGGCGCTTACCCGGCCGGTTGCTGCATAGCGCTGGGCCGTAGACTCCAACTCAGGATCCAGGTCCGGGGGAAACAGCTCCTGCTGACCGTTCAGCAGTTGCTCGATGCGCTGCGCCAATGCCGCCCACTGCTCCTGCGGTACATCGAAATGTCTTCCGAGGTTCACCAGGGTGCGCTGACGGACGCCCTGGTCGGTGCGGACCGACTCGACCAGGCGATAGGTGTAATAGGGCTCGCCGCTGCGCCGGCTTTTGATGGTGGTGCGTCGAATGTACATGCCGGCATCGTAGCGGTGCCGGGTAGTGGAGTCAATGCTTCAAGTGACGATTATGGCACTACGCCAAGACCTCGAAAACTCATCCGATTGATATCACAGGATTTATTTTTTACAAAACCGTATTTTTCGGCCAAAATCGAGGAAAAATAGGGGCAAAATGACAAATATGGGTTAAGCCCTCTCCAGCGGGAGAGGGTTGGGTGAGGGGGCAATAAACGAAGGAGCTCAGCCATTTTGATCCCCTCATCCCAGCCTTCTCCCGGAGGGAGAAGGAGCACTCCACCTTAATTCAACAGCATTGGGTCGGGTAACTAGTCGTCCTGCCATGATGCATTATAGATAGAAGCTGTTGCGTCCGTTACGAAATAGAGATTGCAGTTACGAAAATGTAGCGTTGTAATAACGTATCGCTAAAATGTGTTGCCAGCTTGCAGTATAGGCGCGTCCGCCCGCTGCCCGCGCTTGAGTCAGATGATAACAGGCAGGCGCAAAAAAGCTGGACAGGATGTCCATTTCCCGCCCGGCTTTTTCTGGCCTCCTTGCAACGACAGGCCGCAAATCGAGGTGTGTTCCTTTTCCGCACCCTGTCGTTTGCGTCGTATCCAGCAAGCAAAACTCCCCATCTCAGGATATACGGCTCATGATTTAATGTGTGAACAATACCTATTCTGTGACGTCCGTCACAAAAAAAATCTTAAAGTTCGGTTAGGGTTTTTCATAAGGACGTCCTGTTTTTTTCATTGACAATGTGGAGGTAAAAACACAAATCAGACAGATGTGCGAGTGACGTTAGTTCGACTTTTATATGTGAGGTATTTCGATATGCAAATAACATCATTAATTATCGCTTTTATAAGCTCTTTCGATGTTGCCGAGCCAAAGCCCGGAACTGCATGCAAATCTAAAACAATCTTGTGTAGGGGGGATTAGGTCATGACTAAAATTCGACATTTTACCTTGTCATTAATAGCAACTTTTATTTTATTTGGTTTTCAAGCAACTCCTGTTTACGCATTTTTTGGATTTGGTTGCGGGTTCGAACCACCCTCAAATGGAGACCTTACTTTAGACGACGACGAGTTTGCTGATGTTTCAGGTTTACTCCCAGCGGGGTCTACTTTCACCGTTTTCGGTAAGTCTTACGGCCCGGGCAATCCCGGGATCTATGTTGGATCGAATGGCTACATAGTGCCTGAATGAAAATA
>DEII01000017.1 GCA_002352385.1 Methylococcaceae bacterium UBA2778 | reverse complement strand
AAATGATCACACGGGTCTAAACAGTTATCAAAGAGACACTCAAAGTGGTTTTTCCAATCTTCGGCTTTCCGGCTATCGACCAGCTCGATTCGAAGAATCGCACTACTGCACGGATCCACGGTCACCAGGATCGGCGTGCTTTTCGAAAAAATCTCATCACTGGCAAATACAAGATATTGAGTGACGCCGTTTTCTGTGGATATCGTCGTTGGCAGCAAGCCCCCGATACGTGAATCAAGGTAGGACAGCCGGTTACCCGACTGCCCCCTCACAAATCCAGGCGTGCGGAACTACCGCACCGGGCTTTTCAAAATTGCTCGCTTCGCACACGGTCTTTAAATGCTTAGAAGTCATGACAAATGCGTGGTCTAGCCAGAGGAAAGTCCTTGAGCAGTGCCCGGTAGCCCGTCCACGTGTAACTGCGCTTTTGACTGCGTCGATTGAGCCACTTCAGCAGAGTCTTCTTGGCATGATAAAAATAATCACCCATACTCTCGTAGTTGCCCCGGATACCATAATAATTCCAGTACCCCCGCAGCTTTCGGTTCAGTTTCGCAAACAACACGGCTTTCGGCAGGCGACAGTGTTTTTGACACCATGCCTTCATGCTGGCTAACGCGGCTCGATATTTCTTTCGGGATGTGCGCCGCTTAAGGACGATGTTGCCCCAGCGACCTTTGCCCCAATAGATCTCAAAGCCCAGAAACTCGAAGCGTGCCTTCGATTTCCTGTCGAATCGGATGATGTTGGTCTTGTCGACCGCCACTTCCAACCCGAACTTGGCCAGTCTTTTCGGCAACACTTCGTAGAAGCGTTGCGCGTCGCTCTCAAACTCAAACGCACAGACAAAATCATCCGCATACCGACATAGGTACACTTTGCCTTTGCAGTGCCTTCTGACAATCTCATCAAACCATACATCCAGGACATAATGCAGATATACGTTTGCCAGGATGGGTGAAACGATGCCACCTTGCGGCGTCCCCGTTTCCGGGTGGATCACCTGCCCGTCGATATCCAATATGCCTGCTTTCAACCACCGCCGGATGAGTTTCAGCAGCGGTTTGTCATCAATCAATGCGCTTCATCAGCATGTTCAGCAACTTGTCATGGTCGATGTGGTCGAAGAAGCCTTTGATATCCGCCTCGACGACACAAGCATAGCGACCCGTTCTCAATATCGCCGATAAGTCCTTGATTGCTTTGTGCGCACCTGTTCCCGGCCGGTACCCGTAGCTATACAGCAGAAAATCCTGCTCATAAATTGCTTCGAGTATTTTCGCCACCGCTAGTTGCAGCAGTTTGTCGGCGACGGCCGGTATACCCAATGGTCTCAGCTTCCCGTTGAGTTTGGGTATGTACTTTCTAAGCACCAACTTGGCCCGATACCACCCGCCTTTCACGCTTGCCACCAGGGTTGCGACGTTGCTTTCCAGGTTTTGCGCATACTCGGATGCGCTTTCCCGGTCCACTCCCGCCGCTGCTTTCTTGTTGACGAATTGCCAACACCATAGCAGATATCCCGTGGTCAGCAACCCGATCAGGTTTCGGAATCGATAGCTTTTGTCTTGTGCCGCTTTGTTGGCTATTCCCCTCAGTGAGGTTTGCATCGTATGCTCCAGTTCTTCATGCCCGGTACGTGTTTCCTTTGAGGGCTACACAACTTCGTACACCCCTTCCCCATGTGATCGGCTCTCCCGTCTCAGAGTACTATGAGTGTATCTGACTCCCTTACCATCTTCAGCCGTCCTTCTTTCTGTTGGATGGGCCTACCCGCATCAATCGGTGTTTAGGTTTCGGCTTGCCTCTGTGTCCGGGTTTCCCCTTCTGTGGCTATTTAGCCGCATACCTTGCCCCGACTCCGGGAACGATAAGGGTCTCACAAGTTCCTGCCGCTTCTCTCCACACATGCCACGCCCCTTGACACCGACAGCCCCTCGGAAGTCTTACCATTACGACTTCTCTGTGTTGGCTTCCGTCACGCTAAAAACGTCGCCGACTGCTTCTATGCTAATAACGATGCTGACATGGCTTCAGGGATGTGCGAATCCCCTGTGGCCTATGTGGTTCTCTGTGTACGCTTCGCGTGTCCTCCTTTGTTCGCGTGGGCCGCAGTCGTAACCGCCTGCCTCGCTCCGCCGGATGCGCAACACTCGATACGGGTGGTTGGTTAAACCTTACGAAATCCTGTCCTTGGATTTCTCCCGTTCGGGACTTTCACCCGAAAAGAAGCGACAAGCTTCGCTTGTCGCACTAGCATTTGGCTAATGGAGCCAGTAGAGGACAACTCAAGCTCAAAGCGAACCATGATCGTCGAGATTCCACTAATACTGCTTCGCCCCTCCATTCGAAGTGCCAGCATCATATAAATCGATAGCCCTCGAATCGTTAGGGAATGGACGAGCTCAGATGTTTCGGAAAAAAGAAACTGCCCGGCTTCGTTTAGCGTATGGGCAAGTGAATATACAAAAGTTCTGGATATGCTGTATTCAAATGCCAGGCTGGTGATCGTCAATACTGTTGACTTAAGCCCCAGCCTTCTTCTCGGCCCTGCATTGCTTCCACTTGTTGATGCTCCCCTTGGACACGCGCGGCTGGGATGGTCGTGGCTCTCTCGGTGGGTAATAACGGACACGGGCAATTTCATCGAGGACTTCCCGAAAGATGGCGATGGCCATTTCCGGGTGCTCTGGAACGAGTATGGCGGCGTCGGAAGCCAGTGTCATAACGGCATTCTTGAACTGCGGGCGTGATTTTTGTTGCGGACAAGGTGCCGGCTCGAACACCATCATGAGGCGGGCAATGACGCTCATGATCATTACGGCAAACAGCTCCTGGCGGATGCCTTTTTCAGTTTTGCTATGAAACGACTCGAGACCGAGGAAGCATTTTTCGTCGCGATAGTACGACTCAATCTGCCAGCGACGGAAGTAAAGATCGATGATGCTGTCGGCGGGAAAGGCGGTGGTATTGATAAGACCGGTGAGTAATACTGAGACAGTGCCGTCCGGGCTCTCGAGACGTATTGCACGGAGCATGATCGGAGTCACCTCGTCACGCTGCTGCTTCGGCTGACTGCTCAGGAAGGAACTGGTCGGATCAATCCAGACGATGCCCTCGCTGTCGCCAGATTGAACAAACCGCTCGATCGCGGGGAAAGTGGACGAAGCCGGGCAGCGGAAGAGATAAAAGCCATCATAATGGTTGTCCAGATATTTGATGAGGTCGAAACTCGGATAGCCGCGATCGAACAGAAGAATGCTGTGTGCCGGAATCTGCGGAAGCATGCGCTTGACCTCTTCACGTTCACTGGCTTGATGGATCGGCATAACAGTTCGGGCGATGGGGATGCGGCGAAAGACGTCGTAAGCCGTGGAGACCAGACATTGCGGATAATGGCCTTTGCCGGGCTTGTCGAGCCCTGATGCAGGATCGAAGACCTCGCGCAACTCATCGGAAGCAGGCAGAGTATATTTCGACCCGTCGAAGGCGATGACATCGAATCCATTCCAGGTCGATTCAGGCGTGTCGGGCCAACAGTCGTACGCCAGCTGGACGACTTCCTGATGAATCGATTGCAGCACCTCCCACGGCAGTTTGCCGCGCGCCTTAGTAACAGCGCTACGATGAGCCGCCTCGGCCTGTGGCCACAGGCCGCTTCGACGGGCCTGTTTGAAGAACTCGCCAAGTTTGCCGTCGACGCCGCGGTGTTTGCCGCTGACAGTCATTGAGAGCAGGAAGATGATGAGCTTATGCAGTGGGAGTTTTCTGTTTCTTGTGAAATGCGGGGAGTTGCCGCCACCGGGAAGAGCTGTTGGAATCAGCTGAAGGAAGGATGAAAATAAGCCGGAAAGTTGGCATGGATTTTCAAATCAGTTTTCGCGCCATATTTGGACTCCTTTGGACTATTTTTAATGGATCGCGCTGCTTCATGGTCCGAGTATTATACCATATGAATCATTTGGTTACATACCAATAGCTCTTAATTCAACAGTATTGCTGGTGATCGTCCCCCATCCGCCGTTAAACATAGCATAAAGAGCGTTAATCGCTATGGTTACGCGTATTTTGTTTGAAAGATCGGTGCGCCGAGTAAATAGTCTTCTGTCAAATTGGTCTTCAAGTGAAGATTGAACATTTTCTGTATTTTGTAATATCATGGATACAAATCTCAATGTATAACGAACGAAAACAACATCCTCGCTTCTTTATACAGAAAAATGTATCGTTTGTCTAGTGTTATATTGATATAACTAATACATGCTTGCACTCAAATCGACTATTTGTATTGCCATTTATATTATAATAACGCTTACTTACTCATAAACATTAAAGTGTAAACCGAGAAATGAAGGATGCCGATATTTCAAGCGTTTACCCAAACGGATCGACCCTTACCCTCACCTTTCTCCATTCCGCCAGTTTGATGCGGGCCCGTTCTTCTTCGAAGATGCTTGCAGCCTGCCCTTGGCTGATGCTGCCGTCCCTGACTTTTTGACACAGCCCGAGCCAAACGGCGTGCAGCTGCTGCCAGTTGTCGGAGTGGCTATATTTCTTTGCCGTGTTGTCCCAGTCCGCGATAACGGCCGGGTCGTCGCAGTAGGCGGCTGCTTGGATCGATTGAGCAAACGCAAGGGAGATGATCAGTACGAAGGTTTTCATGGCGCGTCCCGAGTTCATTGCTGGTACGATTAAGCATAGTACAACAGCAATGCGATCATTCGGGGGGCCGTCTGTCGCTCGCAATTGTAACCTTTTCTGAAACGCGGTATTCTGGCTAACGCGAACGGCCGCTATCGGCCACTATGTATAGTTCCGAACTATGTGTAGTTGTGGTGGTGATCCCTGGTTTAACGTGCATCGGAGCCAACGTGTTCTATACATAGTTACAGCTTTTGAAGGAACTTCATCAGGGCATCAGCGGCCGGTAACGGTGGATACTGTGTCAGGTTCCTTAAGCCGAGCCGGAGCTTTATCATGACGAAGCAGCATCAACATATCGGCGTACGGTCTACGTTCTCTCGTGGTCCTGGTTCCCGCGGATGGTTCGGAGGTCAACGCCCAACCGCAGTAACCTCATTAGCCTCCCATAGAGGGGATGCCACTCCAGAACACCGGAAAACTATGTATAGCTCAACGACAGCAGATTTCTCCTTCAGCCCAACAAAAACGCCGTCCGCTGCCGGCGGGCACCTGCTAGCTATACATAGTTCGAAACTATACATAGGGGTCGCTATGTAGAGCTCTACATAGCGGCCAGAAGCGGACACTGAAACGCAATGTGCCGCATCCTTAAACAGGACTGAAAATTAATCTTACTCCGACCCCAATTATTCCGGCCATAAGCGGACGTTCAATTGAATTGAATCTATATCGGTGAACCAGCCACACCGCCTCAAATCGCGCCTGCCCGCGCACCACCGGGCTGGCTAAGCGGGTGTTGATCAAACCTATCTCAATGAATCGGAAGCAGCGGAACCGGTGCCGGAGTTTGAGTTTGATCAGACCGTGAGTTGGTAAATCTCCAGGGTTCATTTTCCAGTCGCTGTTCCAATCCCTTAATGGGACCGGCACAGGCGCCTTTTTGCCTTTGACACTGCTATCGACTTTTCGGTTGTCATTTCGACAGACGAACGTACGAAAAGGTGTCACTTTTGCCAATTTCAGCTCGGACGTCTTTCCCCTATTTTGAGTTTGTTGGGGGCAAAGCGTTGCAATTCCAAACAAATTAGCGTTAAAATTCCAATTCATATGATAAATTAAAGGCATTAGGCCTTCCAATCGGAAGTGGCGCTATCGAAAGTGCTATTCGGCGTGTTCTCAATTTGCGTATCAAGGGGCCTGCGATCTACTGGAAAGCAGAAAGTGCCGAGGCAATCATATTGCTCCGCTCCTATTTCAAGGCTGGCCGCTGGAACACATTGAAAACTATAGCGTTAGCGCCATCATTGGAGATTGTCGCATAGTCCACAAAACGAGAATGCGCCCATTGCGCATTAATTTTAAGTGCAGCAACCCGCCATATGACAATCCAGGGCAATCGCATTAAAATATCAGGCGCCAAGAACGGTTAGTAGATAGTCATTGTCCCATCCAGCGCGGAGGCGTTTGGCTTTGATGCCGCCTTTAGAGTTTTTCTCTTGCTTGAGAAGATTCATGGCGATGTGTCGGATTACAGCGTAATTTTCCGAGGCATGGCCTTGACGCACGCGGCATTCATCTTCTCGAAATGCCACATCAAGGCACCAATGCAGACTATTCTCTATTCCCCAGTGAGAGCGCACCGCATTGGCAAACTGTTTTGCATTCGGGTCGAGACTGGCAATGTAATAACGTCGT
>DEII01000032.1 GCA_002352385.1 Methylococcaceae bacterium UBA2778 | reverse complement strand
GCGGTACGGTTGCCCGTCCTCGGGACGGAGGCTACAATGTTCCGGGAGCTTCGCACCCCGGCGTTACCACCGACGCACGTCCCGGTAGGGTACAGGTGGCAGAACACCTGATCTCGCGACCTGTCTATTGTTTCAGGTCTCCTTGATAAATATGCGTGCAACTTCGTGTCGCACCAATGCTGTTGACTTAAGCCCCCTCCAGCGGGAGAGGGTTGGGTGAGGGGGCAATAAACAAGGGAACTCAGCCAGTTAGATCCCCTCATCCCAACCTTCTCCCGGAGGGAGAAGGAGCACCCCATATATAATTCAACAGCATTGTGGCGGACGGTAGGGCATCGAGCCGGGACTCTTGGCGCAGTTTTTCCTATAATGAGCTGAACCGTCGGATCAAGCGCCGGCCATTTTAAAATTATGGGGGAGGAGGCAAAAATGCATGATCTTGCTCAGCTGGCAATCATTTGGGGCGGTGTGCTTTTAGCGACGTGGTTTGCTGAACGCACTCGCCTGACGGCGGTACTGTTTTTCCTTGCTTTCGGCTCGGTCATGGTCAATGTCGGGGTTCTTCCGCAAGAGACCACGCCGTTTGTCGAGGGTTTTTCCAAGCTCGGCATCATTCTTATCATGTTTGCCCTTGGCTTCGAGGAAAATCCCACCAAGTTCGTGGAAGGAATAAAAAGGGCCTGGGGCATCGCGCTTTTTGGCGCCATCGGTCCTTTTCTCATCGCCTACTACGTGGCGTTCGAGTTTTGGGGCGATGTCAAACTGGCGATGATGTCCGGTCTGGCAATGACCGCAACAGCAGTTTCCCTGACCATGGTATCGCTGCGCAGCGAAGGGCTGCATCGTACCGATGCGGCACGCGGCATTATGACCTCGGCGGTGCTCGACGACATCGCCTCCCTGGCGTTGGTGGCGATCCTCGTTCCCCTCGCTACGGGGCAGTCTGGAGTGTCGATGCTGCAAATTTTCGCAGTCGTTACTAAAGCCTTGCTGTTTTTTGGCATTGTGATCATTTTAGGGCGGTGGGTTTTTCCCCAGAAGAGTTCCATCAACCTCGCTCCTTTACGGCGATTGTTTCGACGCTGCGGTATTCGTCTCCGCTTCCTCGAAACTCGTGGACGTGGAATCGCCTTTCTTGAACGCTACGGCGTCCGCGATATTCTCATGCTGGGACAAAGCGAACAGGCAACGCTCACCATATTGTTGCTCACCCTGACCATCAGCCTGACAGCGCATTACTTAGGATTTCATCCTGCGGTGGGCGCCTATATGGCAGGGTTGATCCTGAAGCAGGAATATTTCCACATCGACGAAGAGCAGCAGAAGTCCAGCTACGAAAACTGCAAATATGTCATCGACAACGTCGCGTTCTCCTGGATCGGGCCGGTATTTTTTATCAATTTGGGCACAAAACTGGTTCTCGATTTCGACATTATCATCTCCATTCTTCCGGAAACGTTGGCGATGACAGTTGGCCTTTTTGTGATACAGATACTATCGGCGATGCTGGCTGCGCGATTGACGGCCAGTTTTGAATGGCATGAGAGCATTTTGATCGGTTTGGGCATGTTGGGCCGAGCGGAGCTGGCGTTCATTGTGCTCGATATCGGCTACGTCCAAAACGCAATTTTTACCAAACAGGCCTTTTTTACATTGATGTTTACGGCCTTCTGTCTGAATATTTCGGTTCCACTGACCATTCGGTTATGGCGGCCCTACTTCAAGGGCGAAAAGCAGCTGAACCTACGACTGGGCAAGCGCACAATCGCGTTGTCGAAGCCCTCGTCCAAAAGGCCCCCGGACTTTCAAAACAGGCATCCATAACTGATTATTATGGATGCCGGGTCGGTTAAAAGTATCCGCACAAGATCGCTCACCTTGCCAATCCAGCCCTGCCGCACCGCATCTCTATTTCGACAAATGGGTATACGGCAGCAGGGTTTCCAGTCGAACATCCTCCAACGGCCCGCCGACGGTAAAATGGTAGAGACTTTGAAACCGGTCATCGCTCAGCCCGAGTATTTCATGCACCTGATCATCGAAGAAACAGCCGATTCCGGTACCGCGCAGACCGCACGCTTCCGCCTCCAGATAGAGAATCTGCCCAATCAACCCGGCTTCTGCACCCGCCAGCCGAGCACCGCGGCTGCGTAACGCAATGCCGCCAGCGCGTGGCCGACGTCATGCTGGCAATACCGATAAAGCCCGCTCTCCATATTTCCAGGCTTCCCGCCAGTGAATCGATGTCAATCCGACCAGCAAAGCCGGGCAGGAGACGGCGGCGCCGTTCAAAGCGCAGCGCCGTTCCAGAACATGATCATGGCTGACATAGCGGTAAACACCCGGCTCGATGCCGACCTCGCCTAAAGCGACAAGATAGGCTTCGGTCGGATGCAAATTCCCGCTGGATGGATTACAGCGCAATGCCCAACGTTCACCGCCATACTGCCTCCGGCTGGCGTCAAAAGGTCTTTTCCGAAATCGATCGAGCGATAATCCTGACCTGATCCCGCAACCAGCAGTGGCTGAGCTCTTTATCATGAACCGGGGACCAGACCATGCTGATCTGGTAGTGCGGTACGTCGATCGGCATTGGTAAAATCTTGAGCGGGCTGATGCGTGTAAACTGTTTTGCAATCCGCAGAGGGGGCGCCAAAATCATGTCGGTTGTTGCAACGATGGACGGCGCGTAAAGAAAATGGGGGACGATCAGCGCAATTCTTCTTTTCAGACCATGATCGGCCAGCCATTCATCGATGACACCGGTTTTCTTGCCTGAAGGCGAGACCCTGATATGTTCCAATTTAAGATATTGCTCCAGGGACAATTTCCGTTTGATTTCCGGATGATCTTTCCTGACCACGCATACCCGTTCATCTTCGAACAACAGCTCACTGCAAAAACGTTTGGGGGCATCCATGTCTCTGGTGAAACCAAGCGCTATGTCGACCGTTCCGTCTTCCAGATCCTGCACCGGCAACGCCTGTTCGGGTTTAATGATATGGAAATCGATCCCTGGCGCATCCCGATACACCCGTTCCATCAGCGGTGGAATAATCAGATATTCGATGTAGTCGGACGCTGCGATGACAAATCGATGGCTGCTCTTGGATGGATCGAATCGCTCGGGCGGACTGATGACACGGGCAATTTCCTTCAAAGCCTCACGAACCGGCCCGATAATCTCGAGGGCTCGCGGGGTTGGCTTCATGCCATCCGCCGTGCGCACCAGGATAGGATCATCCAGCAGATCGCGCAGACGATTAAGCGCGTGACTCATTGCCGATTGCCCGATAAACAGGCTTTCAGCCGCGCGGGACACATTGCGCTCGCGCATCAATGCGTCCAGCACAACCAATAAATTGAGATCGAACCTGCGTAGATCCATCGCCAGTACTATGAATTCATATCATACAAAAATTAATATCAACCATTTCCTTAATAATAGAGACCTGACTACAATAACGCCATATTTTCGAATCTCCAACATTATGCACCATTGTTCTTCCTCCTCCCTGGCCTCCCCCGTGAGGCCATGACGGCCTGCAAGGCTTTTGTCCTGCAGGCTTTTTTTTGTCCAAAATTTCCATGTCGAGGCCCGGAAGAAATCGATCGTGCACCACTACGAATGATCCGCCGGCAATGCCATCAGCCGCAGTCGATTCACTCCCTGGCAGCCTTCCGACCTGCCATCTTGTGCGCAACCGTATTCCGCAGATAAACCGGCAGAGCCAATTCGGCACTCACTGCCTGATCGTTTTTCAATCCCTCGACGCCCAGCCGCACAACAAACCCTGCGGTTGGATAGCGGTCACCTTCGATCCTAACGACGCGCGATCCCAGCCGTTTTTTTAGAACATCGGGATAGGCCTGCCAGCCGCTGCCGACCCCGATACCGACGGCCTCATCAGGAAACAGCACCCGATTTGCATCGACAACGGCCTCCGCCCCCTCGACTTCGGCGAACCCTTCCCCATTCCGTCGATAAACACCCCAGTAGACCTCCCCAATTCGGGCGTCCAGCGCCGAAAAAGCATATTCCGCCTCGAAATGCACAATGCTCGCCTGGGCCAGCGCTGCCAGCGTCGAGACCGGAACGACCGGAAGATCGGCTCCCAGCGCGGCCCCTTGAATGACCCCGGCGGCGATGCGAACGCCGGTGAACGATCCGGGTCCCCGGCCGAAGGCGAGTGCGTCCAGCCGGTTCAAGGCAATCCCCGCCTCATCGAGCAGCGACTGCATCATCGGCAGAATGAGCCGACTGTGCTCCCTCGGTGCCAGTCGGCAGCGTTCGATAATCTCTCCATCCAGGAACAGAGCGGCCGAGCAGGCTTCTGTCGCCGTCTCCACTGCGAGAATCTTCATCGACTCTCCTTTTCAGCAACCGAATCTTCGACAAAAAAGCGCTGCACCGCCTTCAATGAACGGGTCCGCCTCATCGGCGGCAGGCTTGCGAGAAAGACGCGTCCATACGAGCGTTTCAGCAGCCTGGGATCGCACAGCATGAAAAGACCACGATCCTCGACATCGCGGATCAGGCGCCCGACGCCCTGCTTTAGAGCGATGACCGCGGCCGGCAGCTGGTAGCTCGAAAAAGGGTTGCTGCCCTGGCGACGCAGGGCATCGAGCCGGGCTTTCAGGACCGGATCGCCGGGAGCGGCAAAAGGCAGTTTGTCGATAATAACGCACGACAGTGCCGGACCGCGTACATCGACGCCTTCCCAGAAACTGGCGCTGCCCATCAAAATCGCAGACCCGAGCGCTTTGAATCGTTCGATCAAGACCGATTTTGGCGCGTCGCCCTGAATCAATAAAGGGTACTCCAACTGTGCTCCCAACAACTCCGCGGTCTCACGGAGTGTTCGATGGCTGGTAAACAGAAAAAAGGCCCGTCCTTGACTTGCTTTCAGCACCGGCAGCGCCGCATCAGTTAATGCCTGACTGTAATGCGGCGAATTCGGATCCGGCATGTCATGAGGATGATAGAAGAGCGCCTGCCTGCCATAGTCGAACGGGCTTTCCCAATCGTGTGTGTCGGCCTTCTTCAGGCCCAGTGTCGCCATGAAATGATCGAACCGGCCGGCGACGGTCAAAGTGGCCGAAGTAAAAATCCACGTCGCCTGATAGTCCTGCATGAACTGTTGGAAGGCATCGTTGATTTCGATCGGTGTGCGCGTCAGCGTGAACGCTCGTTTGTGGGTTTCAAACCAGCGGATCCACTCCCCTTCCCGGTCATCGACCAGATTCTGCAGCCGGACAGCCAATTCGCCGCATCGTTTAAAACAGGATTCCAGCCCTTTGCTTCGCTCCGCGGCGATTTCCAACAGACGAGACAAGGTATGCAGCTGTTCCCGTAGGGCGGCAACACTTGCGATGATATCCGGATTATGCGCCATCTCCTGCCACGAGCCGCGGCGAACCGGTTCACCGAACGCACGCCGGACCTCTTTCACGCGCTGCGCCAATGCGTCCGCCGCATCGGCCAAATCACCCATGTCACCCGCGTCCTTCGACTGTTCGCCAACGGTATCCTTCGCCAGTTCATTCAGCTGCCGCGCGCTGACCGACATGCCCAGAAAGTGCGAGGCAGTCTCGGCCAGCTGATGCGCCTCATCGATAATGACCACATCGGCCTCCGGCAGCAGCTCACCGAAATCGCCGGATCGCAGCGACCAGTCGGCGCACAGCAGATGGTGGTTGATCACCAGAATATCCGCCTCCTGTGCCTTGCGCCGCGCTTTGACGAGAAAACAGTCGGCATAGTCTGGGCACTCCTGCCCCAAGCAGTTGTCCGCTGTCGAGGTCACATCGAACCAGACCGGCGAACCTTCGGATACATCGGTGACTTCTGCAATATCACCGCTGCGGGTGCGTCCCGCCCAAGCACGAATTCGATTCACCGCCGCCGCCTCTGCCCGGCTGTGAAAAAGGCCGGATTCTGCGGTATTGTCCAGCCGGTAGCGACACAGATAGTTGCTGCGGCCCTTCAGCAAAGCCGCCTGAAAAGGGACACCCAGCGCTTTGCGTATGACCGGCAAATCTTTCTGGAACAGCTGATCCTGCAGATTTTTCGTGCCGGTCGATACGATGATCTTTTTTCCCGACAGGATGGCCGGAATCAGATAGGCAAAGGTCTTGCCCGTCCCCGTGCCCGCTTCGGCGACAAGGTGTACGTGCGCCTCGATGGCCTGGGCGATGCAGTCGGCCATTTCACGCTGCGCCGTACGCGGCCAATAAGCCGGAATATGCCTGGCCAGATCGCCATCGGCACCGAAAATCGTATCCATCAATGAATCACGCATTATAATTATTCTATAATAAACAAACGTTCGATACAGCCTTCATTCCGCAGCGCTAATGCCTCGTAGCAAGAGGGACAAGTGTATGACCGAAAAAACCGCTAAAGCAAACCGCATGGTCGATGCGTCCAAACAGATTATCGAATTCTCCAAGGAGCCGGCTGTCAAACCGGCCGACAATCTGCTCGAACCGCCGCCCAAACCGAAGCAGCTACGCAAGGATTATCCCTATAAGGAGAAAATGAAGCGCGCCGAATACGAAGTGCTGAAACGGGAGCTGCAGATCGAACTGCTGAAGATGCAGAACTGGGTGAAAGATACCGGTGAAAAACTGGTTCTGCTGTTCGAAGGGCGCGACGCAGCCGGCAAAGGCGGAACGATCAAACGCTTCATGGAACATTTGAACCCTCGTGCAGCTCGCATCATCGCATTGGAAAGGCCGACCGAATCCGAGTGCGGTCAATGGTATTTCCAACGGTATATCAAACACCTGCCCACCACCGGCGAAATCGTTTTTTTCGATCGCTCGTGGTATAACCGTGCCGGGGTAGAGCGCGTGATGGGATTCTCTTCGGCGGCAGAATACCTCGAGTTCATGCGGCAGGCTCCGGAACTCGAACGCATGCTGGTCAACAGCGGGATCCGATTATTCAAGTTCTGGTTTTCGGTCAGCCGCACCGAACAGTTTCGCCGCTTCCAGGCACGACGGGTCGACCCGCTGAAGCAATGGAAGCTGAGCCCGGTAGACCTGGCTTCACTGGATAAATGGGATGACTACACCGAAGCCAAAGAGGCGATGTTTTTCTATACCGATACCGAAGACGCACCATGGACCGTCATCAAGTCCGACGACAAAAAACGGGCCCGCATCAACTGCATGCGCCATGTCTTGCACAAACTCTCCTACCCCGACAAAAACCCTGAGGTTGTACTGCCGCCGGACCCACTGCTGGTCGGGCGAACCTATGAAATATATGAAAAAGGGGAACATATCCTCGGCATGCGCAAGCGCTGAGGAGATACGAGGCTTACTATGATCAGAAAAGAACTCAAACACGCCGAAAAGATCGTTGCGCATTTTAAACAGGTACTTGATGAAAAAGAGGTCAAGCAGATCGGCAATGAGCATTTCGATGAACTCTCCCTCATGATCGAAGCAGCAATCAACGCCTCGGTTTTGACCGCGATGGAACGAACCGCCGACAAGATAGCAAAGCTCGCCGCGGAAATCCGAAAAGGTGCCGAGCGCTGATTGGGTCGAGATAGGCAGCGATTTTTCAAGCAATTGCATCGATCGCCTCCTTGAGATTCGAAACGCCGAGAATCTCACCGCTTCCCGCCCGACGTTTCGGCCGGTTCGCTTTTGGCACGATCGCTTTTTTGAAGCCATGTTTGAAGGCCTCCTTGATGCGGATTTCACCGTTTGCAACAGGCCGGATTTCGCCCGACAATCCCACCTCGCCGAAAACAAAGAGATCCTCGGCGACCGCTCTGTTCCTCAAGCTTGAAACGATCCCCAGCAGCACCGCCAAATCGGCACTGGTCTCGGTCACACGGATGCCGCCCACGCAATTGACGAAAACATCCTGATCCCCGGTAAACAGCCCGCCATGCCGTGCCAGCACGGCAAGCAGCATCGCAATCCGGTTTTGGTCGATGCCGACACCGAGCCGCCGCGGATTGCCATGCTGCGAGTCGATGACCAGCGCCTGAATTTCCACCAGCAGCGGCCGGGTTCCTTCCCACAGTACATTGACGACGCTGCCGGGCGCCGGCTTTTCCGCGCGCGCCAGAAAGATCGCCGATGGATTGTTCACCTCTTTCAGCCCCTTGGCCGTCATCGCGAACAGCCCCAGCTCATTGACCGCGCCGAAACGGTTTTTGGTCGCCCGCATGATCCGGTAGCGGGCGTCGTCGGTCGAGGCGAGCATGATCTGGGTGTCGACAATATGACTCAGCGTCATCGGTCCGGCGATGCTCTGGTCTTTGGTGACATGACCCACCATCAGCAGGATGACCTGGGTTCTCTTGGCATACTGGGTCAACAGCGCGGCACATTCCCTCACCTGCGCCACCCCGCCAGGCGCGGAATCGACACCGTCGCAGTACATCACCTGAATCGAGTCGATCACCAGGATTTCCGGCTTTTCCCTGTCCGCAAGCTCACAGATGCGCTCGACCGACGTCTCCGCCAGCATCTTTATTTTTTCCATTGGGAGCCCGAGCCGCCGGGCGCGTCCCGCAATCTGCTGCATCGACTCCTCTCCCGACACATACAGAACCGGCCGCTGGCCGGCTGCAAAGGCCAGTGTCTGCAGCAAAATAGTGCTTTTGCCCGACCCGGGATCACCCGATATCAGAACCACCGAACCCGGCACGAAACCACCGCCGAGCACCCGGTCGAGCTCCTGCATGCCGGAGGAAATGCGGACAATATCCCCAGCGTCGACATGACTTAAGGTTTGGACTTCGCTTTTCGCTCCGGCATAACCATCGATGCAGCGGCCGCGATCGGGCTTCTTGTCCGATACCAGTCGAACCTCTTTGAGGCAGTTCCAGGTCTTGCAGTGCACGCATTGGCCGCTCCACTTGGTATAGTCGGCGCCGCATTGCTCACATACATAGCCGATTTTCGGTTTTGCCATGGTTCAGAGGACAGAAGCCAGAGGACAGGAGACAGAAATCCATGGTCTTTCATCTAACTTCTGATGGCGGAACCGCTGCGCGTTCCACCCTACGTGTCTATTCTCGATCATCCTTCACCCGTATCGAAAACCCGTACCCGTTGGGTGATCGCGCACAACAGGGTGTAGGGAATCGTCGATGCCCAGCGGGCGATCTCCTCCACCGGCAGTCCCCTGCCCCACAGAACGACCGGATCGTCGATCTGTGCATCAGGGCAGTCAGAGAGATCGACCGTAATCATGTCCATCGACACCCGACCGACCAGCGGCACCCGCCGGCCGTTGACCAGTACCGGCGTACCGCTCTTCGCGGAGCGTGGATAACCGTCACCGTAACCGACCGCCACGACGCCCAATCGCGTCGGTTTCGTGCAGACCCAGGTGCCATCGTAGCCGACGGCATCGCCCGGCTTGAGCATCTTGACCGCGAGTAGACGCGAATGCAGCGTCATCACCGGCAAGAGGCCATGGTTTTCGCCCTGACGATCGGCAAAAGGCGATGCCCCCATGAGCATGATGCCCGGCCGCACCCAATCACTGTGCGACTGCCGCCAACCGAGAATCCCTGCAGAATTGGCGATGCTGCGCTCACCCTCGTATCCTGCGGTCAATTGCCCAAACAGACGGATCTGCCGCTCGGTGGCCGGATTGTCGAGATCGCCGGCACTCGAAAGGTGCGTCATCAGCGAGACCGGCTGGCGGATCGAACGGCACCGGCACAGACGTTCGTGAATCGAAAGCAAATCAACACCATCCACCCCCAGCCGATGCATGCCGGTATCCAGCTTCAGCCAGACCGACAACGGCGCCCGGCCCTCCCCTGCTTCCAGCCACTGCAGCTGATCGGGCGTATGAATTACCGGCTCCAGGTCGAAGCGCCAATGCTGCAGCAGCTCGTCGCGGCAGGTAAAACCTTCCAATACGGCAATTCGATGCTCGATCCCGTGTTCGCGCAGATGAATGCCTTCATCGACCCGCGCCACTGCAAAAGCATCCGCCTCCCGCAAAGCGTCGGCAACGCGAATCAGGCCGTGTCCGTAGCCATTGGCTTTGATGACCGCCATCACCTTGGAGCGGGGGACGCATGCACGCACCCGCTTCAGATTGTGCTTCAATGCTGCTTGATCCAGGACCGCATACGCCGCCGGCCTCATGCATAACCCTCGTCTGAATAAGGATCCGCGATAAAACTTTCGAAGCGCGTATACTGACCGAGAAAGGTCAACCGTATGGTGCCAATGGGGCCGTTGCGCTGCTTGCCGATGATGATCTCGGCAGTCCCTTTATCGGGCGAATCCTCGTTATACACTTCATCGCGATAGATGAAGACAATGACGTCTGCGTCCTGTTCGATGGCACCACTTTCCCTCAAATCCGACATCACCGGCCTTTTGTTCGGCCGCTGCTCGAGATTGCGGTTTAACTGCGACAGGGCCATCACCGGCACGTTCAGCTCTTTCGCCAACGCTTTCAGCGAACGCGAGATATCGGAGATTTCAGCGACGCGACTCTCGCCGCCGCTCGGCGACTGCATCAACTGCAGGTAGTCGAGAACGATCAGGCCGAGCTGGCCCTGGTCGCGCGCCAGGCGGCGTACGCGGGCACGTACCTCGGTCGGGGTCAAAGCCGGCGTGTCGTCGATGAACAGTTTGGCTTCGGCAAGAATGTTGATCGCCGATGTCATCCGCGGCCATTCATCATCCTCGAGCGTCCCGGTGCGAATGCGGTGCTGATCGATCCGTCCAAGGGATGCCATCATTCTCATCGCCAGTTGCTCGCCCGGCATCTCCATACTGAAAACGGCAACCGCCTTGTCGCCCTTGATGGCGACATTTTCGGCGATATTCATCGCGAAAGACGTTTTTCCCATAGACGGCCGCCCGGCAACGATAATCAGATCTGAACCCTGCAGCCCCGAGGTCATTTCGTCGAAATCATCGAAGCCGGTGGCGGCCCCGGTAATCGAGCCTTCCTGCTGAAACAGCGTTTCGATCCGGTCGACCGCTTCCACCAGCAGCGACTTGATCGGCATGAAGCCTTTCGAGCGGCGCTGCCGCTGTTCGGCAATCTGAAACACTTTTTGTTCAGCATACTCCAGCAGTTCGCCGGTGTCGCGTCCCTGCGTCTGGAACGCGGAGTTGGAAATTTCGGTGCCGACATGAATCAGCTGGCGCAGCACCGAACGCTCGCGCACGATGTCCGCATAAGCGCCGATATTGGCCGCACTCGGCGTATCTTTCGCCAACGCCCCAAGGTAGGCCAGTCCACCGGCATCCTCGAGCTGACCGGCTTTCTGCAGGGTTTCGGACAAGGTGATCACATCGAAAGGCTCATCCCGGGCGGCCAGCTCCAGGATGGCACGAAAGATCAGACGATGATCCTTGCGATAAAAATCCACCTCGCCGACCCGGTCCGCCACCGTATCCCAGGCCTGGTTGTCGAGCATCAAACCACCCAGCACCGATTGCTCGGCCTGAATGGAATGCGGCGGTATCTTCAGACCATCGAGGGATTGATCAGCCGGAGCTATCTGTACCATTGTCTGCTCTCCGGAATCGAATGGATGCGGTCACGCATTGTCGCGTATGGTGCGGATCATTTCGGTGGTCGAAAAGCCATCGACGAAACCGAGCAGCTTCACTTCGCCGCCATTGGCCACCACGCAATCGTGACCGGCGATATCCTCCACGCGCTTGTAATCGCCCCCTTTCACCAGGATATCGGGAAGTATCCGGCAGATCAGTTCCTTCGGCGTATCGCTGTCGAATGCGATGACCCAGTCCACGCATTCCAGCGCCGCCAGCATCGCCATGCGCGTTTCAAGCGGATTCACCGGTCGGCCGGGCCCTTTCAACCGCTCGACCGAGGCGTCGCTGTTCACCAGCACCACCAGCCTGTCGCCCAGCTCCCTCGCCTGTTTCAGATAATGAATATGGCCGGGATGCAAGATATCGAAACAGCCGTTGGTGGCGACGATTTTTTCGCCCTCCGGGCGAGCCGCCGCCAACGTCTCCAGCAGCGGCTTGAGCTCGATCATCCCGCGGTGATGCGCGGGCGGACCGCACAAGGCATAGCTCAGCTCCTCCGACGTCACACTGGCTGTCCCAAGCTTGCCGACCACGATCCCCGCCCCCAAATTCGCCAACGCCGTCGCTTCATGCAGCGATTGTCGGGCACCGAGGCTTGCCGCAAGCACCGAAATCACAGTGTCGCCGGCCCCGGTCACATCGTACACATCTCGCGCATGGGTGGGCAGATGCAACGGCGCCTCTGCGCGTGTAAGCAAGATCATGCCGTGCTCCCCACGCGTCACCAGCAGCGCTTCCAGACCGAGCTCAGCCAGCAGCTTCATCCCTTTTTCGACGATCCGCTCTTCCGTAGGACAGGGACCGACCACCGCTTCGAATTCGCTGAAGTTGGGCGTGATCAGCGTGGCTCCGCGGTAAATGGAAAAGTCCGCACCTTTGGGATCGACCAGCACCCGTTTGTCGGCTGCACGCGCCAAGGTGATCAATTGCTGCACCGCCTGCAGCGTACCTTTGCCATAATCCGACAGCACCACGACATCCGCCCGCTCGAGTTCCGACCCGAACGACCGCAGCAGCGCATCGGGCGCGACCGAATGAAAGCCATCCTCGAAGTCCAGTCTAATCAGCTGCTGATGCCGGCTCAGCACCCGCAGCTTGGTGATCGTCTTGTACGTCTCCAAGCGCTCAAGCACGCAGCGAACGCCTGCCTTCTCCAAAGCAGCCATCAACGCTTCTCCCGCTTCGTCGCGGCCGCAAAACCCCAATACGACGGCATTGGCGCCCAGCGCACTGATATTCAACGCGACATTGCCCGCGCCGCCGGCGCGCTCCTCGAAATCGTTCACATGCACCACCGGCACGGGCGCCTCCGGCGATATCCGGGAGGTGGCGCCATACCAGTAGCGGTCGAGCATCAAATCACCGACGACCAGAATGTTGGCGGAGTCGAAATCAGGCAGCTGCATCCGACAAGAACCGATCTATTGACATATACATCCACTTGTAAATAAAGATGACGTCAAAGGGGGCGGCCGACCCGGTCGGCATCGCTCGCATTGACGACACGCTGTTCGATGACAGCGAATTGAAAATGATAACACAACCGAACCTGCCTCTTGCTGTCGGCCCGCGTTATAATAAAGTGCTATTCTGAATCAACGGACATCGTTAATTATGAGCGTAATCATTTATCATAACCCGCGCTGCAGCAAGTCGCGCGCGACTCTGCAGCTTCTCAAGGAAAAAGGGATCGAGCCCGCGATCATCGAATATCTCAAGACACCGCCCAGCACCGAGCAGCTCGATGCCATCCTCCGCAAGCTCGGCATGGAACCGCGTCAATTGATGCGCACAAAAGAGGCCGAATACAAGGAAGCGGGATTGGATGACGAAACCCTCGATCGCGCAGCACTGATTCAGGCAATGGTGGACCATCCCAAGCTGATCGAACGTCCTATCGTGCTGGCGAACGACAAAGCCGCCGTCGGCCGGCCCCCGGAGAATGTCCTGGAAATCCTTTGATGGCTGAAATCCTCGTTCTTTACTACAGCCGTTCCGGTACCACGGCCGCCATGGCCAATCATATCGCCCGCGGCGTCGAAGAGGTACCCAATATTTCCGCCAAGCTGCGGACCGTACCGCCGATTTCGGCAGTGTGCGAAGCCACGGAAGACCCCATTCCCGACAGCGGCCCGCCCTATGCGACGCTGGACGATCTGAAAAAGTGCGACGGCCTGGCGCTTGGAAGCCCGACACACTTCGGCAACATGGCAGCGGCACTTAAATACTTTTTGGACAACACCAGTGAACTCTGGTTCTCCGGAGCGCTCACCGGCAAGCCCGCCGGCGTCTTCACTTCGACCTCGAGCATGCACGGCGGCCAGGAAGCGACCCTGCTGTCGATGATGCTGCCGCTGCTGCATCACGGCATGGTACTGATCGGACTGCCCTCCACCGAACCGGCGCTGCACCAGACGACGACCGGCGGCACACCCTACGGCCCGAGCCACCATTCGGGCGCCGAGAGTCAAGGTTTGAGTGAAGATGAAAAATCACTCTGCCGCGCATTCGGCGCACGTTTGGGAAGGACCGCACTGGCGTTGATCAGCGCAAGAGAGTGATCACACGAACCCGCATCGCCTACGGCTGCGCATTGACAGGCTATTTCGGCCTGTTGACGCTGCTGATGCTGTGGAACACCGTGATCGCGCCATCCCAGCGCTTCCCCGTCGCGATGACGCTGATCATCTCGGCGATGCCGCTCATGATTCCGTTGCGCGGACTGCTGCACGGCCGCCCCGCCGCCTGCACCTGGGCAGCCTATCTCAGTCTGTTCTATTTCGTTCACGGCATCGTGGAAACGGCGGCCGGCCCGCAGGAGCGCCTGCTCGCCGGACTTGAAATTGGAGCCAGCCTGCTTCTCTTCTTCGGTGCGGTATTTTATGTGCGCTTTTTAAATTTAAAAAGCGGGTAGCTCCGTCCGATGTCGACCCAGATCCCGCTTCGCTTCGAGTTTCACGCGGCCCAAAGTTTCGATCATTACCACACCGGGCCGAATGCCGAAGCCATCCAACGTTTGCGCGACTGCTCCGCCGGCAATGGGGAAGAGCTGATTTTCCTCTGGGGGGCGAACGGCCTCGGCAGGACGCATCTGCTGCAGGCCTGCTCGCAACTCGCCGACCAGAACCATCTGAGCGTCCTCTATCTTCCACTCAAAACGCTCTATTCCCAGCCCCCCGCCATACTCGAAGGGTTGGAAACCCTGCAGCTGCTCTGTATCGACGATATCGATGCGATTGCCTGTGACGACACTTGGGAGCACGCTTTCTTCAACCTGTTCAATCGCAGTCGCGACTGCGGGCACCGCATGATCCTGACAGCCCCCCTGCCCCCGCTCCGGCTCGGCATACAACTGCCCGACCTGCGCACGCGGCTTGGGTGGGGGCTGACACTTCAGCTGCAACCACCCGATGACAGCGACAAGCTCGCCGCATTGATCCAGCGCGCAAGCAATCTGGGCTTCAAGCTGTCACCCCGGGTCGGACGTTTTCTTTTGGCGCACCAGCCCCGCGACATGCCCGCCTTATGGAAACTGCTCGACGAATTGGACCAGGCAACACTCTCGGCACAGCGCCGACTCACGATCCCTTTTCTCAAATCGTATCTGAAAAAGACACCTTGAACCGGCTGCGCCGCTTCGAATCACCCCCGGACGCACGCCGTTAGCACCGTCACGCTGATCGCTTCTAAAGCCAAGAGCAAAGCGTATAAAGGTGCAACGGACATACGATGAATTGCCTGCTGTTGCAGTTTTTTAATCTCAACTGCCCCATGAGTGCCCAACAATCATAAAAAAAGCCCTACGCTTTTGACGTAAGCCTTTGATTTTCCTGGTTGGCCGTGAGCGATTCGAACGCTCGGCCATCACATTAAAAGTGGTGTCTGTCAACACTAACAGACTGATTTATTTAATATTGTCATTTTCGGCTTGTCTACGCAAATCAGAGTTGACAATAACTGGTCACAGCTATGTCGCGTAAATCTCGCGTAATCAAATTTTGAGAGATTAAATGAACATCAAAGGTGAACATGACGCAAGACGCGACTCCTTTAGCGACCCCTTTAGTTCAGAAAGATTCGGTTGATGCGTTGTATCGGAGTCTATACCAGCGCCATGCCCCCGAAGGACTCCATCGCCAGACCGCCGAAATTCTCTGCACAATCGCGGGCAATAAGTGAATAGTTCACATGTATTTTGTAACAAAGTTCATAACACCCGGCGCCGTGGTAGTAGTAAAGTTATTTTCGAAAGGACGCGGCTTTTCGAGTCGTTTGACGATAAAGGCCGTTTATCTTTCTTATACCCTAAACTCAAAGGAGGAAGCAACATGCCAAGTCCAACAACAGTAGTCACTGGTGTACGAGCCAAGTGGGGGGTCAGCGATTGCGGCCAACTCATGGGGCAGCCCGCGGAAGCCGGCATCGCCTCGATCGAGCCGGAGGGCGTCTACGAGCATCTCGCGATCGGCGTTCTCGAGGAAGGCTTCACGCTCGCCTACAAGGCCGGTGGCGGCGACAACGTCAAGTACGACGTCTATGGCTCGAGTAGCGGTATCAACTGTATCAGCCACAACATCTGCCGCGACAACGCGGATGAGCTGGTCAAGGTAACCGAGAGCGTCACCGACGATGGTTTCATCACCATCCGCCAGACCTTCATCATCTCGAAGAACGGTACTCGCGTGGTCATCCGCATGGACTTGTCGAACTGTGCCAAGCGGGATCTCGACGACTTCCTGGTCAAGCGCTACGCCGACATCGACGTCGATACGGGCGGCACGGCCGGTTGGGCGAACTTTCAAGCACGGTGGGACAAGAACCGCGACTCGGTGTTCACCTACAACCTCGACGGCGACGCACCGAAAGGCAAGCGCGGCCACGTGGTCAACATGGTAGCGATGCCCAGCGATCTGCCGCTCGAGGGAACCTACGTCGGCAAACTCGGTTCGAAGCAGTATGCGAGCCGAGATAATCCGGACCTGTTGAGCCCCCTGCCCACGGGCCGCACGGACGGCGACGGGATCCTCCAGTAGTACGCGCCGCATTTCCGAGCGGGGGAGTGCTTCCGCATCAACATGTACTACGACACGTTCCGCTCGTTTGCCAAGTAACAACGCGCCCCTGCCAAGGCTCCGCTCGGTAGCCGAGTGGAGCCTTGGCCCATGAGTGATCTCGCCCGGTCGGCGTATGCAGGTACCGACCAGATCGTTGTAATTCAGCACGCAAAAGACCGGTATGGGCAATAAACTTCTATGGCTGCTTTCGGCCCATGCGGGCCATTCAAATGTGCTTATTTGAATCGGGATAACGTTGCCATTCCCTGCCACTTTGAAGCGAGGAACGAGCACAACGGAAAAGCGGTCAGGTGCATGGCGTCGTTAGGGACCGGCACCTGGCACCTCGATCGATACGGTTCGTTCCTCGCTACATCCTACGCGAGCTAGAAGGCAAAATGCAAGACGCGACCCCTTTCCGTTCACCTGCTTGACAACTTGCCTCCGCGAGCGCATCCTTTCATCGAAGAGCATTGCCAAGCCCATTGAAATTACTACCTTTGTTTTGAGTGCTAGACACCTCTACGGCTTCCTGGGTCGAAGGGGCACGGGCATAACTATACCGGACTCGTTCCGGGAAGCTCTCGATCAACCAGGCCAACGGTCATTTAGAGAAGACATCCTTTGGATAATTGTGCTGCTTTTCCTATTTCTTGATGAGAGGCCGTGTATGAAAAGACTCACGTTGATGGTTTTTCTTGTCCTATTGGCAGTGGCCGCCGATGTTAAACCTTTGCAACGTACAGGCCCGTGCATCACAAACAGCTCGGGGCAAACGGTGTGCCCGGAGCCTGGAAGTGCTTGTTTGCAAGATCACAGGGGTAAAATCGCTTGCTCTCCTCCCGATGGCGGGATTGTGCGGGATCTTCATGGAAATTTCTTGTGCGGTCCTGGGCAATGCGTCCAGAACGTGGCGGGACGGGTATCTTGTTCATCATTGCCCGGAGGGGTGGCAAAGGTGGATGTCAATGGCAAATTCGTCTGCAGTGGGAGGTGCGTGCCGGGTTCTCCCTCGCTCTGTCGGTACCACCAATGACTTGAAGCAGGCCGTACGTATTTATTC
>DEII01000198.1 GCA_002352385.1 Methylococcaceae bacterium UBA2778 | reverse complement strand
TGCATGTTCGAGCCCATGAGCGCCCGGTTGGCGTCGTCATTCTCCAGGAACGGGATCAACGCCGCGGCAACCGAAACCAGCTGCTTAGGCGAGACGTAGATGAAGTCAACGTCCTCTTGTTGCGCCATCACATACTCGCCGCCCTTGCGACACGAGACCAAATCGTCGACCAGCTTACCGGCCTTGTCGATCGTGGCGTTGGCTTGGGCGACGGTGTACTTCACTTCCTCCATAGCGGAGAGGTAAACGACCTCGTCCTGCACATTGGAATTCTCGACACGCCGATACGGGCTCTCGATAAAACCGTACTGATTGACCCGCGCATATGTCGCCAGTGAATTGATCAGGCCGATATTCGGCCCTTCCGGCGTCTCGATCGGGCAGACCCGCCCGTAATGGGTCGCATGCACATCCCGCACCTCAAAGCCTGCACGCTCCCGAGCCAACCCTCCGGGACCGAGCGCCGACACACGCCGCTTATGCGTCACCTCCGACAAGGGATTGTTCTGATCCATAAACTGCGATAGCTGGCTCGAACCGAAGAACTCTTTAATCGCCGCGGCAACCGGTTTCGCATTAATAATTTCCTGCGGCACCAAGCCTTCAGAATCGGCCAACGTCAGACGTTCTCTAACAGCCCGTTCGACCCGCACGAGCCCAATGCGGAACTGATTTTCAACCATCTCTCCGACTGACCGGACACGACGATTGCCGAGATGGTCGATGTCGTCAACGACGCCATTCCCGTTACGGATATTGATCAGCTCTTTCAGCACGTCAATGATATCTTCCTTGCTCAGGACCCCAGGTCCTGTGATCGTATCGCGACCAAGCCGGCGGTTGAATTTCATACGACCGACAGCTGACAGATCATACCGCTCCGACGTAAAAAAAAGGTTTTCGAACAGATTTTCCGCCGCTTCCTTCGTCGGGGGTTCACCCGGGCGCATGACACGGTAGATCTCTACCAATGCTTCCAGCCGGTTATTCGTCCCGTCAATCCTTAGTGCGTTGGAAATGTAGGGGCCCCTATCCAAATCATTGACATAAAGCGTTTCGATTGCGGATTTCCCGGCCTCAACAATCCGTGTAAGCAACTCTTCGGTCAGTTCGTCATTCACATGAGCAATAATTTCACCGGACTCATCGTCAACCAACGTCTTCGCCAGGATTTTCCCATAGACATATTCGCGTGGCACCTCGAGTTTTGTGGTCTTGGCCTTTTTTAGCTGGCGAACATGCTTGGCCGTAATCCTGCGTCCTTCTTCGACCAGAACTTCGCCATCAATCTTGATATCGAAGCTGGCAATCTCACCGCGCAAGCGCTCGGGAACAAGATCCAGAAAAATTCGATCCGATTCGAACGTAAACGTGTTGGTCTCGAAGAATATTCGAATGATTGCCTCGTTGTCATACCCAAGCGCTCGCAACAGCGCTGTTGCGGGTAGTTTTCGGCGCCGGTCGAAACGCACGAACACGCAATCCTTGTGATCGAGTTCGAAATCCAGCCAAGACCCTCTATAAGGTATTACCCGAGCGTTGAACAGCAGTTTACCCGATGAGTGGGTCTTGCCTTTATCATGATCAAAAAACACCCCCGGCGAACGGTGCAGCTGGGACACGATCACCCGTTCGGTTCCATTGATGACAAAGGTGCCGTTATCCGTCATCAATGGAAGTTCGCCCATATAAACTTCCTGTTCCCTGATGTCCTTGATCACTTTCCCCTTCGCCCTGACTTTGGCCGGCGCATCCTTATCAAAGATCACCAACCGCACCAACACCCTTAGCGGAGCCGCATAGGTCGCCCCTCTTTGCTGACATTCTCTGACATCGAACATCGGCTCACCCAGCTTATAATTCACGTATTCGAGTACGGCATTACGGGAATTGCTTTCGATTGGGAAAACCGACTTGAATGCTGCGTTAAGCCCCACATCCTTCCGCTCGGCAGCGGGCGTCTCAGCCTGGAGAAATGTGGCATACGAATCCAGCTGCGTTGCCAACAAGTACGGCACTTCCAGCACCTCCCGGCGCTTACCGAAACTGTTGCGAATGCGTTTTTTCTCAGTGAAAGAATAGGCCATGGGATTGCTTACCATAACTATACCAACTATTCGGTTCCGCTCGTAGAATACAAACGGCAAAAGGCCGGCGGCAACAGCCGCCAGCCAGGAAACTGCCTTGACCGGCAAACAGTACTAAATAACTCAAAGCTATTTGATTTCGACTGAAGCGCCGGCCTCTTCCAGCTGTTTCTTGATTTCTTCGGCTTCGTCCTTGCTTACCCCTTCCTTTATGGGCGATGGGGCGCTTTCGACAGCCGCTTTCGCCTCCTTCAAGCCCAGCCCTGTGAACCCGCGAACCGCCTTGATGACAGCCACCTTGTTCGAACCAAAGCTGGTCAAAATCACATCAAACTCCGTTTTTTCTTCCGCAACAGGCGCCGCAGCCGCAGCCGCGGGCGCTGCAGCAACCGCCGCCGCAGCCGAAACACCGAATTTTTCCTCCATTGCGGAAATCAAATCAACCACTTCCATGACACTCATGTTGGAAATCGTTTCCAGAATTTCTTCTTGAGATACTGCCATTGTCATTACTCCTGAATCTATGAAATCGCCGTTAAGCGCTAGGCCGGTCAGGCGGCTTGTTTTTGGTCACGCACAGCTGCAATCGTCCGCACCAGCTTGGCATGAGGCTCGGCCATGGTACGCACCAATTTCTCGATCGGTGCTTTCATAACCGACATAAGAATGCTTATCGCTTGCTCGCGGGTCGGCAGTTTGGCCAGTCGGCCAATTTCCGAAGCGTCATACAACTGCCCTCCGACAGCGACCAATTTGGCTTCGCATTGGTGATGATCCTTTGCGAAGTCACTGATGAGACGCGCAGCCGCCCCAGGATCTTCCATTGAAAATGCCAGCATCAACGGCCCCACCAATCCTTCGCGCATGCACGTGAAATCGGTATTCTCCAATGCCCTGCGAGCCAGAGAATTTTTGACGACCCGAAGATACACGCCTGACGCCCTCGCGATTGAGCGCAGCTCAGTCATCTCCGCTACTGTCAACCCTCGATATTCCGCCGCAATGGCAGAAAGCGCGTTACCGGCAACAGCAGCGACCTCGTCAACAACGGCCTTCTTGGCATCCAGTCTCATTGCCACGATTTACCCTCCGGTTATTTATGATCCGGGTGGACCAAAACACCACCCAAATCCGAACATCGCATCGTTAAAGATGCACCGTAACGGCTCAATCCTTCACCGGCAACATAACCAGTTTCGGTTCACCGTCTGCGCAGGCTGGGATTAAGCCCTTCACTCGTCCCACACGATTTACGTATTTGACCGAACGCGACGAATCGGGCACCTGCGGTCTTTGACGATTACCGGCCAATCCGGCAATCCAAAGTCATTGAAGCCGCCTGCCCCCCATGCGACAGACCCTTCATACAATCTGTTATGCGGTTATCGAGCTCTGATCGATGCTAAGCCCAGGCCCCATGGTTGTCGAAAGTGTGACCTTTTGCAAATAAACGCCTTTTGCAGCGCTGGGTTTCGTTTTTTTCAGATCTGTCAACAAAGCCTCGACGTTCCGCCTCAAAGCCTCGACATCAAAGTCGACTTTTCCAACCGTGCAGTGAATGATCCCACCTTTATCGGTTCGATAGCGCACCTGCCCTGCTTTTGCATTCCGAACAGCTGTCGCCACGTCCGGCGTTACCGTTCCGACCTTCGGGTTTGGCATCAATCCTCGAGGGCCGAGAATTTGACCAAGCTGTCCAACGACACGCATAGCATCAGGGGAGGCAATCACAACATCGAAGTTGATCTCGCCTGCTTTGACCTGGGCGGCAAGATCATCCATGCCCACGATATCGGCCCCCGCCTCTTTCGCTGCATCAACATTCGCCCCCTGTGTGAACACGGCCACACGTATGTCCTGGCCGGTTCCGTTAGGCAAGACGGTTGAACCGCGTATCGCCTGATCGGACTTTTTCGGATCGACACCAAGGTTGACGCTGATATCGACGGATTCGTTGAACTTTACCGAACTCAGCGTTTTCAACAGCGCAAGGGCATCATCGATTGGATACGGTTGGGTTTTATCGATCGCTTCCCTGATTGCCTTGAATCGCTTGGACAATTTAGCCATCAGACGCCCTCCACTTCCAAACCAATGCTGCGAGCGCTTCCTGCAATGGTGCGCACTGCCGCATCCATATCAGCAGCCGTCAAATCGGGCATCTTGGTCTTGGCAATCTCTTCCATCTGCTCCCGCGTAACCCTTCCGACCTTATTGGTATTCGGTATACTGCTCCCTTTAGCAATACCGACCGCTTTCTTAAGCAAAACCGACGCAGGCGGTGTTTTGGTGATGAACGTAAAGCTACGATCACTATAAACCGTTATAACCACCGGGATCGGGATCCCTTTTTCCATCTCCTGCGTACTCGCATTGAATGCCTTGCAGAACTCCATAATATTGACACCATGCTGGCCAAGTGCCGGTCCTACCGGAGGGCTGGGATTCGCCTCGCCCGCCTTGACCTGCAGCTTGATATATGCCTCTACTTTCTTTGCCATTAACCTCTCCCGACGGGTACGATCGCTTATTCAGCTCCCCGGAACAATAGAACGATTTGCAACCATAAAAGATTTCGGCGGGGTCGCAATCGGTGCGTCACACCCCGCCCGATAAACGTGATCGCCGAACACCTCTTAGGAGGCTGTCCGAGAATAGGGCGCTTTAAATTCTTCATACAAGATATCGTGCTGTTGGGCTTTTGAAAGCACATGATATGGTATATAAAAAAGCTTGGTTTGCATTCTCGGACAGCCTCCTAGGCATTCAGCCTTTTTCTACTTGGCCAAAGTCCAGCTCGACAGGCGTTGATCGGCCAAATATCAACACGGAAACCCGGAGTTTGCTTTTTTCGTAATTCACTTCTTCGACAACGCCGCTGAAATCTTTGAACGGCCCGTCGATCACACGCACGACCTCACCAACCTCAAAAAGAACCTTGGGTTTTGGCTTATTGATCCCTTCTTCGACACGATTCAATATCGCGGCCGCCTCTTCGTCCGAGATCGGCGCAGGCCGGTCGGAGCTCCCACCAATAAAGCCCAGCACCCGGGGAACATCTTTGACCAAATGCCAGGTTTCGTCCGTCAACTCCATTTGCACGAGCACATAGCCAGGGAAAAACTTGCGCTCGCTCTTCCTTTTTTGCCCCAAGCGCATTTCGATCACTTCCTCTGTCGGCACCAAAATCTTGCCGAAATACTCCTCCAGCCCTTCACGTTTTATGCGTTCTTCCAATGAGCGCTTGACCTGATTTTCGAAGTTGGAATAAGCATGAACAACGTACCACCGCAACGCCATGTCAGCTCCCTTGCCCCGTCAACAGACGCACGCCCCAGAATAAAAACATATCAAGCAACCACAATATCATGCCAACAATAAAAACCATGACGATTACGATCAGGGTCGTTTGAGTGGTCTCCTGCCGGCTTGGCCACACCACCTTTCGCACTTCCACTCTCGCTTCGCGAATAAAAGCCCATAACTGCGCCCCCGGCCTTGTTGTAAAAAACGCAGCACCTGCCACGGCGACCACACCCAGCAAGCCGAGCACACGATACAACAATGTCTGATCCACAAAGTAATAAAAGCCGAAAACGCCCCCGACAACCAATGCACCGGCGACCGTCAGCTTGAACATATCGAACACTGAGGTATCCGATTCAGAATGTGCTGTCATTTATTTATCTAAAAATAAAGCGTAAAAAAAAGAGGCGGGCCCGAATATTCAAGAGACAGGCATTGAAACTAACATGGCAGGCCAGGAGGGAATCGAACCCCCAACCTGCGGTTTTGGAGACCGCTGCTCTGCCAATTGAGCTACTGACCTATGTTAGCCGTAAAACCGCTTACACCAAAAAACAGTGGCGCCGAGAAAACAAGCGATCACTCGATAATCTTGGAAACCACGCCGGCACCGACTGTCCGACCACCT
>DEII01000124.1:17115-41969 GCA_002352385.1 Methylococcaceae bacterium UBA2778 | reverse complement strand
CACTTTTTAGTGCGATTGCCCTGGCTTCAAAGCGCCGAATTCGCGCCGGTCTTGCACATGCGCTATGCTGTTCCCTTATAATATTGGCCGGATGGTCCGAATAACCCGCAATGTCAGAAGAGGTAATACGACTCGAAGCGATCCAGCGGGTCTTCCAGGTCGGCGATCAGATGGTTCATGCACTGAATGACATCGATCTGGCCATCGAGGCGGGGGAGTATGTATCGGTCATGGGGCCGTCGGGCTCGGGCAAGTCGACGCTGCTGAATTTGATTGCGCTGCTGGACCAGCCAAACGCCGGGCGCTATCGGCTCAACGGCAAAGATGTCACCGAGCTGTCCGACAGGGAACTGGCCAAAGTTCGGCGTGAGAATATCGGTTTCGTGTTTCAATTCTTTCATCTGATTCCCCGCTTGAGCGCCGCTGAAAACATCGAAATGCCGCTGGTTCTCGCCGGAGTGCCGCCGGCGCGGCGCAGCCGGCTGGTGGCGGAGGCGATTCAGGCGTTTGGACTGGTCGATCGCGCCCGGCACCGTCCCGATCAGTTGTCCGGTGGGCAGCGCCAGCGCGTTGCCATTGGCCGCGCCACGATCATGCAGCCGAGTGTTCTATTGGCGGACGAACCCACCGGCAATCTCGATCGTGCCTCAGGCGTCGAGATCATCGATCTGTTGGAAGCATTGAATGACACCGGGGTCACGCTCATTATCGTCACTCACGACCCGGCGCTTGGCGGTCGCGCCGGGCGGCGGTTGGAGATGATCGACGGCAGGATCATCAGAGATCATCATGCTTCCGGGTGACATCCTGCATAGCTCGGCCAAAGCCATCGGCGCCCAGCCTATGCGGTCGTCGCTGATCCTGATCGCCATGGCGATCGGGGTGGCGGCTGTCATCGTACTGACCACACTGGGCGAAAGCACCCGGCAATACATCACCGGTGAATTCGCTGCTTTGGGCAGCAATCTTCTGATCGTACTGCCGGGCCGCTCCGAAACGACAGGGGGGCAGCCACCGTTGCTGGGCGAAACCCCGCGTGATCTGACGCTGGACGATGCGCTCGCCCTGCAGCGCAGCCGCCGCATCGAACAGGTGGCGCCGATCACGGTGGGCTCGGCGCCGGTGTCGTGGCGGGGGCTGGAGCGCGAAGTCAGTATCATCGGCTCCACCGCATCCCTGAAGAGCATTCGCCATCTGGACATTGTGCAGGGGCGGTTTTTGCCCGCTACCGCCCCCGATCGGGCCGTGCCGGTCTGCGTCATCGGACAGAAAGTGCGCGAGGAACTGTTCGGTAAGGTGCGTGCGCTGGGTCAATGGCTGCGCATCGGCGACCGGCGGTTTCGCGTCATCGGCATTCTTGCTCCCAGAGGTCAGTCGATCGGCGTTGATTTCGATGACATCGTCATCATCCCGGTCGCCTCGGCGCAAGCGCTGTTCGACGCCCCGGGTCTGTTCCGTGTTCTGGCCGAAGCCAAATCATGGGATTCCATGCTGGCCGCCGCGGCCGAGATCCATCAGATCATCCAGGCGCGCCACGAAGGTGAGGACGATGTCACCGTGATCACCCAGGACAGTGTCATCGCAACGTTCGACAGAATTCTGCTGGCGTTGACCCTGGCGGTCGCCGGCATCGCCGCGATCAGCCTGGCGGTCGCCGGCATCCTGATCATGAACGTGATGCTGGTGAGCGTGTCGCAGAGGACTGCGGAAATCGGTCTGCTGAAAGCGCTCGGCGCAGAGCCCGGCCAGTTGCGGCTTCTGTTTCTGACCGAAGCCGGCCTGTTGTCACTGCTGGGGGCGGGATTGGGCGTCTGCCTGGGGCTGGGGACGGTCTGGCTGTTGCAGCGCATGTACCCGGCTTTGCCAATGGTCACACCGGCCTGGGCGCTGTTTGCTGCCGTAGCGATTTCGCTGGGCACCGGCCTGTTGTTCGGCGTTCTGCCGGCCGGCAAAGCAGCCGGGTTGGATCCGGTGCAGGCCTTGTCGCGCAGGTGAAAGGGAATTATGCGAGTCAATGACATCGTGCGTTTGTCGCTTCGGTCGCTCACCGCATCCAAGCTGCGCTCGGCGCTGACAATGCTCGGCATCGTCATCGGCATCACCTCGGTGGTGCTGCTGACAGCGCTCGGCGAAGGGATACACCGCTTCGTGATCGAGGAGTTCACCCAGTTCGGCACCAATCTGGTCGCCGTCACACCGGGCAAAGCCACGACATTCGGTCTGTCCGGCGCAACGATCAGCACCGTCCGCCCATTATCGCTGGCCGATGCCGATGCCCTCGAGCGCCTAAATCATATCGTTGCCGTTGTCCCTTTGGTTCAGGGCAACGCCCGTGTCGAATACGGCGTAAAACACCGCCGCACCAACGTGCTCGGCGTGGGTTCGGCGGTGCCCGCCGTCTGGAAAATGGACGTCGGCTCGGGCCGCTTTCTGCCTCCGGACGACCAGCGTGCAGCACGACCGTTTGCAGTGCTCGGCATCACCCTGCGCGACGAGTTGTTCGGCGGCACCAATCCACTGGGGCAGCGCATACGCATCGGCGGCGATCGTTACCGGGTCATCGGCGTCATGGAAGAAAAAGGCCAGATGCTGGGGTTCGATCTGGATGATACGATCTATATTCCAACCGGACGCGCATTGGAGTTGTTCAACCGGGAAAGTCTGATGGAAATCGATCTGCTGTATGAAGCCGGCCGCCCGGTGGAGGTTGTCAGCTCGGCCATAAAGCGCCTGTTGATCGCCCGTCACGGCTATGAAGATTTCACCATCATCACCCAGCAGCAGATGCTCGAAACGCTGGATTCGGTGCTCAATATTCTGACCCTGGGCGTCGCCGCGCTGGGCGGCATCTCACTGCTGGTCGGCGCGATCGGCATTGTTACCATCATGACCATCGCGGTGTCGGAGCGGGTCTCGGAGATCGGCCTGCTGCGCGCACTCGGCGCTCGGCAAAGCGATATTCTGGCGCTGTTTCTTGGCGAAGCGATGGCCCTCAGCAGCGCCGGCGGTGCAGCCGGCATCGTGACCGGCATCGTGCTGGTGCAGTTATTGGATGTTGCGGTCGCGGCCCTTCCGATGCAACTGGCTTGGAGTTACATCGGCCTGGCGTTCGGCCTCTCCCTTTTGATCGGCCTGCTGGCCGGTGTCATGCCGGCTTTACGTGCTGCCAGGCTGAAGCCGCTGGAGGCATTGAGGACGGAATAGTGCGGCACAGCCCACGCGCATGAAAGCGGGGGCCGTGCCATGTCGGTGCGGTTTTGCCGCACCGGTGAGTCACTCCTCGAGTTGCTGAATCCCGTCGAGGAACCAGGTCGGCTGAATGCTGTTGACGGGACGCACGAAATGCCAGATTTCGCGTACCTGGGTTGGGCGCTGGTCCTGCTCTTCACGCAGAATAGCATCGAACAGTACGGTCGTTTCCCAGTCGGTACCGGCGTCGCGCACCTCCAGCAGTTCCGCCTCGAGCTTGAGTATCTCGGTTCTGCTGTCGGTGTCGCGGGCGCGCAGTTGTTCCTGAATCTCGGCGAAGGCCTTGTCTGTCGCCAAGCCTCGAATTTCCGCCAGATCAGCGTCGTCCCATGCGGCTTGGAGCCGTTTATAGGCCGCCTTGGCGCCGCTGAGAAAGCTCGCCTCATCAAAGCCTAGCGGCGCCTGCAGAGGTGCCGACGGTTGCTTGTCGAAGGTGGTCTCCAATCCCTGATTTTGTTTGCCGCCTTTATCGAACAGCAGATCGGTGTCGAATCGGCTTGCCGGGCCACGTCTCTGCTCGGGCTCGAAGGTCCGGTCCATGGAGCGGTGGTAACTGTCATCGGAAAAGTCCGCATCCGACGGTTGGTATCCGTCTTCCGTCGACGAGAACGCGCCGGCCCGCTTTCTGGCGGCAAAGATTTTATAGAGTACGAACGCTATCAGCCCGAAGACCAGAAAATCCATCATATTGAGTCCTTGGAAAGCCCCGCCGAACAACAGCGAACCGAGCAGTCCGCCCAGCGCCAGACCGCCCAGCATACCCATGAGTCCGCCGCGCCTCGAAAACTTGTCACGCAGCCCTTGGTTCTGTGCCGCGGCGCGTTTCTGGTTGAGTGATTTCCGCGGTGTGATCGAGCGTCTGTATGGATTGCTGTACGCCGATCGGCCTCCGAACGATTTGCCGCCGCCGAAGCGTTTGGCTTCCGCATCGCCGATGGAGCCGATCGTAAGGAACAAACCCATGAGAAGGGTCAAAACAAGTGCAGTTGATTGTTTCATCGAATGTCTGATTATCAGTAAAAACAGAATAAATTGTACGCGGATCTTTGCAGAACGCAATGCGGGGTACCGTATGGTAACCTTATTGATAATAATGCTGCTCCGATCACGCCCCGGAGGTCATCAAAAAGTGGAAATCCGATGCCGCGGCCCGCGATGAAATATGGCGTATGGCTTTTGCTGCTGGTCGTCGTGCTTTGCGGCGGCGCCTGTGTCGGGCCGATCGAAAAGCCTGGTCCAGCCGCCGGCGCCGATGAACCAGCCGTTCCGATTTTTCTCGTCAACCAGGGCTGGCATACCGACCTGGTTATCCCGCGGGCGGATATTCCCAAGGGTATCTGGCCGGAGAGCGAGGAGTTCGCCGAGGCCGACTATCTGGTGATCGGCTGGGGCGATCGGGATTTCTACCAGTCGCCGGAGGTCGGTTTTTGGATGACGCTCAAAGCCGCGCTGTGGCCCACGGCGAGCGTCTTGCACGTGACGCATTTTAATGGGCCGGTGAAGACCCATTACTCCGCCAGCGAGATTATTGAGCTGAAGCCTTCCGCCGGCGCTTTCAGGAACCTTTGCCGCTATATCCATGACAGCTACCAACGGGCGGGAGCGCGGGCCGTCCCGCTCGCGCCGGATTATTATCCAACCAGCCGCTTCTACCCGGCGCATGAAAGCTTTCATCTTTTTCGTACCTGCAATGCCTGGACGGCAAGTGCGTTGAGAGCAGCCGGCTTTTCTGTCAGCCCCTTGTCGGCGCTGTTTTCGAGCAGTCTGATGTCGGAGGTGCGGGCATTGGGCAAGCCGGTGAGGTGACGGTTGAAACGGAATAAGGAACGGGCCTGAAATAACTTCTACAACCGTAGAGAAGAAGACGAAATTCAGAAATGGGCTGGTTGCACCGCGCCGCGGTGCAACCAATTCTTTTGGTGCTCTGCGCCACGGAATGCGGTGCGGGGCGCTTGCAGATGCCATACATCGCCCGAGCTTTTACAATGTACGTCCATCGAAGGCGGAGGTTACAATAGGCAAAACCACTCAACGGCCTGCGACACCCACCCTTCCTTTTGTTACCCTTTGCCAAAACCTCTTGAACCCGCTTAGAAAACTCGC
The DNA here is from genome assembly GCA_002352385.1 of Methylococcaceae bacterium UBA2778. Taxonomy (GTDB): domain Bacteria; phylum Pseudomonadota; class Gammaproteobacteria; order Methylococcales; family UBA2778; genus UBA2778. The sequence goes on along the minus strand of DEII01000124.1, from coordinate 36,617 downwards.
ATCACAGACAGTCGTATACGGTTTGAGCAGCATCGTCGGCAGGTTTTTGAACTACCTGCTGGTACCGCTCTACACCTACTATTTTTCCACCGCGCAATATGGCGTGGTCTCCGAGTTCTATGCCTATGCCGGCTTTTTTGCGGTGTTGCTGGTGTTCGGCCTCGAGACCGGCTATTTCAGGTTCAGCCAGCAAAACGACGGCAGCGCAGAGCGGACGTTTTCGACCGCACTCGCGTTCATCATCCTCGCCAACCTCGCTTTTCTGCTGCTGATCGATCGCTATGACGTGCGCATTGCCGCGGCGCTGGATTACCAGGACCACCCTGAGTATATTCTCTGGTTCGGCCTGATTTTGGCCATGGATGCCACTGCCGCCCTGCCGTTCGCAAAACTGCGTGCGGAAAACAGGGCCTTTCGGTTCGCCGGGGTGAAGATCACTGAGATTCTCGTCGCGATCGGGTTGAACCTCTTTTTTATCGTTTACTGCAAAAACGCGTATACCGAGGCCCCTGACTCGTTCGCGGCGAAGCTGTATGATCCGACGATGGGGATCGGCTACATCTTCATTTCCAACCTGATCGCCAGCAGCGTCAAATTGACCCTGCTGTTGCCTCAACTTCGCGGCCTGACCGCCGGCTTCGATTCGGCCTTGTTCCGGAAATTAATGGCCTATTCCCTGCCGATGATCATGATCGGGCTGGCCGGCATCGTCAACGAAATGTTGGATCGGGCCATACTCAAGTACCTGCTGCCCTATGATCTCCATACCAATCTGCAGATGCTCGGCATCTACGGGGCCTGTTACAAACTCTCCATTCTGATGACCCTGTTCATACAGGCGTTTCGCTATGCCGGCGAACCCTTTTATTTCGCTCATGCCAAGGAGCAGGGCGCCAGGAAAATCTATGCCGACGTGATGAAATACTTCGTCATTTTCTGCGTATTCGTGTTTCTGCTGGTCACGCTCTATATCGACATTTTCAAATATTTTATCGGCAAAGAGTTTCGGGTGGGACTGCCGGTCGTGCCGATACTTCTGATGGCCAATCTCTTTCTCGGGATCTATGTGAACTTGTCGATTTGGTACAAGCTCACCGATCGAACCGTGATGGGCGCCTATGTCGCACTGTTCGGTTCCCTGCTGACGGTGGTCCTGAATATATGGTGGATTCCCCGGATCGGCTATATGGGTTCGGCGTGGGCGACGCTGGCCTGTTACGGCAGCATGGCGCTGCTGTCGTATCTGCTGGGGCGGAAGTATTATCGGATCAAATACGATCTGAAAAGGATCATCGGCTATATTCTGCTGGGCTTGTCGCTCTATTTCGTCAATCCGCGCTTGATCGATGCAACCGGTTGGAACCCTCTGGCTTCCGGTACGCTGCTCATCGGCGTTTATCTGGCTGTCGTCGCCCTGCTGGAACTGAGAATTCGCCTGCCCCGATTGCCGACGAGCCGGGGCTAAGGCACAATGCCGTTGAATTAAAAAGGGGTCCTCCTTCTCCCTCTGGGAGAAGGCTGGGATGAGGGGATCTAAATGGCTGAATTCCTATGTTTATTGCCCCCTCACCCTCTCCGCTTTTTGGCGAAACCGGTCAATCCGATCGAAATTCAGATAGCGGTAGGTATCGGCCACCATGGTGTCGAGCTGCTGCGCATAGCACAGATATTCATCGACCGTCGGAATCCTGCCCAGAATCGAGCAGACCGCAGCGAGTTCCGCCGATGCCAGAAAGACATTGGCCCCGCTGCCCAGCCGATTCGGGAAATTGCGGGTGGAGGTCGACACCACGGTTGAGTTCTCAGCCACTCGTGCCTGATTGCCCATGCACAAGGAACAGCCCGGCATTTCGGTGCGGGCGCCGACACGGCCGAAAATGGCATAATAGCCCTCTTCCACTAGTTGTGCTTCGTCCATCCTGGTGGGTGGGCAGATCCACAATCGGGTCGGCAGCGTGTCGTCAAAGCGGTCAAGCAGGTTGCCGGCGGCACGGAAATGACCGATATTGGTCATGCAGGAGCCGATGAACACTTCATCGATCGCCGTCTCCGCCACTTCAGACAAGGGCTTGACATCATCCGGGTCGTTTGGACAGGCGAGCAGCGGCTCCTTTATGGTGTTCATGTCGATCTCGATGACCTCCGCGTACTCCGCGTCGCGGTCCGGTCTCATCAAGACAGGCTCGGCCAGCCACTGCTCCATCGCCTCGATGCGGCGCTGCAGGGTGCGTGCATCGCCGTAACCCTCCGCGATCATCCATTGCAGCATGACGACGTTCGATGTCAGGTACTCCTGAATCGGCGCTTCGTCGAGCAGGATGGTGCAGCCGCCGGCGGAACGCTCGGCTGAGGCATCCGACAGTTCAAAAGCCTGCTCCACTTTCAGGTTGGGCAGCCCTTCGATCTCGAGAATGCGGCCTGAAAAAACATTTTTCTTGCCTTTTTTCTCCACTGTCAGCAGCCCCCGCTGGATGGCCGCGTAAGGAATCGCATTGACCAGGTCGCGCAGGGTGATGCCAGGCCGCATTTCGCCGGTGAAGCGAACCAGAACCGACTCCGGCATATCCAGGGGCATGACGCCGGTCGCCGCGGCGAATGCGACCAGCCCGGACCCGGCCGGAAATGAGATGCCGATCGGGAAGCGGGTATGGGAGTCGCCGCCGGTCCCGACCGTATCCGGCAACAGCATGCGGTTCAACCAGGAGTGAATAATGCCGTCGCCGGGCCGCAAGGCAACGCCCCCGCGGTTCCTGATGAACTTCGGAAGCGTGTGCTGCGTTTCGATGTCGACCGGTTTTGGATAGGCGGCGGTATGGCAGAACGACTGCATCACCAGGTCGGCGGAAAAGCCGAGGCAGGCCAGATCCTTGAGTTCGTCACGCGTCATGGGGCCGGTCGTATCCTGCGAACCCACGGTCGTCATGTGCGGTTCGCAATAGGTGCCCGGCCGAACACCGTGAACACCGCAGGCTTTGCCGACGATCTTCTGCGCCAGGGTAAAGCCTCTCTTCGAGCCGGTGTCGGCGGCCGGCCGGCGAAATACTGGCGACGGCTCCATACCCAGGGCCTGCCGTGCGCGATTGGTCAGCCCGCGGCCGATAATCAGCGGAATGCGCCCCCCGGCCCGTACCTCGTCGAGCAGCACCTCGGTCTTGAACGAAAAACGGGTGAGCAGTTCGTTGCTGTCGTGGCGCCTGATGATGCCTTCATAGGGATGGATGTCGATCACATCGCCCATTCGCATGCCGGCGACATCACATTCGATCGGGAGGGCGCCGGAATCTTCCATGGTGTTGAAGAAAATCGGCGCGATCTTGCCGCCGATGCAGACGCCGCCGGCCCGCTTATTCGGCACATAAGGGATCTCTTCGCCCATGTGCCAAAGGACCGAGTTGGTGGCCGACTTGCGAGAGGAGCCGGTGCCGACCACATCGCCCACATAAGCGACGGGAAACCCCGTCTGTTTCAGCGCTTCGATCTGCTCCAGGGCATTGCTAATGCCTTCGCGCTCTATTTTCAACATGGCCTTGGCATGGAGCGGTATGTCCGGCCGTGACCACGCCTCCTGCGCCGGCGACAGATCATCGGTATTGGTCTCCTCCGGGACCTTGAAGACAGCGACGGTCAATTTCTCCGGGACCTCAGGGCGGCGGGTGAACCATTCCGCTTCCGCCCAGGACCTTATCACCTGGCTGGCGAATGGATTGCCGGCGTCCGCTTTCTCTTTCACTTCATGAAACGCATCGAATACCAGCAGGGTCCGTGACAGCGCGTCGGCTGCCGTGTCGCCGAGTTGTGGATGATCCAGCAGGTCGATCAGCGGCGCGACGTTGTAGCCGCCCAGCATGGTGCCCAACAGTTCGGTGGCGCGTGCTGGAGCGATTAGTAGTGTTCGGATTTCCCTTTTGGCGACCGCAGCCAGGAAGTCTGCTTTCACATAAGCCGCTTCGTCGACGCCGGCTGGCACGCGACTGATCAGGAGATCAAGGGGGATTTGCTCTTCCCCGGCCGGCGGCCGTTTGATCAATTCAACGAGTGCAGCGGTCTGTTCGGCGTTCAGCGGCTTGGGAGGTATGCCTTCGGCTGCGCGTTCGGCGGCATGGTTACGATATTCGTCCAGCATAGAGTCTCTGTTTTTTTTAGCAAAACCGCCATTTTAACAGATTGCTTAGGGCAAGCCCTGCGGGCGAGATCTCTGCGCGGGCTGGTATATGCCACCGTATGCTGCGTTATGGTGGAACTGGGATCAGGAAACAGGAATCGGAAAATAGACTCATCTGTTCCGCACCCTGGTCCCCGATTCCCGATTCCCGTTTCCCGGAGGCCGAACACATCTGTGACGCTCCCGTCCTGACAGAAATTGATGATCGGCGGGACTACGGCGAAGCCACGAAATCAGCATCGGCATGCTGTCTCAAGAGGTGCCGCTGTTGGTGTTACAAAGAGCCGCCATTTCGGATTCACCACCCTGCATTGACAATCGCTGCTCGCGATTGCGTCGAGTCTCAAGGCGTGGTATTAAAGACATGAAACCAATCGAATCGAACAGCAAGCATCGTGACGACCTATTATTACACCCATCCAAGCTTTTTGAACCATGATACCGGGCCGGGGCACCCCGAGTGTGCGGAGAGGCTGCAGGCGATTTCGAACGTACTGGGTGCACCGGAATTCTCCGGGCTGGTCCGAAGGCAAGCTCCTGCGGCAACCCATGAGCAGCTTCGGCTGGTGCATCCGCAAACGCAGATCGACCGTATCCTACAGGCGGTTCCGAACCAAGGTTATGCCTATATCGACGGCGACACAGTTGTTTCACCGGCATCGGGAGACGCCGCGCTTCATGCGGCCGGCGCGGTCTGTGCAGCGGTCGATGCTGTGCTCGAAGGCGAGGCGGACAATGCGTTCTGTGCTGTCCGCCCGCCCGGCCATCATGCCGAGCCGAGCCGTTCGATGGGGTTTTGTCTCTTCAACAATGTCGCCATCGCGGCCGAATATGCGCGTTCAGTACGGGCCGTCGAACGGGTTGCGATCGTCGATTTCGACGTGCATCACGGCAATGGCACCCAAACGGCCTTTTATGAGCAGCCCAGTGTGCTCTATGCCTCGACCCATCAGTCGCCGCTCTATCCGGGGACGGGCAGCGTCGCTGAGACCGGCGTGGGCAACATATTCAATGTGCCGCTTGCCGCCGGAAGCGATGGGGAGCTCTTTCGCAAGGCTGTCGTGGAGATCATCTTTCGGGCGCTGCACGCGTTCAGACCGGAGCTGATTCTTATTTCGGCAGGGTTCGACGCGCATCGCGACGACCCCCTCGCTGCCCTTCGCCTGCTCGAAGAGGATTATGCCTGGATCAGCCGGGAGCTTATTGGCATCGCCGATACCTGGTGTCGCGGCCGTCTGGTGTCAACGCTGGAAGGCGGCTATCATCTGGGGGCGCTGGGCCGCAGCGTTGCCGCCCATGTGCGGGAACTGCTCAAAGCCTCATAAGGGTCGTGGCGTGGCGTACGGCCGGAACAGTTCGGCGCCTCAAGCCGTTTTCGCAACCGTCTGCCCGCGCCCGATCCCGAAATAGTCGATGCCCAAGCCCCGCATCTGCTCAGGCTCATAGATATTGCGTCCATCGAAGATAACCGGATGAGCCAAGGAGGCTTTGATGACATCGAAATCGGGACTGCGGAATACACTCCATTCCGTCACCACGACGAGAGCGTCGGCTCCTTCCAGGGCCGACTCAGCCGACTCACACAACACCAGGTTGTCGCGCTGACCATAGATGCGCTGCGTTTCGGCCATCGCCACCGGGTCATAGGCCCGGACCCTCGCGCCCGATTTCCAGAGCCGCTCCATGAGGACTCGGCTCGGGGCTTCGCGCATGTCGTCGGTGTTCGGTTTAAAGGCGAGTCCCCACACGGCCATTGTCTTGCTCTGCAACGATCCATCGAAATAGGCATTGATCTTGGCGAACAACTTTTCCTTTTGCCTTTCGTTGACGGCTTCCACCGCTTGCAACAACTCCGCCTCATAGCCGATTTTCCGGGCGGTGCGCTCCAGGGCAGTGACATCTTTCGGGAAACAGGATCCGCCATAGCCGCAGCCGGGATAAATGAAATGGTAGCCGATGCGTGGATCCGAGCCGATCCCCAGGCGGACATGCTCGATGTCTGCGCCGAGTCCTTCCGCCAGGTTGGCGAGTTCGTTCATAAAGCTGATCTTGGTGGCCAGCAGAGCGTTTGCCGCATATTTTGTCAGTTCCGCCGAACGAACATCCATTGCCACCAGGCGGTCGTGGCTCCTGTTAAACGGTGCGTAGAGCGCCCGCAGTAACTCTGTGGTTCGGGGGTTGTCCGCACCGATGACGATGCGGTCTGGCTTCATGAAATCGTCGATGGCCGCCCCTTCCTTGAGAAATTCCGGATTGGAAACCACATCGAATTCGCCGCTCGCGCCACGCTGCTCGAGCGCATTTGTTACCTCTTTGGCTACTTTGTCGGCGGTGCCCACTGGTACGGTCGATTTATCGATGATGATGCGATAGTCTTTAAGTCGTTTTCCGATGCTGCGGGCGACTGCCAGCACATATTGCAGATCGGCCGAGCCGTCCTCGTCCGGCGGTGTACCGACTGCGATAAATTGAAACAGGCCATGTTCGACCGCGGCATCGATATCGGTGGTGAAGCTGAGCCGTCCGGCTTTCATATTGCGCTCGATATACTCGTCGAGCCCCGGTTCGTGTATCGGGACTTCGCCTTGATTGAGCCGTGCAATCTTATCTGCATCGATATCGATGCACATCACATGATTGCCCACTTCGGCAAGGCAGGCCCCGGTGACAAGCCCGACGTATCCCGATCCGAATATTGTAACGTTCATAAAATCCCTTGGATGGTGGTGTTTATCAAAGCTTCAGCCATCAGTTTTCCGTTTCCGGTCTTACGTCCTCAGAACCGCAAATCGCTTTTGATGTCTTCCAGGTTTTCCAGCCCTACGGAGATGCGCACGAGACCATCGCTGATGCCTGCCGCTACCCGTTCTTCCGGCGTCAATCTGCTGTGGGTCGTTGTTGCGGGGTGGGTGATGGTGGTTTTGACATCCCCCAGGTTGGCCGTGATCGAGAGCAGTCGAGTCGAATCGATCAGCTTCCATGCTGCATCTTTTCCTCCTCTCAATTCAAAACTGAGCACGCCGCCGGCGCCTTTCTGCTGTTCATTGGCCAGTGCGTATTGGGGGTGGGAGTGCAGGCCCGGATAGTGGACGCGCTCGGTCTCCGGCCGACCTTCCAGCCACTGCGCCAGAGCGCCGGCATTCTTGCAATGGGCATGAATCCGCACGGCGAGCGTTTCCAGGCCGGTCAGGAAGACCCAGGCATTGAACGGACTCATCGACGGACCTCCGGTTTTCAGGAAGGGGAAGATCTCTGATTCGAGCAGATCGTTCGGGCCGATAATGGCGCCGCCGACACAGCGCCCCTGACCGTCCAGATATTTGGTGGCCGAATGCACCACCAGATCCGCCCCGAGTTCCAGGGGTTTTTGCAGAATGGGTGTGCAAAATACGTTGTCGACGATCAAAAGGCAGTTATGATGGTGCGCGAGTGCGGCAAGCTGTTCGATGTCGGCCACTTCGGTGAGTGGGTTGGAAGGAGTTTCAAGAAAAAGGAAACGGGTTTGCGGACGGATCGCCGTTTCCCATCGACTCAAATCGGTCAAATCCACAAACGTGGTCTCCACCCCGAACTTGCCCATGAAGTTCTTGAACAGCAGAACGGTGTTGCCGAACACGCCTCGTGAGCAGACGACATGGTCGCGGGCTTTGAGGAGTCCCATGCTCAGCGTCGCGATAGCCGCCATTCCGGAGGCCGTCGCGATGCACCGCTCCCCCCCTTCCATGGCGGCCAGGCGCTCTTCGAACGTTCTGACGGTTGGGTTGGTGAATCGCGAGTAGATATTGCCTTTTTCCTGCCCGGAAAAACGCGCCGCTGCTTCGGCTGCACTGTCGAACACATAGCTCGAGGTTGCGACGATCGGATCACTGTGTTCGCCTTCGGCGGAGCGTTTTTGGCCCGCGCGTATTGCCTGCGTTTCCGGCGCAAAGTGCTGCCGGTCAAAGTCGCTCATACTCAATCAGCCTACGCTGTGTTGTACAGCTCGATCATCGAATCTTCGGAATTGCGATCGCACCTGGCTCGATCGTTGCGAAAATGCTCCAGATGTTCCAGGTACTCGGCGTTGACGTCGCCGGTGACATACTCGCCGTCGAAGCAGGAAGCGTCGAAGCGTTGGATCGTTCGGTTGCCTCTTTGCACCGTCTCTTTCAAGTCGTCGAGATCTTGGTAGATGACCCAGTCGGCGCCAAGGGCCTGCCGCACCGCATCGATGCTCCGGTTATGAGCGATCAGTTCGTTGGCCGAGGGCATGTCGATGCCGTACACGTTCGGGTATCGAACCGGCGGTGAAGCCGACGCGAAAAACACCCGCTTTGCGCCGGCATCCCGCGCCATCTGTATAATCTGCTCCGATGTGGTGCCGCGAACGATCGAGTCATCGACGAGCATCACATTTTTCTCTTTGAACTCCAGGTCGATGGCATTGAGTTTCTGTCGCACCGACTGTTTTCTCTGCTGCTGGCCGGGCATGATGAAGGTGCGTCCGATATACCGGTTTTTGATGAAGCCTTCACGGTATTTCACACCCAGAATATTGGCGAGCTGCAATGCGGCTGTGCGACTCGTGTCGGGTATCGGGATGACGACGTCGATCCCGTGATCGGGCCGCTCACGCATGATCTTCTCGGCGAGTTTTTCTCCCATCCGCAAACGCGCCTTGTAGACCGATACATTATCGATGATGGAATCGGGTCGTGCGAGATAGACATACTCGAAAATACAGGGCGAGTGCACGGGGTTTTCGACACACTCCCGGGTGTGCAGGGTACCGTTTTTTTCGATGAACACCGCTTCGCCCGGCTTGATGTCGCGGATCAAATCGAATCCCAGCACGTCGAGCGCGACGCTCTCGGATGCGATCATAAAATCGGAGCCCTGCCCGATCTTTCGTTCTCCAAACACGACCGGCCGGATTCCGTGAGGGTCACGAAATGCGAGGATGCCAAAGCCAGTGATCATCGCGACGACCGCGTAGGCGCCGCGGCATCGTTTGTGCAGTGCCGTAACGGCTTGAAATACATCATCCACATCGAGCCGTAATTTGCCCAAACGCTGCAGTTCATGGGCAAATACATTCAACACCACTTCAGAATCGGAATCGGTATTGATATGGCGTTGATCTTCCACAAACAGATCTTCCTTGAGCTTTTCCGCGTTGATCAGGTTGCCGTTATGGGCCAAGGTGATCCCGTAGGGCGAGTTGACATAAAAGGGCTGAGCCTCAGCTGAACTTTCGCAGCCGGCTGTCGGATAGCGCACATGGCCGATGCCCATATGGCCCCGCAATTTCAACATGTGGCTGGTGCGAAAGACATCGCGGACGAGGCCCTTATCCTTGCGCAGATGCAGGTGGCCGCCTTCATAGGTCACGATACCTGCGGCATCCTGCCCCCTGTGCTGCAGCACCGTGAGTGCTTCGTACAGCTCCTGATTGACGTTCTTATTGGATACGATGCCGACAATTGCGCACATGTTGCGGTCCCATTGAATAAAGAGGCTTATCGATAGGCGACAAAACCCGCCACGCCGGCCGGTGCCTGATCACGCAGCCATAAAGCGAGCGACTGAAAAGGAGCGATCAGCGTCGACTCGCGCCACCAGGAATCATTGGGCAACGGCGTCAATCCGGCCAGCAACACCAGCATGGCGATAACGACCATACCCCGCGCGATGCCGAAAACAAGGCCGGCCAGGCGGTCTGACCCGGTCAGGCCGGTTTTGTCGATGATTTGCCGCACGAAATACCCAACGAGGCCACCGACAATCAAGGTAATCACAACCAGGCCGGCAAAAGCGGCCGCCATCCTGCCCGCCGGGTGTTCAATGAGTGTGCGCAGATAAAAAGAGAGCTCGCGGCTGAAGCTGAGGCCCACCCAGATCGCCGCCACCCATGTCGCGATTGAAAAAACCTCGCGAACCAAGCCGCGCATGAGGCCGAGGATCGCGGAAATCGCAATCAGGCCGATGATGGCGTAGTCAATCCAGATCAACTGTGCATTCTGGTAGTAATCATAAGACGGCCTATTTTATCAAACCTCGACCCGTTCAGGAATCTTAGAATCAGCGGTCAGGGATCAGGGATGGCGAATCAGAGCTTGCCGGACCGGAATAAGGGACGATGATACCCCGCAGCTTGAACTGTTTTTTCAGTTGGGCCAGTTTGGCTGCGGCCCGTTTTTTATCGAGTTCAGGTCCGACGCGAACCCTGTACATCGTGCCGCTTTGGGCGGAAAGCGGCTCGATAAATGCGGTAAAGCCGGCCGCCCGAAGTTTGTTCCTGAAGGCCAAGGCATTCTTTTTTCGGCTGAAGCTGCCGACCTGAATGATCCAGGCGGAAAGAGGTGACTTTTTCCCGGTGGTCGATTTCGGCCGGGCAGGTGTTGCCTTTCCCCGTTCTTCCGCATTGGCCTTGGGGCTGGCGGTCACCGCCGGCTCGACGGGTGTTGCCTGAGATTGAGGCTGTGCCTGTTTGTCAGGTTCGGGCGCTGTTTCGCGAAGTTCGAGGGTGGACGTGCCCGTCTTGGGGGATGTTGTTGCTTCGGGTTCGCCGGGCGATGCTTCGATCTCCAGCGGTTCCGTCGGCAGCGGAAGTATGTTGTTGTCAAATTGTTTCGGAGCGTCCGGGATTGCCCATTCCTGTTCATCGATTTCCTCGATCTCTTCGGTAAACAGCATGGGGAGGAAAATCACGACAAGAGAGACGAGGACGGCGGTACCCAGCAGCCTTTGCTTAAGTTTTTGATCCATAATTCGAGAGATATTCAGCGACAAGAAAGAAGGAACCGAAGATGACAATGATGTCATCTTCGCCGGCATCGTGTGTGGCGGCCGAAAACGCCGAACGAAAATGGTCGAAGCCATGGGAAACGGCATCGATCGTACAATCGGAAAAGGCCTGGGCAATCTGAGCGTCCTCTGCGCAGCGCGCAATGGCCAGGGGAGCGACATACCAGTGGTCGACCAACGGCTTCATTTGTGCGATCACCCCGCGGATGTCTTTATCGCGCATGATCGAGAAAACGGCGACGATGCGCCGCCCCGGAAATCGCGCTCGCAAATGGTGAGCCAACGCTTCGGCAGCCTGTGGATTGTGTGCGACATCGAGCAAAACCGGAACCTCTCCGGGAATGATTTGGAACCGCCCCGGCAGTTGCGCCGCAGTCAATCCCTGCCGGATCGCCGCTTCTGAAACGGGTCGTTCGTCGGCAACCAGAGCGAGCGTCTGCAAGACAGCCGAAGCGTTTTGCAACTGGTGTTCGCCCTGCAGGGCGGGATACGGCAATGCCCGAATCGTCCTGCCGGAACCGTACCAGCGCCAGCCCGTCTCCACCGGCTCAAAACCAAAATTCTCTCCGATCCGCGAAAGGTGAACCTTTTGTGCTCGAGCGCGCTGCAGCATCGATTGCGGTGGACTGGGGTCGCCCACCACGGCGGGGAGGTTTTCCCGAAATATACCGGCTTTCTCGAGTCCGATTGCTTCGCGCGACTCACCGAGCCAGTCGCTGTGATCGATCGCAATCGTCGTGATCAGCGCCGCATCGGGGTCCACGATGTTGACCGCATCCAGCCGTCCACCCAGCCCGACCTCGAGCAGTTGCACATCGAGGTCGGCGCGCGAAAAAATATCCAGCGCGGCAAGCGTCCCGAACTCGAAATAGCTGAGTGACGTGTGCGCTCTTGCACGATCAATGCGTTGGAAAGATTCACAGATCATAGCGTCGATGACCGGGATGCCGTCGATTCGGATTCTTTCGTTATAGTGCAGCAGATGGGGCGACGTGTAGGCGCCGACACGATATCCATCTGCTCGCAGGATTGCCTCGAGCAGAGCGATGCACGAGCCTTTGCCGTTGGTGCCGGCAACGGTGATGGTGAACGGTTTGAGGCATGATGGATTGATCGTGTCGAAGACTTTCTTTATTCGTGCCAAGCCCAGATCGATCGATTTGGGATGCAGCGACTCCAGCCGGTGAAGCCATTGATCCAGGGATTGATATGCCATAAAGGAGAAGGGATGCCGCTGCTGTTGCTTCGCCTCGAGTGTGTTGCTCCGGAGGTGAATCAAACCATATGCAATCAGTCGCTCGGCGCCGTGTGGGGATCCGGTTCCTTCGGCTTTTCCTTGTCCTGTGCAGCCATCAGCAATGACAAAATGTTCGCGATCCGATCCCGCATTATACGGCGATCGACGATCATATCGATGGTACCATGCTCCCGCAGGAATTCGCTGCGCTGGAAACCCTCCGGCAACTTCTCACCGACTGTTTGTTCGATCACCCGCGGTCCGGCAAAGCCGATCAAGGCCTTGGGCTCGGCGATATTGATGTCGCCAAGCATTGCCAGACTGGCCGATACTCCGCCCATGGTCGGGTCGGTCATCACCGAAATAAAGGGGATTCCTGCCTCGGCCAGGCGTGTCAGTGCCGCACTGGTTTTCGCCATTTGGAACAGGGAGAGCAGCGATTCCTGCATGCGGGCGCCGCCGCTGGCGGAAAACAGGATCATCGGGATGTTTCCCGCAAGACTGACGTTCACGCCGCGAACGAAGCGCTCGCCGACGACCGAGCCCATCGATCCGCCCATAAAATCGAAATTGAATGCTGCCGCGACAACATCCCGGCCCAATAGCTGCCCGCATACCACAATCAAGGCGTCTTTTTCGTTGGTTGCTTTTTGTGCTTGCAGAATGCGGTCTTTATACTTCTTGCTGTCCTTGAATTTCAACGGGTCGGTCGGCCGCAGCTCCTCACCGAGCTCCTCGCGGTTGTCGGGGTCCAGAAAGATATGCAGCCGCTTGCGGCCGCTGATGCGCATATGGTGGCCGCACTTCGGGCAGACGTCGAGATTCCGCTCGAGCTCCGCTTTGTACAAAATGGCATCACAGCTTGGACATTTGTTCCACAACCCTTCCGGAATCGTGCTTTTACGTGAGGCTTCGGTACGGATCTTGGCGGGGACCAGTTTTTCAAACCAACTCATTGTTTTTTCTCATTGAGCAGTGAAATCATGCACTGACAGAGGCATCCATATGACTGCGCATGGATTCAAGCAGGGTGATGATCTCGCTTTCGATCGTTTCGCGACGGTCAAGGTTTTTTTCGATGATATTGATGAGAGCGCTGCCCACAACCACAGCGTCGGCGAGACCGGCTATCATCGCAGCCGTTTCGGCATCCTTCACGCCGAAACCGACAGCGATAGGCAGATCAGTGAACCGGCGGATCTGCCGGAGCTTCCGTTCGACACTGCTCACATCAAGATGCGATGCGCCGGTGACGCCTTTCAGCGAAACGTAGTAAAGATAGCCTTTGCCCATGGCACCGATTGTTTGGATGCGCTGGTCGGTACTGTTCGGCGCCAGGAGAAAAATCGGATACACACCGGCGTTCTCCAGCATCGGCGCCAGCGCACCGGCCTCCTCGGGCGGCATATCAACGGTGAGGGCGCCGTCGACGCCTGCGCTGCCGGCGGCTTCGGCAAAGGCATCATAGCCCATGCATTCGATCGGATTGAGATAGCCCATCAACACAACGGGTGTCGTGCTGTCTTGGCGCCGAAACTTCGCGACCATGTCCAGCACATGCCTCAGGCTGGTTTTGTGTTCCAGTGCGCGCTCGCTGGCCCGCTGGATCACAGGCCCGTCCGCCATCGGATCGGAAAAGGGCACGCCCAATTCGATGATATCGACGCCTGCGTTCACCATCGCGTGCATCATGGGGACGGTGAACTCCGGGTCGGGGTCGCCTGCGGTAATGAATGGGATGAGGGCCTTGCGGTGCGTCCGGGCAAGGTCGTTGAATCGGGTTGTCAGACGGCTCACAGCTGAATTCCCTCGATATCCGCGACGGTATGCATGTCCTTGTCGCCGCGGCCGGACAGATTGATCAGCAGCGTCTGATCCGCTCGCATCGTCGGCGCCAGTTTCATGGCATACGCCAAGGCGTGACTGGACTCCAGCGCCGGAATGATCCCTTCCAGCCTGGTCAGTGCATGAAAACCTTCCAGTGCTTCCCGGTCTGTGATGCTGACATATTCGGCGCGGCCCTCATCTTTCAGCCAGGCATGCTCGGGGCCGACCCCCGGGTAATCGAGGCCGGCTGAAATAGAGTGCGTTTCGATGATTTCGCCGTCCTCGTCTTCCATCAGATAGGTTCGGTTGCCGTGCAGTACTCCGGGTCTGCCGGCGCACAAGGGCGCAGAATGACGGCCGGTCTCGATGCCGTCACCGGCGGCTTCGACACCGACCATTCTGACCGAACGGTCCTCGATGAAAGGGTAAAACAGGCCAATAGCATTGGAACCGCCGCCGACACAGGCCACCAGCGCATCGGGCAGTTTTCCGGTCATTTCGAGCATCTGCTCTCGGGCTTCCCGGCCGATCACCGTCTGAAAATCTCTGACCATGGCCGGATAGGGGTGGGGACCGGCGACGGTACCGATGATATAGAAAGTATCGTCGACGTTGGTGACCCAGTCCCGCAAGGCTTCGTTGAGGGCATCCTTCAAGGTTTTGGAACCGGCTTCCACCGATACCACTTCGGCACCCAGCAGCTTCATCCGATAGACATTGAGCGCCTGCCGCTTGATATCCTCGGCGCCCATATAAACGACGCATTCCAGACCCATGCGCGCTGCTACTGTCGCCGTCGCGACACCGTGCTGGCCGGCGCCGGTTTCGGCGATGATCCGGGTCTTTCCCATCCGTTGTGCGAGCAGCGCCTGTCCGACCGTGTTGTTGACTTTATGGGCGCCGGTGTGATTGAGATCTTCGCGCTTCAAATAGATTCGGGCGCCCCCGAGCTCCCGGCTCCAGCGCTGCGCATGGTATACCGGCGAAGGTCTGCCGACATAGTGCCGAAGGTCGGCGTCGAGTTCGGCCAGAAATTCAGAATCCTGCATATAGCGGTGATATGCTTCATTCAGCTCCTGCAAGGGCAGCATCAGCGTTTCTGCGACAAAGATTCCGCCATAGGGGCCGAAATGGCCGTGATCGTCCGGTAGGTCGTACGGTTTATCGAGTGGTTCTGCGTGCGCTGTCAAATGTTTGTACCTCTTGTAAAAACGCCTTCACTTTCATCGTCTCTTTTATCCCTTTGGCGGATTCGACGCCACTGCTGACGTCCAATCCATATGGGCCCACCGTTTGCAGCGCCAACCGCACATTTTCCGCCGTCAAGCCGCCTGCAAGAATAATGGGGCGATCGCACTCGGATGGGATTCGGCTCCAGTCGAAGCGACTGCCGGTACCGCCCTTGGCTGCCGGGTGATAGGCATCCAGCAGCAGGCCTGCCGCTGCCGCATACTCTTTCGCGACCATGTGCACATCGACACCATCGCGCATCCTGACCGCCTTGATGTATGGGCGCGCGAACGAGCGGCAATAATCCGCCGTTTCATCTCCATGAAACTGAAGCAGATCGATGGGGATCCGATTCAGCACCTCCCTGACCTGCTTTTCAGCGGCATCGACAAACAGGCCGACGACGCTGACAAAAGGCGGCAGTGCGCTGACGATGCATCGAGCCTGCTCGATATCCACATGGCGCGGGCTTGGCGGATAAAACACCAAACCAATCGCGTCGGCGCCGTAATAGGCAGCATACAGCGCATCGTCGGTCCGTGTAAACCCGCAGATTTTAACTCGAGTTCGCATCAATTGGTATGGGAAATTCATTTGACCCCGGTTCGTCGAAGCGGGTCAGGTTGTCGGGCAGGGGATCGAACAGGGCATGTCGGGGCAGGCCGAAGCGCCGCGGATAATGGATCGCGACCAGATAGAGTCCATGCGGCGGGGCGGTCACGCCGCCGGCTGAGCGGCTATGTGCCAACAATACTTGTTGAGCCCATTTCGGCTTCTCTTTGCCCGCGCCGATCGTCATCAGAACGCCGGCGATGTTGCGGACCATATGGTGAAGAAAAGCATTGGCGACGATCTCGATGATCACGCGCTCGTCCTCCCGGCGGACCATGATCCAATCCACCCTGCGGCAGGGGCTTTTCGATTGGCACCCCTGTGCTCGGAACGAAGAGAAATCGTACTCCCCGATCAAATAATCGGCGGCTTTTTGCATTGGTTCGATATCCAGTGGATAGAAACACCAGGTGGTCTGTCGGGGAAGCAGCGCTGATCGCGTGTTTCTGTTCAAAATTATATAACGATAACAGCGCGCCAGCGCGCTCGAGCGGGCATGAAACGCATCGCTGACGGGACGTGCGCCGATGATCCGCACATCGTCCGGCAGGTGAGTGTTGGCGCCCAGAGTCCATGCCTGCATGTCCCGTTTCGCCGAGGTTTCGAAGTGTGCGATCTGTTCCAGTGCGTGCACACTCGCATCGGTGCGGCCGGCGCAGACCACCGAAACGGGTTCGTCGGCGACCTTCGACAGTGCCTGTTCGACGCATGCCTGGACGGTGCGGCGGCTGTTTTGCCGTTGCCAGCCGGAAAAGGCGCTGCCGTCGTATTCGATGGTCAGGGCGATGCGCATGCTACGTGTCAGAAGGCACCCCTTTCAAGGTGCTTTCAAGCCATTGAAAAGATGAATATTTATGTAGGTTGGGCAAAGCGCAGCGTGCCCAACGGCTCGGGCGGATGTTGGGCACGGCCTGCCGGCCTTTGCCCAACCTACTATTAATCTTTTGATGATTATCGGCCACCTTGAAAGGGTTGGTGTCAGAAGGCTACCTTCTCGTTTTCATGCTCCAGCGCCGAATGAAAAACCAGGCAGGCATCAAAACAACTGTACAATTGCTGCAAAAATGGCCGTCAGAGCTACCATCATGCCCAGCGTCCATTTGATGAGGTCGGTTTTTAACTTTGCTAAAATCTGCACGATAAACTGTTTGGTCGCCACCCGATCAGGTTTCTCATTCATCGAATAATCACCAGCGTACCGCAATCCACCCGCTCGAACAACTCGAGAATATCCGCATTTTTCATGCGGATGCAGCCGTGCGAGTCGGGAAAGCCGGTGACGAGATCGTCCGGGCTGCCGTGGATATAGATATAGCGGCGAGCGGTGTCGACCGCGCCGAACCGGTTGCGTCCCGGCTCCAGGCCGCTCAGCCAGAGGATGCGCGTCAATATCCAGTCCCGGTCAGGGAATTGCTCATGCAGCTGGGGGGTGTAGCACTCACCAGTGGGCCGACGGCCGACGAAAACCGAACGGATCGGCAGCCCGGCACCGATCTTGGCGCGGATCCGGTGCCTGCCTCTCGGCGTGCATTCGCTGCCCGTGGTTTCCCCGGGGCCGTTGCGCGCTGTCGATACCGGGAATGAGCGCAGGCTTCGGGGGCTATCCCTCAGTTCGAGCTGCTGACAGTCGAGATGGATGAAAATTTCGGCTGTCACCGTTTCTCAAACAGTGCGATCGATTCGACGTGGGCGGTGTGCGGGAACATATCCATCACGCCGGCCCGTGACATCTTATAGCCCAATTCATGGACCAGAATTCCGGCATCGCGCGCCAGGGTCGAAGGGTTGCACGACACGTAAACGATCCGTTCCGCGCCCCAGCGCGGGAGAAAAGCAAGCACCTCCCGCGCGCCCGCCCTGGATGGGTCGAGCAGCACTTTGCGGTAGCGTCGACCGGCCCATGCCTGGCCGCTCGGATCCTGCGTCAGGTCCGCCGCATGGAAGGAGACGTTGTCGATCCCATTCTTTCCGGCGTTATGTCGGGCGGCCCGAACGAGTTCGCTGCTGCCTTCCACGCCGACGACATGCGCGGCCTTGCGGGCCAGGGGGAGGGTGAAATTGCCAAGGCCGCAAAAAAGATCAAGAATGGTGTCGTTCGTCGCAGGCTGCAGCACTTCGATGACGCGATCGACCATTTTTCGGTTCATTTCGGCGTTGACCTGGGTGAATTGGATCGGGCTGAAATCGATCGAAACGGCATGATTCGGCAGCGAATAGCTCAGCATAGACGGGGATTTGGCATCGAGAGGAACGACGCTCTCCGGCCCCTGTCGCTGCAGATAGATATCGAACCCGTGTCGGTCGCCGAACTCTCCCAAGCGCTCGCGGTCGGTCCGGGTGATATCCTGCAGGATTCGAAACACCAGAGCACTGTGCCGATCCCCGATGGCGACCTCGATTTGCGGTATACGATCTTTGATCGTCAAAGAGGCGATCAGACAAGACAGTTCCATCAGTCGATTACCGACATGCGGATGCAGCACCGGGCAATGCTCGATATCCGCAATCAGGCGGTTTCGCTTCTCACGGAAACCGACCAGCACGCGTGCTTTTTTTGCCACGTACTTCACGCCCAGCCGTGCTTTATGGCGGTAGCCCCATTGCGCACCGGTCAGGGGCGGCCACAGGGCCGGCACTTCCAGCTTGCCGACGTTTTCCAGCTGTTCCACCAGCAAATCCTGCTTGGTGAGAATCTGTTTGTGCGGATCCAAGTGCTGCAGGCTGCAGCCGCCGCAGATATCGTAGTGCGGACATTGAGGTTCCACGCGCTCGTCGGACGCGGTGAGCACCCGATCGACACGCCCTTCGGCAAAATCCCGCCGGATGTTGGTATAAACGAATGAAACCAGTTCGCCCGGAATCGAACCGTCGATGAAAACCGCTTTATCGTCTACGTAAGCAATTCCGCGGCCATCATGGGTGAATGCCTTGATGCGGGCTTGAACAGGCTCTTTGGGAAGTTTTTTCCGTCTCGATCTGCGTGCCATCAATGTCCCGGATAAACCCCGGTGGAAATATAGCGGTCGCCCCGGTCGCAGATGATCGTGACAATGACGGCGTTTTCGACCTCCTTTGAGAGCCGCAAAGCCGCCGCTATCGCACCGCCGGATGAGATGCCCGCAAAAATGCCTTCCCGCGCCGCCAGTTGCCGGGTTGTCTCTTCCGCCTCTTCCTGGCTGACATCGATTATGAGATCGACCTGCGAGGGGTCATAGATCTTTGGCAGATAAGCTTCGGGCCAGCGTCGGATTCCCGGTATTTTGGCCCCTTCCCGCGGCTGCACGCCAATGATCTCGATATCTGGATTGCGCTCCTTCAGAAACCGTGAGGTGCCCATGATGGTACCGGTGGTCCCCATGGAGCTGATAAAATGGGTGATGGTGCCGTGGGTATCCCGCCAAATTTCAGGGCCCGTTCCTTCATAATGCGACCGAGGATTATCCGGATTGGAAAACTGATCCAGAATTTGGCCTTCACCACGAGCTTCCATCGCCCGGGCCTGGTCGATGGCAGCTTCCATGCTGCCTTCGGCGGGTGTCAGCACGATTTCCGCGCCAAAGGCTTTCATCACCGCTCGCCGTTCCAGGCTCATGCTTTCAGGCATGACGAGCGTCATATGATAGCCTTTGATCGCAGCGGCCATCGCCA
>DEII01000124.1:16815-17002 GCA_002352385.1 Methylococcaceae bacterium UBA2778 | reverse complement strand
GGCCGGATTGTTGCCTTCCAGCTTGGCCAACAGGGTGTTGCTGGTTGTTCCGGGCAGGCGCTGCAGCTTCACCAGGGGCGTATTGCCGACGAAGGCCTCAATGGTCGGGAAGTTCATCTGAATCCGTTTACAGTTGTCAGTCGATGGTTAACGGTAAACTGATTACCGTCAACCGTCAACCGTCAAC
>DEII01000124.1:0-16752 GCA_002352385.1 Methylococcaceae bacterium UBA2778 | reverse complement strand
AACCGTCAACCGTCAACCGTCAACGGCCGAGCTCATTTATCGTGTTTCCGCCATGGGCCGGTGTATGAATTGATCATAAAAATCCCGAGCGGTAAGCGGCTTGCTGATGTAGTAGCCTTGAGCTGCGTCACACTGTTGTTGTTGTACAAACTGGTATTGGGCTTCATTTTCAATCCCTTCGGCAACCACCTCAAGGTTGAGGTTATGCCCCAGCTTGATCATCCCGTCGACAACGGCTGCGCTGGCGCGGTCCTCAGGGACATCACGAACAAAGCTCGCGTCGATTTTGAGAACCTGGACCGGCATCTGCCTTAAATAGTTAAACGATGAGAAGCCGACACCAAAGTCATCGATGGCGATGGTTATTCCCATTGCATCGAGCTCCTTCAGCTTGGCGATGGTTTCATCCGCATGCTCCAGAATTGTGTGCTCGGTGATTTCCAGTTCCAGTGCTTCTGCTTCGAGGCCTGACCACTCAAGGCAATCGTTGATTTGGTTGACGAATTTCGGCGCCATGAAATGACGGGCTGACACATTCACGGCAACACGGCCGCGAAATCCTTGATCCGTGCGCCATGTACGAAATTGCTGACAGGCTGCTCGCAAAACCCATAGACCGATTTTATCGATCAGGCCCGCTTCTTCGGCAACATGAATAAATGCGGAGGGAAGAAGAAACCCACGGGTTGGGTGATGCCAGCGTATCAGCGCTTCGGCCCCGATGATCGTGCCGGATTGCAGGTTTTCCTGGGGTTGAAAATAAAGAACCAGTTCATCTCCCTCTATGAGCTTTCTGAGGTCGGTTTCCAGTTCCACGCGCTTGGAAATCGAGGTGCTCATATCGGAAGTATAAAATTGGAAGTTGTTTCTTCCACTGGCTTTCGCGCGATACATCGCGGTATCTGCGTTCTTGATCAGGGTCTCTTTATTCTCTCCATCGTCGGGATGGATGGAAATTCCGATGCTGGCACCGACAAAAATCTCGGTTCCGTCGATATCAAACGGGCGCGAGAGAGCTTTGAGAATATTTCCTGCGGCGATATTGGCGCCGTTTTGGCTGTGGACCGAGCTGAGCACGACGACAAACTCGTCGCCACCCAATCTCGCCAGGGTATCTTCACTGCGCACGCACCCCGCAACCCGTTCCGCCAGCATTTTCAACAGCTCATCTCCCGCTGCATGACCGAGATTATCGTTGACATCCTTGAAGTGATCGATGTCGATAAACATGACAGCGAGCTTATTATGATTTCTCCTGGCATAAGCCAGATCCTGTTGCAGCCGTGCAGCAAAGGCCATCCGGTTTGGCAGCCCCGTCAATGGGTCGCTGTAGGCCAGCTGTTTGACACGCATTTCCGACTGGCGGGCGGCGAGGACGCGTTTGACTCTTTGACGCAATACCGCGAGATTAATGGGTTTCGGAATGAAGTCGGCCGCCCCTGAGCGAAACGCGCATTCGATTGTTTCGTCGTTTTCCAGCGCGGTGATAATCAGAATGGGTATGGATTGGCCCTCTGTCAGACTTCTGATTTTCCGGCAGGCGTCAAAACC
This sequence comes from Methylococcaceae bacterium UBA2778, assembly GCA_002352385.1. GTDB lineage: Bacteria > Pseudomonadota > Gammaproteobacteria > Methylococcales > UBA2778 > UBA2778. The sequence continues at coordinate 15,201 of DEII01000124.1, read as the reverse complement.
GTTCATGATCGGCATCATGGCGTCCATAATGACCAGATCCGGCTTCACCTGTTGAAATTTGATGACGCCTTCCTGCCCGTTCGATGCGTGCTCGATCTGTAGGCCGTCCGAACGCAATGCTTCCGCGATGGTTAATCGGGTGCTTTTGTCATCGTCCACGATCAGGACACTTTCCTGTTTGCCGGATGTGCGATCCCTGACGGTGTTTAGGTTCCCGGCAAGCATATTTTCCAGCGCTTCTCCAATGTGAGCGAATTCTTCTTTGAGCTCAAGGAGCAAAGTTTTCGCATGGGGCACAGTCCATTTCTTTGCCCGGGCGAGACCCTCGATTTCCAGGGCGATCGACGCGAAGACATTGGCGCCAAGATTTCTGGCGCTTCCTTTCAGCACGTGCGCCAAGTGGGTGATTTGCGGCCAGTCCTCCAGGTCGAGAGCCTGCTCGAGTTGCATCAGATAGGCCGTGCCGTCGTTCGTAAACGCATCCACAAGTTCCCGGATCTTGTCCCCCATGGCACGCTGGAGGTTAGAAAAGCTTTCGACATCGATGCAGCAACTGTCAATGGTCGGCGATGGGGCCGCCTCGAGGGCATGGGTATCGTTCTGAAACAGTTCATCCAATGTTTTCCTCAGCACTTGCAGGTTGAGGGGCTTGATCAGAAAGCCATTCATGCCGATGTCCAGGCAGTGCTGAACATCATGGGGATTATCGATTGCTGTCATGGCAAAGATTGGGGTCCGGCCGGTTCGATGGGGCAGTTGACGAATTTTTCGGGTCGCCTCATAACCATCCATGACAGGCATATTGCAATCCATCAGCACCAGGTCATAGGATTTCCGTGAGACGAATTTCACCGCTTCCTTGCCGTTGGACGCCACATCTGCAAGATAGCCGGATTCCGAAAGCATGGCTTTTGCGACCATTTGATTGGTTCTGTTGTCATCGACGATTAAAATGCGGCGGCTGTTTGATCGGGTGGCGGCGGCTGTTTCAGTATTATTGGGAGGTTGCGGCCCTGTTTCGACCGGCAGCGCCAGCACCGACTGCTTCAAGGCCGAATAGCGGACCGGTTTGTGTAGTGTCGCGTCGATCTCATGGGTCTCGTGTTCCGTGATCGATGGGCGCGTCAGCATGACCAGCCGCAAAGCCGGGTTCGATGCCGCGGAGCGGGCTTTAACGGCAAAAACTGTCGGGGGCGAGATGCAGCTCTTTTGATCAAAAAAACAGACTTGGATGGGCGGGTTGTGATGGGCTCCGAGCATTGACAGCGCCTCCTGTTCCGTCACGGCTGAATCGCATCGACAGCCCAATGCGGTCAGGGTCCGGGCTAAAGAAAGCCGGCTGCAGCGTGTTCGGTCCATCACCAATACGTGCTGCTTGGCGAGGACAGTCTCCGGCGCCGAGGCCGAGGCGACTTCCATTGGAATCGAAAATGAAAAGGTGCTTCCTTGTCCGGATGCACTGACGACCTCCAAATGTCCGCCCATCAAATCAATCAGTTGTCTGGAAATGGTCAGTCCGAGACCGGTGCCGCCGAATTGTCGCGTCGTACTGCCATCGGCTTGTCGGAATGAGTCGAAAATTCTTTCCTGTGCCTCCTCCGGGATGCCGATTCCGGTGTCCTTCACGGCGAAATAAAACTGCGGCTGATGCCCATTCTCCTGCTGCCGACTCTCCACGGAAAGCTCGACACTGCCGCTGTCGGTAAATTTGATGGCGTTGCTGAGGAGGTTGTTCAGGATCTGACGCAGGCGTGTCACATCGCCTTTGACGACTGCGGGACAGTGCGGCGGAATCGATAGGCATAACTCGATATCTTTGCTATAGGCTTTTTCCGCGAACAATGCGGCCGTGTTCTCGATATTTTCGCGAAGGTTGAACCCGACCTTTTCCAACTCCAGTTTATGGGCTTCGATCTTGCTGAAATCCAGAATATCGTTGATGAGTTCCTGCAGCGTATTGCCCGAATTGATGGCAATATTCAGATATTCGCGCTGCCGTTCAGGCACGCCGATCTCCTTCAATAGGTTCAGCATGCCGAGCACGCCATTCAATGGGGTGCGGATCTCATGACTGACAACCGCGGCAAATTCGGCTTTGATTTGAGCGGATTGCAACGCGGCATCGCGTGCTTCTTTGAGCTCCGCTTCACGCTCCTCGAGTACGGCCATCATTTGATTGAAAGCGTGTTCCATATCGACAATGTCTTTTGGCCCCGTGAGTTCGGCGCGAATCCGTGTTTCTCCCTGTTCTGCCCGCAGCATGGTCTTGGCGAGGTTTTCCAGCGGTGTCGTCAATCTTTTCGTGATGAAGCGGAGGATCAACAAGAGGACCGAGGCCAATGCGAGCGCGATGAAGCTGTTTACGAGAAAGATTCTTTGAGTCATGACGTGCAGACTCCCCTTACCCAGGGTGACCAGCACACAACCCAGCGGTTCACGGTTGGCTTCAATCTCTTCGAAGGGTGATTTCTCCTCATCCAGCATGGCTGAGGGATATACGAGCGAAGCAAAGTACCATGCTTGTCCGGATTCGTGGATCAGTGCGGCGTGGTCCGGCAGATGCTTTCGCCAACCATCGCTGAGCCTGTCCTTGATTTCGCCTTCACGCAACAGCGGCTTGCCGTCCATGGAGAAAATTGCGACCTGCAATACATCAGGAAAGGAGAGGATCGATCTGACCGGAACTTCAGCGTTCTCCTTCGAAGCGTATAACAGAGCGAGCCGGCTTTGAATGGCAAAGTTGCCGGTGATCTGGAGCCCTTCGGTGATGAACCTGTCGCGGGCCGTCCGACTGGCGACCCAGGAGATCAGCAGCGAAGAGATGATCGCCAGGAAAAAAATCCCAATCACGAATGCTGTCGAGAGCTGCCGGTTGAAACTGACTTTTGAATGAAGGGGCCGCGCCATAGGTCAATCCGAAAACGGTCAGGGGGTTGGAAAGATCAAATCAAATGACTGTTCGTCCCGTTTCGAGAAATTGATGCCAAGGTGTTTGGCAGTTCGCAAATTGACCGCCACTTTCAGTGCCTTTAGAACGGAGATGCCCGGATCCGAGGAGGATGAGTTTCGTAATGCCGCTTTCGCCAACCGCCCGAGTTCACGCCCCATTTCCAGGTTGTTCGGGTACATCGAAAACAAAACGCCTCGCTTGGCATGTATCAGGCTGCTGGAAAAAACGATGAGGCTGCGTTTCCATGCCTCTTCCAGCAACAACGGCAAAATCGTATCGGAATCGACCGTGGCATCCTGCAGCAACCAGATGGCATTGTCGCGGCTGTTCATTGCGTCCAGTATCTGCTTGTAAGTGAGGGCGGCGCTGCGGATATCATCCGCCGGCTTGGCCTCCAGCGTAAGGCCCAGACGTTCAGCTGCCCGTCTCGCTCGATCGATCAGAGACTGATTTATATGCGGGTTGTAAACCACCGACACCGTTCTGATCCGGGGCGCAATGGCCTTCAATTGTCTGAACAACAGTTCCGGGTCCGGTACCAGGGTGATTCCGGAATGATTTATCTTAGCAGACTGGGATGCAGAAGGGAAAACGGCTCCAACGACCACCGGTAGGTCGGGGTTGATTTTCTCTGCTGCTTTCAGCCCCCTCACCCCCAGCGCCAGAATCACCTTGTTTTGTTTTTTTATTCTCCGGCCCAGTTCGGTCGCATTATAAACTTTAGTCAGTGCATAGCGGTTCACTGTTTGGCCGATCTGCTGCTCCACCCCTTCGATGATTGTATCAAAGATTTTGTTATAAGGCTCGCGCAGCGCCGGATAAAGCACGCCGACTTCGGCACCCAAAGCAGCGCTCCCTGCGCTCGAAAGCAGAAACAGGAAAAACCCGACTATCGGATTGTTGGCAATCGTTCTCAACGGGTTTGCCTTGTTAATGGATCAAAAGAGATCAATCGAATTGCCTGTGCAGTCAACGACCTGGTCAATGCAACTCGTAGCGCAATTCAAAATAGTAGTTTCGCCCGGACAGAGGAAGGTCGTTGGGAATCAGGCCCGGCGGCAGGCTCGGTTCTCGGGTGTTTGTATCGAACAGGTTTTTGACCGCCAGCGACACGCCGAGTCCATGAAACAGGTCGCTTCCCCGTAGTGTGAGATCCAGTGTGGTGTAATCACCGATTTGGGGCCGGGGATCGCCGAAGCTGCGTTTGCGATCGCCCACCCAGTTGAATTGGGTGTCCAGGTTCCACTTGGGCAGAAAGCGCCAGTCGGCGCGCGCATAAACCTGGTGTGTGGGCGCAAAGCCGACATCCGCATCGACGCTGTCGTCGATCGATTTCTGGAAAGCGTAATTGCCGTACAGACGGAGCGTGTCTGTGATGTCCCAGGTCGACTCGAATTCGAGGCCGTAGCCGGTTTGGTCGCCCGAGTTTTGGGCGGTTCTCGTGCCGTTCGGCTCAGGAACGAAGCGGATGATGTCCTGATAGAGATACCAGTAGATGTTTAGTTTGGTTCTCAATGGCTGCCATGGCTGGTAGTCGAACGCCAGTTCGATCGAGTTGATGGTTTCCGGGTTCAGGTTCGGGTTGCCCAGCAAGACCGGATTGTTGATATTGAATTGCTCGGTAAACGACGGAGCGCGGAATGCGCGACCATACAACAGCTTGGAAGTCAGGTTGTAGGCGGTCTGCCAGACCAGTGCCAGGCGTGGGTTGACGGTGTTGCCAAAGTCTGAATAGTGGTCATACCGCACTCCTGCAGTCAGCGTCCAGTCGGGTGCAAAGTTCCATTCGTCCTGGGCAAGCAGGTAAACGATATTCCGCGAATGGGGCGTGTTGAATGCCGCGATGCCGGTGACGTCCACGACTCGGTTCCCGGGCAGCGGCTGCGGAAACGGTCCCGGCTGGAAAAAATTTTTGGATTCCGTGACTTTGTATAGGTCCTCCAGGCGAAAGCCTGTTCCAAAGCGCAGCGTATGCTCGTTGAAGCCGGTATAAAATGCCCACAGGTCGGTGCGGTAATGGCGTTCAAAAAGATCCGGGTTGCCGATCACGCCGTGAGGAAATGTGTTAAGGTTGCCATTGCTGCCCGGGAATGCCGAGCCGGCGGGGAATAGGACCGTGTCGAACTCGTTGGCGACATCGAAAAAGCTGAGTTGGGCGGTCAGGTCCCAGTTTTCAAAGCTATCGATGTTGCGATAGGTCAGATCGGCATTGAAGCGTGATGCGCTGCCTCTCCCGATTGGGTCCAGCGCTTGAGCCGCTCCCGCACCCAATCCCCCATCGAACCGGCCCTGGTACCAGGCGCGCAACCGCCATTCATCAAAAGACAAATCCAGGCTGGTGTCTATGTATTGGCGGCCCAGATTGACCGGTCCGGGCGCGAGCGAGGCCGATGTTCCAAATTCACCGTCAAAAAAGCTTTGGGCATCCGCATCGATGACCCGTTTTTGTCCGCTTGTCGTCCCGCCTTGAAAAGAAAAGGCAATATCCAGTCCACTCAGATTGCCGCCGTACAGCAGCCAGCCGTCCCCTCGGTCGAAGTTGCCTCCCCGCCCACCGATCTCCAATCCGTCAATGTCTTCGGCGTTTTTGGTAATAATATTGATGACACCGGCGAACGCATCCGCTCCGTATATCGCCGAGCCGGGCCCCCGTATGACTTCGATGCGCGCTATATTCTTGATCGGCATGCCGCCCCAGGCGAGACCGCGATTGCCAAAGCTGACGTTGGTGAGCGGCAGACCGTTGATAAGCAGCAATACCTGTGGGTTAAGATCGGAATGGATGCCGCGGATCTCAAAAATAGGGTTATAGCCTTGGGATGAAACCGAAACGTGCAAGCCTGGAACCGTTTCCAGAACCTGATTGATATCGGTTGCGCCTATTTTTTCGATCTCCTCCGCCGTAATCACGGAAATGACAGCGGGCGCAAGATTGAGCGGACGTTGGGTGCCGGTCGCGATGCTCACCGTTTCTTCGTCGCCATAGACCAGATCCAGATCCATTTCGTCCGGTTCGAGCGAGAGCACCGGACCGCTGAAGAGTCCGAAGAGCAAAAGGATGAGGAAGTTGGCAGATATCTTTATCATGGTTTCACTCGCTCGGTTAGCGGCGGCGAAACTACGCTAATCGCAATCGGAGTGTTGCGATGATGGCAATCTCGAGGTGTTGTTCAGGTTTGGGTGATGCGCCCGGCGCTCTCGTGAAGCATCCGGGTTGAAGTCGGCATATACACAGGAACAATCCCTTTTCAAAAATCCGGGAGGCGTGTATGGGACGGGCAGGGGTTGGAGTATTGAAGGATATTTAGTCCCAGCTTCGTGGAGGCTTGCCCTGGTAGTCAATTCTAGAGCACCGCAGGGGGAACAGAGTGCCTTCGGGCTGCTCCAGGGCATCCAGGTAGCATGGAATCATGCCGCTACTATAAGCCGGTATTGAACATGCGACAAACTCCTCCGACGTCAATTCCATATCAGCGCAGAGTGCTGCATTAAGGGCAGCCACCGTCATTCGAATAGGGTACCTGCTGTTTGCCAGGAGGCGATCGATCTCTAATGCCAGCTTGAGATGCCGTCCTTGATCCAGCCCCAACCGGTGAGCAACCTCCAAAATGGGCGCGATTCGTTCGTCAATTTCTGCGTGGACGCGCTTGGGACGCCCGTAACCGAATATTTTGCGGCGTTGTTTAATCTCATGCATGATCAGCGCCTTGAGGTCCGCGCCTTGATCAAGCTGTTGTTGCGCACGTAGTAAAAATTCCATGGCCCCTTTTTCTGCTCCATATCCATAAATGATCGCCTCGGTTACGGCGGTGGCCGCGCTCACGGCAAGCGGGCTGTTGCTTCTTGCTGTTCCGGCTAGGGCGGCAACCCGGTTGTTCCAAATTCTGGGGTCGGGATAACTGACCGAAAGGACCCACAAGGCCTCGATGAGGCGTAGTTGGCGTTCAGAAAAAAATCGCCCGGTGACCCCGTAAAAATATAGCCCCGTCCATCGGATTTCTTTCAGCTCCTTGAATAAGTCTTTTCCGCGAAAAATGACTCGCTCACCAGGAACGAACCTTCCGATGTCGGTCACCCAGTTGTCTTCGCTTTCCAGCAGCGCTTTCGGTCCGCTCATAGATGCTCCGTGCCGCATTGTTCGGGCGTATCGGTCAGGGTTATGGCATCGGCAAAGAACGGATACTTAAGTATGCCGAATCTCTTTTGCTCCAGCGAATGCACGGCAGCCCCCGGCAATCTGAGAAGAAGGTAAAGCATCTCGGCCTGATCCGCACTAAACGCCAGATCGACGAAAGCGGCTGCGGCCACCCCGGACATTGCCAATGGGCAATCCGCGAACCGTTCCAATTGCTCACGGTTTTGTTTTAGCCAAATCAATGCATCTGCGCAGTCGAACTGGCTGAGATAATCCAGCACCTGCCGTACAGGTTTCGCACAGCTGGCCCCATGCGGGTCAAAGCCCGGTGGATGCTCCATTGGAGGCCAGATATCTGCGGGATCTTGCTGCGGTGGTTCAAGAAGGAGTTGACTCCAGGCGTTCAAGTCGGTGCCGCAGTGCGTCCAATAGTCAAGTGCAACGACAATCTCTCGCCCACCCCCCAATGCGCCTGCTCCGACGGCCAGCGCCGCCATCAGGCTGGCTGCATTGGTCGAGCCCCCGACGCCGCCGTTCATCGCCGCCCGCACGCTGTGGTCCCGAAGCCCCGGGTTGGCGAGCGCGATTGCCAAAGCTTCCAGTAATCCGGCTTGCGGCTTTGACGGTCGTTCGCCCTGGAACAGCAAAAACAGATATTCGCTCCAGCTGGCTTTTTTCAGCACTTCACCGTATACATCATAGCCACTGCAGTAGCACACCGATGCGGCAAACGGGTTGTCCGCTTCAGCCGTCTCGTTCCAGATCGTGCTACATATCTTTTCTTTAGTCATTAGGTGTTGTTGCTACGTTCAGTTGTTCGATACGTAGCCCCATGGGCGGCATTTCGTCGGGATCGATGTGAACATCCAGTAGCGTTGGTCCTTTATAGGTGCAGATCTCCTTGATGTTCAGTGCATTGAAGTCATCGGCAGACCGGACGGTATAGGCATTGACGCCCATCGCGCGTGCGAATAGTGCGAAATCAACTTTGGGAAGGTCGCACCCAATAGATGGGTTGTTTGTCAACCGCTGGCCGTGCTTAACCATGCCCAGCGAGGAATCATTGAGAATGACGTATATTATGGTCAATTCTTCGCTGAGCGCTATGGTAATCTCTTGCCCATTCATGAGGAAACTGCCGTCGCCTGTAATGCATACGACAGGATGTTGCCGATTAGCCAGCGCGGTTCCCACTGCACTGCCGATCGCCCAGCCCATGGACGCAAATTCAATCCCTGCCCGATAAATGGCCGTATCCAATTTGCCGCGAGCCGACCTCTTGCGGTCGAAGTCTACTACTGGTGCATCTGACCCTTCGGGATCCCCGCGGCGGTCCTTTGGATGCAGATAGTGGGTAGCCCAGACAAAACTATTCCCGATATCGGCAAGAAAGCGGGTCGATAAAGGAAAACGTTCGCCGAGCACTGTCATTAGCCACTGAGGTTTGAGGGGCGTACTGTTGTCCGTGCATTTTTGGGGTTCCTGCAGCGTGCAGTTCGGCGTTTTCGTGTTTGACAGTGAATTCTTATTGCCTCGCCAGTTGCGAGAAGGCAGGTGGTTGATCAGATAATGACAAATCTCATCAATTGCACCAAAAACCTGCAGCCTTCCCATCGTTGAGCGCATAAGGTGGCTTTCCACGGAATCGATATGGACGAGGCGCGTGTTGAGAAGAGATTGTTGATCCCAGCCACCGCTTGCGAGTTCGCATAAATTGGTGCCCAATGCCAAAACCAGATCAACCTCCGGGTCCCTCAAAGCATCCCTTGCGCTGGCATGGCCGGCGAACCCGAACACGCCTCGAAATCGGGCGTGATAGGCGCTGACCAATCCCTTTCCGTCGATCGATGTGACAATCTGAGCGCGCAGCAGTTTTGCCAGTCTAAGAACTGTGTGTGTTACTCCGCTGCAGCCGGCGCCCACGACAAAAACGATTTTCTTCGCCTTGCGAATTTGTGTGATGAGTTCATCAAGCACGTTAGCGCAGGGAAAGTGCGGATAAGACGCATCATCCAGCATGTCCTTGTTTATCGAAAACGATGCGGCATCTGCCGGTGCGGCCAATACATCGATGGGGATGGACAAATGGACCGGGCCGCGTGGCCGGCGAAAAGCGGTCATAATCGCCGCGACGAGTTTCTGTTCGAGTTGCGCGGAGTGAGATATCAGCGAATTATATCGAGTGCACTGCTGAAACATGCCCAGGGTATTCACGCTGGAACAGGATGATTCCTGGAAAGCGCCTTTACCGAATGTGCACAGCGCCGTTTGTGCAGTGATGACCAGTTGAGGTATTTCGTTTTCGTAAGCGGACGCCACCCCGGTAATAAGGTTGGTTGCCCCCGGCCCGGTTGTTCCGCAGCAAACCCCCAGTTTACCGCTTTCCCTGGTATAGCCGTCTGCCATGAAAGATGCCCCGGTTTCATGGCGCGCGACAATGGGGCGTATACTGCCTTTTGCGGCGCTTCGGGCCAGAGCGTTATAGAGTGGTCCAATGGCTCCGCCTGGAACACCAAACAGATAGTCGATGCCGAGTTGTTCAAGGTGTTCCAGGATCAGGTCGCTGTTTTCCCGCACTTCGGGCTGGGCCAGGCTACGGCTGACATGATCGATTTCCATGTGTGCTACATAAGTTTCGAGTTTTGTTTTCATAGTTGATTGCCTTGGCGTTCTTTTTTGGATTTTATGGTTTTCGAACGCGTTCACAAAATGACGACAACAGCTGCATCAACGAAGTCATAGTCTATGAGGGCATAACCGGTTGTTTGACACTTTGCGCCGGCGAAATTAACAACGGTTCGTTGCTTTTTGGCAAATTAGCACTCAGTGGCGATAATTGCAACTCTATTCGATTTGGTTGTCGGACGCGACGGTGCACGCTATCGATCATGCGCCAAGCCAGGAGGCCGCGAGTTGATATGGCTGTTGAATTATCTAATACACTAAGTTGTGCAGGTGTGTTGAAGGATGCACCTCATATGGTATGAAAAGCGTTTGCTTCGCATTCCCTGCAGCCTTTTGGACAGCTGGGGTGCTTTAACGATTAAAACTGCAACTTCTCAATCACTCGGAGCGCCATACGAATTGAATCTGGTAGCAGGGCGGCCGAGTGGGATGGTCGGCGATTTTTGCTCTTGCGGGCGGGCGGTGATTTCAGGCGCGGCAAAAGGCCGGGAAGCAGGCGCTTTTTGTGACTGAGGAGGGGAAATGCTTAAAAAGGACGATTTTCGAGTCGCCGTGGAGTTCACGCAAGGCAATAGGCGGCAGTCGGATGGCGGCAAACCGGGAAAGCGCCCGAGAGAGAACGAAAATCAGCGCTTCATCGATTCAAAAAATTGAGCATTCGTCTTAGTCTCTTTCAATTTGCCCAGCACGAACTCACTGGCGGCGATATCATCCATCGGTTGCAGGATCTTGCGTAGAATCCAGCACTTCTGCAGCTCTTCCGGGTCGACCAGGTATTCCTCCCTGCGCGTACCGGAACGGTTGATGTTGATGGCAGGATAAACCCGCTTTTCGGCGATTTTTCGATCCAGATGCAACTCCATGTTGCCGGTGCCTTTGAATTCTTCATAGATCACTTCATCCATGCGGGAGCCGGTATCGATGAGCGCAGTGGCAATGATCGTCAGGCTGCCGCCTTCCTCGATGTTCCGCGCCGCTCCGAAGAAGCGTTTGGGCCGCTCCAGTGCATTGGCGTCCACCCCGCCGGTCAACAGCTTGCCTGACGAGGGTATCACCGTATTGTAGGCCCGTGCAAGACGCGTGATCGAGTCGAGCAAAATCACAACGTCACGTTTGTGTTCAATCAGCCGCTTTGCTTTTTCGATCACCATTTCAGCGACCTGCACATGGCGTGCCGCCGGTTCGTCGAAGGTGCTGGAAACCACTTCGCCGCGGACGCTGCGGCGCATTTCCGTGACCTCTTCCGGGCGTTCGTCGATCAGCAGGACAATCAGATCGCATTCCGGGTTCTTTTCCGCAATCGAATGAGCCATATTTTGCAGGATCATGGTTTTGCCCGCTTTCGGCGGCGATACGATCAGACCGCGTTGTCCCTTGCCAATCGGAGCGATGAGGTCGATCACCCGAGCGGTCAAATCCTCGGTGGTGCCATTGCCCCTTTCGAGTACGAATCGTTGATTCGGGAACAGCGGTGTAAGGTTGGAGAACAGGATTTTATGCTTGGCGTTTTCGGGGGGCTCGAAGTTGATCTTTTCAACCTTGAGCATCGCGAAATAACGCTCGCTGTCTTTCGGCGGTCGGATCTTGCCGGAGACGGTATCGCCGGTGCGCAGGCTGAAGCGCCGGATCTGGCTGGGTGACACATAGATGTCGTCGGGGCCGGCCAGGTATGAGGCGTCTGGCGAGCGCAGGAAACCAAAACCATCCTGCAGTATTTCGAGGACGCCGTCCCCGTAAATGTCTTCGCCGCTTTTGGCGTGTTTTTTCAAAATCGCAAAGATCAGTTCCTGCTTGCGAGCGCGGGCGACGCCTTCGATGCCGAGCGATTCGGCGAGTTTGATCAGAGCGGAAACGGGCTCGCGTTTAAGATCGGTCAGATTCATAGTGTTGAACGTGTTATAGTAAGATTGATGTGCAGCGATGACTCGAAGAGGATTGATCGAGTCATGGCGTCAGCGGAAGGAGTCGCCGGCGTTGGTGCGGGTTAACGAACGTACGGATTTTGTAAAGGGAAAACCAGCGATGACCCGAGACTGCCCGTCCAGAGCGATGCAGCGTACGGTACGGGTCGCGGGTTTTCTTTTAGAGATTGCTGTCGATGAATTCGGCTAGTTGGGATTGAGTGATCGCACCGACTTTTGTTGCTTCCACTTCGCCGTCTTTGAACAGCATCAGTGTGGGTATCCCGCGAACTCCGTATTGTTGCGGGGTTGATGGGTTTTCATCGATGTTTAATTTCGCAATGGTTACTTTCCCTTCGTATGCAGCGGCGATTTTATCGAGTACCGGTGCGATCATCTTGCATGGCCCACACCATTCCGCCCAGTAATCGACAAGAACAGGCTTGTCCGCCCGAAGGACATTTTCTTCGAAGTTGTCATCGGTGACATGAAGAATTGCATCATTCACGCTTATCTCCGGATAGTTGTTAAAGAGGAATTCATGATATTCTGCGAACTGGAACGAACGGAAGATCGTCGTCCTGGCGGTGTGATGAGACTGCCTCTACTAATTTCAGCTCAAATCGGGGAATATTGCAAGTCCAATCGTGCTAGGAGGCTGTCCGAGAATAGACTAATCTACTGCGGCCGAGCCTGATCGGTCAAATTTTCCGATCATTATCGTCAAATAGGCCCACTATTCTCCTCAAATGATCGAAAAATCTGACTCGATCAGTCTCACCCTCGCTACGATCGCTGTTCTCGGACGGCCTCCTAGAAAACCAGCTACGCTTAAATAACCGAATGGAAAAATTACTCACAAAAACGACCTTTCGCAGTTTGCCGATTGCCGATTCGATATTGCAGGGTCTCGATGACGCTGGATATACTCATTGTACTCCAATACAGAAAAAAACGCTCCCTATCGCACTGCAGCGCCATGATGTGGCCGGCCAGGCCCAGACCGGAACCGGTAAAACAGCGGCATTCCTGGTTGCAACCTTCCAGCGCCTGTTGCTCGATGCCGGGGAAAAAAACAGGGGGCTGCGCGCTCTGATCGTTGCGCCGACCAGAGAGCTCGCCATACAGATTCATCAGGAGGCGCAGCTGCTTGGGAAGTATACCGGGCTTCGGATCGGGTTGGTGTATGGCGGGGCCGGATATGCCGAACAGCTCAAAGAGGTCTCGGAAGGCGTTGATATCCTGGTCGGTACACCGGGGCGCATCATCGATTTTTTCAAGCAAAAGGCGTTTCATCTCAAAGAGATCGAGGTTGTCGTTCTGGATGAGGCCGATCGCATGTTCGATCTCGGTTTTATCAGCGATATCCGATACCTTCTGCGCCGAATGCCCAAGCCGGCCAAGCGGTTAGGCCTGCTTTTTTCGGCAACCCTCTCTTATCGGGTCACCGAATTGGCTTACGAGCATATGAATCAGCCGGAGCTGATTCAGATCGAACCCGAGCAGATCGCCGTCAAAGCCATCCGACAGTCTGCCTATTATCCCTCGAATGAGCAGAAAATGCCTCTTTTGATTCATCTGTTGCGCACGATGGACCCGTTTCGAAGCATTATTTTCGTGAATACACGGAAAGCGGCCGATAAGGTCGATGCGGCGCTGAGCGCCAATGGCTTTGACTGTGGGGCGATATCAGGAGATGTGCCACAGCAGAAGCGTCAACGGATGCTGGAGCGTTTTCGCGGAAACAAGCTTGCGGTGCTGGTTGCTACCGATGTGGCGGCGCGCGGTTTACATATTCCGGATGTGTCGCACATATTCAATTTTGATTTGCCGCAGGATGCCGAAGACTATGTTCACCGCATTGGCAGAACGGCTCGTTTCGGGGCAGCCGGCGAGGCTGTCAGTTTCGTCTGTGAAGAATATGTATATTCCCTGCCGGAGATCGAGGCGTATATCGGCCACAAAATTCCGATGCGGCCGGTGCCCGTCGATCAATTGGAGGTGGTAAAACCCTATCGCGTCGCCAGGATGAAGCGGCCGTCGCGGACGGGTGCGGCGGCACCGGCAGGGAGCAGGCGAAAGCCGCACAAGAGGCGCTCGGGATCCAGCGGCGGGAGTTGATGCGTTGCCTATGCCTGGAAAACCGACCATTCTGAAGCGAAAGACGCTTGCAGCAACCCGATATTTCCGGATCGAATCATTGGATTTGTTATTTCGCAACGGGGCCCGGAGGACATTCGAACGGTTGGTGCGCGGTTCGGGAGGGGGGGCTGTTCTGATCGTGCCGCTGCTCGATGACAACACCGTTTTGATGGTGCGTGAATATGCTGCCGGTGTTCATCGTTATGAGATCGGCTTGCCGAAAGGCAAAATCGAATCCGATGAGCTGGTTCTCGAAGCGGCGAACCGTGAAATGATGGAGGAGATCGGCTATGCGGCCAACGACCTGCGTATGCTGACGTCGCTCACAGTCGCTCCCGGCTACCTGGAGCATGCGACCGATATCGTTCTGGCCATGGATCTGTATGAAGAAAAACGGCCGGGCGATGAGCCGGAAGAGCTTGAAGTCGTGCCTTGGCGGCTGGATCGTCTGCATGAGCATCTTGCTGCAGGCGACTGCACCGAGGCGCGTAGCATTGCCGCCCTGTTTCTTACCCGGGAATTTCTTAGAAATGCAAAACCTTGATCTCTGCGCATTGCTGGAACCCGTCGTTGATCTGGCCCGGGAGGCGGGGCGAAAGATCCTTGATGTCTATGGTACGCGCTTTACTGTCGATATCAAAGCGGACCGCTCCCCTCTGACCGCCGCCGATATGGATTCCCATCGCTGCATTGTCGATGGCTTGAGCGCATTCAAGGTAGGTTTTCCATCGATTTCGGAAGAGTCCGCTGAATGTCCGTACTCTGAGCGGAAAAAATGGCAAACGTATTGGTTGATCGACCCGCTCGACGGCACCAAGGAGTTCATCAAGCGCAACGGCGAGTTCACGGTGAATATTGCGTTGGTGCATCGGCATCAACCGGTTCTGGGCGTCGTTTATGTGCCGGTCACGCAGTTGTGTTATTTTGGCTGCACGGGGCAAGGTGCTTTCAAGCAGGAGGCGGACGGTCCCGTCGAAGTCATTCGGGCGCGCACCAGAGCGCCAGAGAAGTTGACAGTTGTGGGCAGCCGCTCGCATCAGACCGGTGAGCTGGCGGATTACCTGAGCAAGCTCGGTCCACACCGCCTGATCTCGATGGGCAGTTCATTGAAATTGTGTCTGGTGGCCGAAGGCACGGCCGACCTTTATCCGCGTCTCGGATTGACATCCGAGTGGGATACGGCCGCGGCCCACTGCATCGTGGAACAGGCCGGCGGGCATGTCTGCGCCTTGAGCGGCGAACCGCTACGGTACAACACCAAGGAATCTCTTTTAAATCCTTATTTTCTGGTGTATGGCGACGATTCCCGCGACTGGGCGGCTTTTGCCGCCGGGAAACAGGGATCAGGAATCGGGGATCATATATGAACTTTATCTGCGCAATTCGTT
>DEII01000109.1 GCA_002352385.1 Methylococcaceae bacterium UBA2778 | reverse complement strand
CCAATCACGCGGTGGCACGGGATCACCAATGCGATCTGGTTGGCCCCGTTGGCACGCGCCACCGCACGGCTGGCGGTGGGCTGGCCAATTTTGGCCGCAACCTCGCTATAGCTGCGGGTCTGGCCTGCGGGAATGGCCTGTAGGGCCTGCCACACATGTTGAGTGAAAGGCGTGCCGTGATAGGCCAGCGGCGTTTGAAAATGCGCGTCCGTTCCATCAAAGAAGCGGGCCAGTTCGGACTCGATTTGATCTGTGATTTTTGTGCGACCCAGCCCAATCGCGCCTTTTGAGAATTGTAGCAAACGCTTTAATTCGCGAGGCAGGGCCTTGCGTTCTGGAAACTCCAACAGATGCAAACACTGATTGTCACAGACCGCGATCATCGCCCCAAGCGGCGTATCGATCCAGCTTGCGAATAACAAGGCGTCCGGTTTGAAATCACCGGGCGCCATGCCGATCAACCGCGCAAAAGCTGTGCGAAAAGCGCTGGCAGAGTCAAAGCCCGCCATCACCTGCGCCTCGATCACCTTGCCGCCTGCCGACAAGGTCGAGAACCCGTCGCGCAACCGGCGCTGCCGTGCCATTTCCAAAAACGTCATGCCAAAGTGGCGCTTGAAACTGCGCCGCACCGTGGAGGGGTCCAACCCCATGCGCTGAACATCGCCCTCGCGCCACCGATAGTCAGGGCGTGCCTCCAGCGCTTGTAACAGACTGGCAATCATCGGATCCGCGTCGGCAGCCGGTTGCAGGGGGAAGCAGCGCTTGCAGGCCCGAAAACCAGCATCAAGGCATTGGCCTGCGGTCTCATAGAACGTGCAATTCTCGGGCTTGGGTTTGCGGGCAGGGCAGGTCAGGCGGCAAAAAATACCGGTGGTTTTGACACCAACATAAGCGCGCCCCTCATAGCTGGGGTCGCGGGCCACAAGGGCGCTATATAGCACCTGATCATCTGGGAGCGTGAACAACATGCCTTTTGCTAGCGCAATTTGTTGTGCGGTGCAGACTAAAATCGGGCGGTTATTGTTAATTTTTCTTTGATTGGGAAATATTCCAACAGGTCTGAAAACCATTTGCAGTGGGCTGCGCTTTGACATAAACCGCACTCACCGTGCACCCGTAGCTCAGCTGGATAGAGCGCTGCCCTCCGAAGGCAGAGGTCTCGCGTTCGAATCGCGACGGGTGCACCATTTTCCCCTTTAAAATATAGACTTTCGCGTAATTCGAAAAGTTCAACTTGTAGCTTCGTGCAATTGAATTCTGGAACAGAACCAGAAGATGCAAAGCCTTCCCGTACAAATCGCGTACAGGCTTTTCGACCAAAAGGGCCGGAACGATGCCCCCCTGACAAACAAAAAGCCGTTGAGAGAGCTGGCACTCTTCTCAACGGCACATTTGAAATCGTCTGTATTCTGTCATTATACCAAACGCTGGATTCCGTGGCAAGCGGGGTGTTGGCATGAGTACCGTTTTGAGACATGCGGGCTTGGAGCACGGTTATCCCAAAGCTACACTGCGTTCAGCATGGGCACGCGCCGCACCCAAGTTGGACCTATCCCCGACTGCACATAAATATATTCGCCAAATAATTGAGCTGACAAGCAAGCAAGATTACCAACCCAATTCAATATGCGCAGTTTTTTATTCAATTCCTAAGCTATCCCTAAAAATCGACATGCCCCGTCGTTCAATTAATCGAGCTGAAGAGGAATTGGTTAGGTTGGGATGGATCAAAAAGACCTGTTCCAAACGCGGCCGTCGAAAAGGTGTACGAGATGATTTTGGGACTAAGCAGATCAGATGGGCCGCAGGGGTGAACCTTGGCCCTTTGATTGACCGGTTACCGGAACTAAAAAACCTTGCGGATGAGGTCGAAATTGATGCACTCGCGGTGCTTGCCTGCCGAGATGAGATCAACGCAATTCGCCGAGACATCATTGAAGCTGGGTTTGAGGCAGAAGCCGTTAAGGCCTATCCACGAGGGCGGCCATCAGAACTCACCTGTCTTGCCAAACTCAACGTGGTTCTGTCTGCTCTGCGTGACGTGATGAAAACAGTTTTGGGTTATGTTAGTCGGCCAATCTGTCCGACCGGGTCGGCCAAAACTGTACGACCTAATACAATCCAAGAAACTAAATCTTATGATTGTACTACGATTGAGGTCACTGCAAAACATCCAGGGAGCGGTGATTTATCTGCATTGGATTTAATCGCAACGGATGCGCTCAAAGATACCATTGAAGCCTACGCCGGTTACAATGACCCTTTGTCGGCCTTGTCGATGGCGTGTCGTGATCGGTGTGCTGACCTTGGGATTTCAAACAAACGATGGTTGATAACGGAACGCAAGTTTGGCCTGCCAACCGCCGCTTTGTTCATTGCTGTGATTGATCGAAATAGCCAACGACCCGAACTCGATCCGTATCACGTACGGGATCCACAGAAGTGTTTGAGCGGGATGGCGTGGAAGTTTGCGAAACGGCAGCTAAACCTTGAGGGAATGATTGCCGAGATTAAAAAGGCAGTGATAAAACAAAGCCGTCAGAATGAAGTGAGCAAGGTTACGCTTGTGGCTACGCCACCGCACCTTGTGAGGGAAGGAATGCTGCGCTCCTTCCCCTCAACCCCATCCAAACAAAGGGAAGTTGATAGCCGATATTATCCTGGTGGGTACCATGGTTAAACCGAACCCACGTACCCATCGAGAGCAATCCCTGCATGTCCGCTGCACCGTTGCTGAGCGTGACCTGTGGAAGGCCAAGGCGCATGCGCTACGGGTGCCGTTATCGAGTTACCTGCGCGATATGCTCAACGATGCCCCAATGGCCAAACGTCGCGCTCCACCGCCCGTTGATGCCCGCCTGTTGCAGCAGATCGCGGCGGCGGGCAACAACCTTAATCAGATCGCTAGATCGGTGAATTTGACTGCAAAGCTGATGATGCCGTTGGATGCAATTTCACTGCAGGCCGAGTTGCTGATCATCGAACGGACACTTGGCGAACTGCTGGCAGAGCATCAACGATGATCATTCGGTTTTTCCCGCACGGGGATGGCAGCGGTGCCAAAGTCGTAGAATACCTTCTGGCGGCCGAGGTGGCGGCTTATGATGATGATCGTCGTCGAATCAAAGGGCAAACGGTGAAGCGAGATATCTTACCAGAAGTCTTGGCTGGGCATGCAGAAACCACCCAAATGTTGATCGACAGCAATCACCGAAAATGGCGTTATACCTCTGGTGTGATTGCCTTTGCTGTTGGGGATGCACCGAGCGAAGAAGAACAAGCCGAGGTCATGGCCAGCTTTGAAAGGGCAGCATTCGCGGGCATGGATGTCGATCAAACAAATATCCTCTGGGTGCGACATTTGCATATGGGCAATGTTGAACTTCACTTCCTAATCCCTCGGGTAGAGTTGATCAGCGGACGCGCCTTTAATGTCGCCCCACCAGGAGCCGAGAAGTACTTTAACGCATTTCGCGACTACTGGAATACGTTCAAAAATTGGGCCGACCCAGAGGCGCTGTCGACACGCAAAGACATCCGTGCCGTTGTTGAATGCAAGGACCGCACCAAGATTCGAGAACATATAAATACTCTTGTTGCGCAAAAAATTGAGACAGGTGAAATCAAAAACCACTTGAGTATGTGGCATTGTCTTTCCAATTTGCAGCACTTGGGACTCGAGATTAAACCGCTGACCGAAAAACAAGAAACGCGTCGTGCAAAGCGAGTAGCCGCCGAGATTTTGTCAGGTGGCGAAAAGAAACGTCGTCGCGATACCCGCATCACTTTGCGCGAAATAAGCACCACAGGGACAGATACAACCTATCGAATGGAAGGGCGGATTTATCATGAAGACTGGAGCGCAGACGACTACTTTGCTGCAAAACTTGCAAAAGGAAGTGGATCGACAAGCGAACGAAAGCCAGCAGCGGATCGGCACCGCATTGACGGACTTCGAGACGCAATGCACCGCGCAATTGATCGACGTTCTCAGAGCAATCGTAAACGATACCAATGCGTTGCACGCCGAAGTGAAGACGTTGAACCAACAGACCCAACTCCAACTGGAAGCGGCGGCAAAATCTCTGACCAAAAGAACACAAACCATGATGAACGCCGCACGGTTTCTGGGAATGAAAGGCGCAATCCTGACAGCCGGTATTATGATGATATCGCTAGCGATTTGTCTTCTGGGCAGCATGATCGGATCACTGATCCTGTTCAAATCCGCGCCAGCACCAACAACGTCAGTGGCTCCGCCGAACTTGCAACAGGGCCAAACCCTGATGGGGATAGGTGGGCTTGGAACCGTGCTGGTCCTGCCGAGTGGCGCAGAAATAACGCCCTGCCCAATGACCGCTCCAAGGGGGCGGATTTGTCTAAAACAACCGTAAAAGAGGTAAACAATGTCAGGCCTGACGCCACTCGAAAAAGAATTGCTGCGCTGCGTCGAAATCTCGCTGAAGCAGGCGAACGACAATACCGAACAATTGAGTTCCTTCGACGCCGCATTGAGGAAACTTCAGAACGACTTCAATCTCTTCGAAAGCGCATTGACGCAAAGTTCAGAGCAACGATTGAACTCGTTAGAGGACGAATTACGGAAATTGTCGCGCGCGTTAAGCTGATTATAGACAACGGGGGGAATCCGCGGGGGTTTACGAAACGAGCCTTTTTATTAGCAAAAAGGACGATTGATGACAGTCAAGCGTTTGAGGCAGGCCCAGATATTTAGAATATCCAATTTATCGCGAACGGCCCAAACCGGCCATTGAGCACCATACTGAAATGCTGCAGGTGCAGCCCGCATTGCGGACACTGGTGGCGCGCGCAAAATGAGGGCTTAGGTCCAAGTGCTTTGTCAGAATACGCTGGAAACAAACTAAGTTTACTTTGAGTATTAAACGAATATGGTGGGCGAAAATCTTTTTAGAGCAGGCCAGACCAACATGAGCGATGACGTCTTAATCAAAACGATCTTACAGAAGAACAAGTCTCGCTATGGAGAGAACTTGGACGATGGTGATGCGTTCGAGTATTTCTGTGCTGAGGTTGTTCTGAAATCGTTTGGCCTCACTTTTGATCAAATAGAAAAAGGGCTAGTTGACGGTAAAGACGACGGCGGTATCGACAGTGTCTATTTCTTCGTCAATCGATCCCTGATCGCTATCGATACCGATATGGAAATGTACAAGGCCCCCGTTTCGGTCGACCTATTTATCATTCAGTCAAAGGTTCAAGGCGGCTTCAATGAAACTGTGTTCACGAAGCTTCAAACCGCTGTTCCTGAACTTATATCTCTCGATGCAGACCTTGGAATCTTGGCTAAGAAATACAACAGTGATGTTCTGGAGGCTTTCGAAGTCTATCGGAACGGGCTGACAGCCTTGGCGGATCAATTCCCTACAGTGAACATCCACATAGTCAGTGCCACTCTCTCCACTGCGACGAACGCTAAGGTTGATGCCATGCTTCCGAGTCTCGGAAAAGCAATCGAGGCTAAATTTCCCAACTCTACATGCAAAGTTGATCTCTGGAATGCCGCAAAACTCTATGAAGGAGCTAAGAAACAAAACGTCCTAGTGAAGAAGTTACCTTTCGTTAAGTCCGCTATTTCCCACGGAAAAGGCTATGTTTTCTTGGCTAAGATTAAGGACTATTATGAATTCATTACGCAGGATGGAGAAATCCTAGATGCCATGTTTGAGTTCAATGTTCGGGATTATCAAAGCAGCGCCGCGGTGAACAAGGAAATCGCAGCCACCTTGAAGACCGCCAACGATCAAGCCGATTTTTGGTGGCTTAACAATGGCATCACCATTCTCGCCGAAGAGGCGCAATCTCAAGACAACAAGTTGACTATTAAGAACCCATTGGTCGTAAATGGTTTGCAAACTTCGCACGAGATTTACCGATTTTTCGCCGATAATGGCAGCGATGAGAACGAGCGATCAGTACAAGTCCGTGTGCTTGAAATTGACGATGAGAACAGACGCGACCGAGTCATAAAAGCCACTAACTCCCAGACTGGGATCAAACCTGCTTCGCTACACGCAACAGAGCCATTCCAACATAAAATTGATGATTTCCTACTTCAGCTTGGTATCTTCTATGATCGAAGGAAGGACTATTGGCGCAACAAAGGTAAACCAGTGGGCAAAATCATCGGAATTGAGCGGCTTGCACAATCCGCGATGGCGATAATGCTTGAGCGACCGCATGATGCACGCGGCCGACCAACCACTTTATTGAAGGCCGAAAAGGAATACCGAGCTCTTTTTGCGGACACCACAGATTTGAAGATTTATCAGGTGTGTGCGGAGTTGTTTTTCAAGGTCGATGCATACTTCAAACAAAACAGTAAATTGATTGACTCCATCTATCGAAATAACCTTCGATACCATCTGTTGATGCAGCTTGCTTGGGAGCTAAACGGAGCCCGTCCGGTTCACCCATCCGCATTGGCACGATTGAAAGTGTCAAACCTAACTGTCGCAACCATTAAGAAAGTGTTCGATCATACAATCGTAGAATTTGATAAAGTCGGTGCAATTGATAAAAATGCTAAAGTCGATAGTTTTACAAAAAAACTAAAAGATTCTGCGCTAGTCAAAACATCATCTGCGGCACCGAAGAAAGTGGCACTACCTACCGATGGTAGCACCGGTTCCAATTCGTGAAAGTGCATGAACCTGACACTGTGCGAAGTAGGTTCATAATCAGTTCGAAGCGTCGAGCCGAGTCTAGCCCGAAGTGCGTGGGTCCTATCGACTTGTCGTGAATAGTAGTGGTTTTTTTACTCTCAATGGTCTAAGACCGCTAAGAAAGGAGCGAGAAC
Source organism: Methylococcaceae bacterium UBA2778 (assembly GCA_002352385.1). Classification (GTDB taxonomy): domain Bacteria; phylum Pseudomonadota; class Gammaproteobacteria; order Methylococcales; family UBA2778; genus UBA2778. The sequence continues at coordinate 1,331 of DEII01000109.1, read as the reverse complement.
ATGCCGAGAACATTCTATGAATTTTTCGCCGGTGGTGGCATGGTCCGGGCTGGTCTAAGTTCTGGTTGGTCCTGCCGTTTCGCGAACGACTTCGATACCAAGAAGGGTGAAGCATACTGCGACAACTGGGGTGACGGTGAGATGGTTGTCGATGACATCCGCAACCTGAGCCCAGATGATATGGACGGCACACCCGATCTCGCTTGGGGTTCCTTTCCTTGCCAGGATCTCTCTCTGGCAGGCGGTGGCGCTGGCCTTAAAGGTGATCGCAGCGGAACATTCTATCCGTTCATCTCGATCATGAAAGAGCTGCAAGACAGCGACCGCGCACCATCCATCATCGCGCTGGAGAACGTCGTCGGCACGCTGACATCCCACAAGGGTAAGGATTTCCAGGCGATCTGTTGTGCGCTGGATGAGCTTGACTACCGATATGGCGCGCTGGTGGCCGACGCATCTCTCTTCGTTCCACAGAGCCGCCCACGTTTGTTCGTGATTGCAGTGAAGTCTGACGTCACATTGCCTGATAGTATTACCGGTGATGGACCTGAGCAGCCCTGGCACACGGCCGCTCTGCGCCGCGCGATGACCAACCTGTCTGATGATCAACAGGATAACTGGATCTGGTGGTCTATGCCTGAGCCTAGTGAGCGCAAGACGGATTTCTGCGATCTCATCGAAGACAAGCCGAAGAGCGTCGACTGGCACACCGCATCCGAGACGACAGCACTCCTGTCCATGATGAGTGAAGTCAATCTTGCGAAGGTTGAGACCGCCAAAGCTGCGAAACAGAAAATGGTGGGCGCTATCTATAAGCGCACACGTTGGGAGCACGGTATCAAAGTGCAGCGCGCCGAGATCCGTTTCGATGACATCGCAGGATGTCTGCGTACACCTGCCGGTGGTTCTTCGCGTCAGCTGATCATGACTGTTCATGGTAGCAAGATCCGGTCACGCTTAATCTCAACACGGGAGACAGCGCGCCTGATGGGGCTGCCCGACACCTACAAGCTTCCCAAGAAATATAACCAAGCATATCATTTAACTGGAGACGGGGTCGCGGTGCCGGTGGTACGGCACATCGCAGAGAATATCTTCGAGCCGATCGTCAAATTAAATACGGAAGTGGATTTGATGGATGGCGGGCGCGACACCTTGCGAGAAGAATGCAGCACTGAAAGCGCGGGTAGCCGCTCTCGCTGAAGTCCTCAAAACTGAGGCGCACACCCTCGGTGATCACGGTTTTGATGATCAGGAATTCTACAACTCAGGCCTGTTTCGCGGTGCCATAGAACAGATCCGCGGTGAGTTCGTCGCATCAATGACGCCGA
>DEII01000069.1:19972-20293 GCA_002352385.1 Methylococcaceae bacterium UBA2778 | reverse complement strand
CTCTTTCGGCATGGTCGCCGAGAAGAGCGCCATCTGACGCGCCTCCGGCGTCTGCTCGAGGATCCATTCGACGTCGTCGATAAATCCCATGCGCAGCATTTCGTCCGCCTCATCCAATACCAGCGCCTGCAGAGCATCCAGCTTGAGCGTCCCTCTGCGCATGTGATCCATCACCCTGCCCGGCGTGCCGACAACCGCATGCACGCCCCGCTTCAGCTGCCGCAGCTGCCCTGCATAATCCTGACCGCCATAGATCGGCACTACGTGAAAGCCCTTGAGGTGGGCGGCATAACGCTGAAACGCCTCAGCCACCTGGATCGC
>DEII01000069.1:12896-19828 GCA_002352385.1 Methylococcaceae bacterium UBA2778 | reverse complement strand
CCGACATCATCGATCGCCGCCAATAATGGCGCGGGCAAATGCAGATCGCGGAAGCTGGAAACGGGGGAATTGGCATCGGACATGAGAAATTCCTGGTGAGGAAGAGAAAAGAGACGGTCATGGGCATGGCCGGGCAAGGCAGTATAATGCCTTGGCTGATGATTGCAACAGCTCCGGAGGAAGGCTACGCCTTCAAGGCAGGTTCGGATCGACGCTGACGACTGGGTTGCAGCATGGGTCCTCGGCTGCATGCACGATGCATTTGCCTGCGGGATCTATGACACCCGGGGGGCTGCAACCCACGTGGCGGCATGCCGAAGGCGCTTAACCCGGAATTCAGGCCGTGTTGGGTAAAGATCCGAGCCCACGTAGGATGCGGTGAGCTTGCGAACCGCATCGAACTGCGAACCGCATCCTACGTGTTAAACTAGCAAAGCCATGTTGTTAGATGAATTACACGCCAAAAAGACGGTTATCAACGCCTTGGGCAGTCGATATGGCGCCCGGAGAATTCGGGTTTTCGGTTCTGTCGCCAGAGGGGAGGAGAGACCTGATAGCGATGTGGACTTTCTGGTGGACTTTCCTCGTGGTTATGACCTTTTCCGTCAGCGCTTGCCTCTGGCGGAAAAACTGTCAGAACTGCTGCATCGTCCTGTGGAGGTGATACCCGAGCACGAGTTAAATCGCCATATAAAGGATCAGGTGATGAAGGAGGCAGTGGAGTTATGAGCAAACCCTGGCAACCCGGAGAGCTTCGAAGTGGACAGCAACAACATGCCGCAACTCGAACACATCGAGGCGATCGAAAAACGTTTGTGGACAGCAGCGAACACGCTGCGCGCCAACTCCAACTACGCCAGCAATGAATACTTCCTGCCCGTCATGGGTCTGGTGTTCCTGCGCCACGCCTACAGCCGCTTTCTGACGGTCAAGGCCCGGATCGAGCCCAACCTGCCCAGCCGCGGCGGCAAGACCCGGGCACTGACCAAAGAAGACTTCTCCCAACAGAGCGCCATCTTCCTGCGGCCCAAGGCGCAGTTCGACCACCTCGTGGCCCTGCCCGACAGCGAGGACCGCGCTCGTGCCATCATCGAGGCGATGGAGTCCATCGAAGCAGACTACGACAGTCTGCGTGGCGTGCTGCCCAAGGGCGAGTACCAGGAGCTGGACAACCACGTGCTCGGCCAGCTCCTGCGCACCCTCAATAACACGCCAAATTGGCAGACTGGCCCAAGCCCGCGACCTCCTCCTACCCCGCCTGATGAACGGAAGCATTCCCATATCATGACAAATAACTGTCACAATATGCATCGACCGATCAAGTAGAGCATTTCGAATATCTGGAGTACCCCATGATAACCAGGCTATCCATATCGAATTTCAGAAGCATCGGTTCCAACGTCGAAATCAGGCCGGGACGTCTTAATTTTCTCGTTGGCGCCAATGGCAGCGGAAAAAGTAATGTGCTTCGTGCTTTGACTTTTGTTCGGGAGGCGGTTCGCATGGGTCTTCCGGGCGCCATTACGAATAACAACGGTATCGAATCGGTTCGGCGGCACAGTAGTGGGCACCCCAGAAATGTAAGAATCGAGATTCACGCCAAGCTTGATAATGGGACAGCCTGCTACGGATTTGAGATCACCGGTGACCGTGGTGAGGAGTACCGCGTCAAGAAAGAGTGGGGAAAACTGATTATTTCAGGAGAAGCAACGACATTTTCGATTGAATCCGGCGTATGGACAGGTCCGGAAAACCTGCGCCCCAATGTTGATAATCAGAGCTTAGCTATTACCTCTCTCGGAGGGGATGAAAGAATCAAGCCCCTCTGGGAGTTTCTGGCGAATATGATGGTCTATGCCATCTATCCCGATGTCCTTCGTGAACCTCAGAAATTTAGCAATGAAGCGCCGATGCAGCCTCGTGGCGAGAATTGGGTTTCTATCCTCTATCAACAGGAAAAGAACGGTTGGAAGCCGGATTTGGTGTCAGCACTGGAGAAGCTTACAGGTGATATTGATGATGTAAAGGTTGCGAAAGCATCCGGCTTCCTGATGACACAATTCCACCACAGGGTTCGTGGGGAGAAAACAAAGAAATGGTTTGGCGCTGACCTTGAGTCCGATGGAACGTTGCGCGTTGCCGGTTTGCTGACAGCGTTGTTGCAAACGCCGCCGTTGACAGTCATCGGAATCGAGGAGCCGGAGTTAACAGTGCATCCTGGAGCGCTTCCGCTTATTTATGATTATTTACGAGAAGCAAGCAGTCGCTCGCAGATATTTGTAACCACTCACAGCCCCATTTTGCTGGATCATCTCGATCTTGATGACAGTACTGTTTTTGTCGTTCAACGTGGCGGCGCCGTCAGTTCTGTATATCCGCTGTCCGCTGAGCACAAGGATGCGGTCCGAAAGCAACTTTTGACCTTGGGAGAGATCATGATTTCGGGTGACCTGCAACTTTCGCTTTCTCTGGATTGAAAATATGTCGAAGTTGTACGTCCTTGTAGAGGGACATGGCGAGGTGCAGGCTGTACAAAATCTCTTGACCAGGATCTCCCATGAGATGGAATGCTTCAGCCCTTGGTCTACTCCGCTACGCTGGCAAAATCTGCATCAATGGGAAACCGCTCGGGGCGGCGTGCGAAAAGGGGCTGATTTCATTCGAGGGAAAACCGATGTAGGGGGCCTGCTTATTCTGCGTGATGAAGATGACGGTTGCCCGGCAGATCTTGCACCAAACATTGCGGGTAGGCTGCAAGGCATGAATCTCCCTTTTCCCGTCGCATATGTTCTCTTGCATCCTGAATACGAGGTCCTTTTTCTTCCGTGTCTTGAGCAGATGGGAGGTGAGTTTCCTGACGGGCGTCCAGGACTGATGTCCGGNNACAGTTTGGGATGGAGAGTCGTGGGAGGCTCACCGAGGCGTGAAGGAATGGCTCAGCAAAAATTTCCCGAATGGACGCAGTTACAAACCCACGATGGATCAACTCACCATGACCCAAAAAATTGATTTGCCAACGTTAAGGGCAGCCGATGTCCCATCTTTTGGATCGCTTGAACGGGCTGTCAGAGTGCTTTGTCAGAATATCGGTATCTCACGGCAGGTTTACCCGGATGTGGAAGGAGCCTAAGGCGTTCGGTCGGAAGCCAATGCAGCCCGGATGCAGCGCGGCTGAATCCAGACCTACCGATATGGGCTTGCCTATCTCCCATTGGAGCCTGACCTGACCTTTTGAAGCAATCTCGATTTTCATTTGGCCGACCATAAACCTTTCACATGGACGAAAACAAACTTTCATTTGGACGGGATCAGGGTTACACTTGGCCGCTATGACCGAGACGGTGTTGCATCCCCGCTTCCTGTTTCCTCGCGTGACTGAGGCGCTGGCCGACACGCCGGTAGTGTTGATCCACGGGCCGCGTCAGTGCGGCAAAACCACCCTGGCCCGGCTGGTGGGCGATGCGGCGGGTTTTACCTATCTGAGCTTTGACGATGACGTGCAGCGCGCTTCGGCGCAGGCCGATCCGGTCGGCTTTGTTGCCGACTTGCCAGACCGGGTCGTGCTGGATGAAGTGCAGCGCGTGCCGGGCCTGTTCACCTCGTTGAAGGCTGCGGTCGATGCCAAACGGCAGCCGGGACGTTTTATTTTGACCGGCTCGGCCAACGTCCTGTTGGTGCCAAAGCTGGCCGACTCGCTGGCCGGGCGGATGGAGATTCTGCGGCTGCATCCGCTGGCCCAGGCCGAGTTGGCCGGGACCGAGCCCGATTTTCTGGCGGCGGTGTTCGGCAACCGTTTCAAGGCAGGCATAGCGCGCCAACGCTTGGGAAAAGCGTTGGCCGAGCGAGTGGCCGCCGGCGGTTATCCGGCCGCGCTGGTGCGTGCCACAGCACGCCGCCGCGCCGCCTGGTATCGCGATTACATCGAAACCCTGGTACAACGCGACGTACGCGATCTGGCCCGCATCAGTGCCCTGGATGTCTTGCCTCGCCTGCTTGCGCTCGCTGCCGGGCAGTCTGCACGGCTGCTGAATGTGGCCGATTTGGCAGCGCCATTTCAGTTGAGCCGCCCGACCATCCGTGATTACATGACTCTGCTGGCACGGGTGTTTCTGCTCGAAGAGCTGCCCCCCTGGCACAGCAACCGTCTGCGCCGCCTGATCAAGACACCCAAGCTGCACCTCGGCGATACCGGGCTGGCCTGTGCCTTGCTCGGTGTGGACGGGAAAACCTTGTGGGAAGACCGTGCACTGTATGGGCAACTGTTGGAAACCTTCGTCTATCAGGAGCTGCGCCGTCAGGCGAGCTGGCAGGAAGAGCCGGTTATCTTTCATCATTTCCGCGACAAGGACGGTGCCGAGGTGGATGTGGTGATGGAATCGGCGGGAAAACTCGCCGGTATCGAGGTCAAGGCCGCCGCCACGGTTACTGCCGGTGATTTCAAGGGTTTGCACAAACTGAAAAGCGCCACGGGTCAGCGTTTCGCGGCGGGTGTGCTGCTTTACGACGGCGATGCGATTGCCACCTTTGGCGAAGAGCTGTATGCCGTACCCATTTCCTCTCTGTGGGAAGCGAGCTGATGCCCTACACCGAAGATACCCTCGTTCAGCAGACCACCGCCGATTATCTGGAACAGCAGCTCGGCTGGCAGTCTGTCTTTGCCTATAACAATGAGGATTTCGGCCCTGGCAGCCTGTTGGGCCGCACTTCCGACCGCGAGGTGGTATTGAAGCGCCCGTTGCGCGAAAAGCTGGCGGCGCTGAATCCGGGCCTGCCGGCTGCGGCCTACGACGATGCCGTGCGTCAGATCACCGCCGCCATCGCCTCGCAGACCCTGACTGCCGCCAACCGCGAAAAGTACGCCCAGGTGCGCGACGGGGTGCAGGTCACCTTCCGCAACGACAAGGGCGAGCGGGTTCGGCAGCGGCTGCGGGTGTTCGACTTCGACAAACCCGGCAATAACCACTTCCTCTGCGTGCGCGAGCTCTGGGTGAAGGGCGACCTCTACCGGCGGCGGGCGGACATCGTCGGCTTCGTCAACGGCCTGCCGCTNNCAACGCCATCGTGATGTTCGGCAACGGCGAGAAGGCGAAGATCGGCTCGATCACCAACCGCTTGGAACACTTCAACGAATGGAAGCGAATGCGTGAGCTGGGGAAGGAAGCGGCATCGATCACCGACGAACAGGAGGTGTTGTTCCGCCGTCGTCAGCTCGACTGGATGCGCGAGACCCGCATGGCGGTGGTGGTGAGCGAGGAGCAGGGTGAGGTGGACATCACGCCGCACCGCAGGCTGATGAAAGAGGGCATCGACCTGCCCGAGTCGATGCGCAGCAAGCCCGAGTACCGCAACATGCAAACCATGGCGCTGGACGATGCCTTCAAGGCGGAGGAGCACCTGCTGCGTGTGGCCATCGTCTGCGCCATGTGGATGACCGGTTTCGATGTGCCGAGCCTCGCCACGCTCTACCTCGACAAACCACTCAAGGCCCACACCCTGATGCAGGCCATCGCCCGCGCCAACCGTGTGAACGAGGGCAAAAACAACGGCCTGATCGTGGACTACTGCGGGATACTCAAGCACCTGCGCAAGGCGCTCGCGACCTTTGCCGGTACCCAGCCTGAGGGTGAAGGCGGCGAGCTCGACCCGGCGCAGCCGGACGAGGAGCTGCTGACGGACCTGGCCGAGGCCATCGCCTTCGTACGGGTATTCCTCGAAGACCGGGACGCCGCGCTCGATGACGTCACTCAGAAGACCGGCTTCGAACGCAACGCCACCATTGTGGCGCGCAAGGAGGCGGCCAACGAAAACGACGAGAGCCGCAAACGCTTCGAAGTGATGTGCCGAGAAGCATTCAAGAAGTTCAAAGCCTGCATCAACGTGCAGGGCGTGAACGCCCACCGCTCTGATCGGGATGCGATCAATAGCGTCTACAAGAGCCTCCAGCAGAACCGCGAACAGGCCGACATCACCGACATCCTTCGCCAACTGCTCCAGATCGTGGACTCGGCGATCGAGGTACAGCCCAATTCGCAGGCCGAAGAGTCGGCTCCTTACGACATCAGCCAGATCGATTTCGACCGGCTGCGCCGGGAGTTCGAGCGCAGCCCGAGAAAAAACACGACCGTCCAGAACCTGCGCCAGGCCTTGGAGCAGTATCGTAGTCTGGATGGAGCGCAGCAGAATCCGGGTAAATCGATCGAAGGTGACGCATCCCCGGATTCCGCTGCGCTGCATCCGGGCTACGGCGGGTTGTAGATTTGATCGGAGGCCAGGTTTCCAACACGATGTGAATGACATGAAGAGGGGATGATTCGTGGTGCAATATCGCCGTAATCGAGTATCGGGGGGAACTTACTTTTTTACCGTTACACTACGGGATCGGCGTGCGACGTTTCTGGTCGACTACATCGATATGTTGCGGGTGGCGTTTCGGGAGGAGCTTCGGAAAAGGCCGTTCATAATCGATGCCATGGTGGTGTTGCCGGAGCATTTGCACGCGGTGTGGACATTGCCGCCGGCGGATGCCGACTATCCCGGACGCTGGCGTTCGATCAAGAGCCGGTTCACGCGTTTGCTGGTAAAATCGGGTGCGAATCTGAAGCGAAACACCAAGGGAGAATACAACCTGTGGCAACGGCACTATTGGGAACACACGATTCGCGACGAAGAGGATCTGCTGAGGCATGTGGAGTACATCCATTTCAACCCGGTGAAACATGGCTGGGTGAAGCGTGTGCAGGACTGGCCGAATTCGAGTTTTCACCGATACGTACGGCAGGGAGTTTGCTCGCTGGATTGGGCTGGCGTCGGTGCAGATGCGGATGGGGAAGGTTATGGTGAGTAACCCATCGACAACTAATATAGCCTGAATGCAGCGCAGCGGAATCCAGGATGGATGTGCGGACCTATTCCCGGATTCCGCTGCGCTGCAT
>DEII01000069.1:10737-12851 GCA_002352385.1 Methylococcaceae bacterium UBA2778 | reverse complement strand
CCGACGCCTGCCCGAAAGTGATCAGGGAGATCCTGTTTCGGGCCGCGAATCGGATGGCTGTGCGGGTGACCCTGGTTGCAAACCAATCCCTCCAGGTTCCCGGATCCCGCTATATCCGCTCGATTCGGGTGGCGGCCGGTTTCGACGTTGCAGACAACCACATCATGCAGCAGGTGAAACCGGGAGACCTGGTGATCACCGCCGACATTCCGTTGGCCGCCGAGGTCGTCGCCAAAGGCGGCCTGGCCTTGAACCCACGCGGCGAACTCTACACCGAAGACAATATCCGCNNNCGGAGTGGATACCGGGGGGCCGGCGGCGTTCAGCCGGGCCGACCGCCAGGCGTTTGCCAACCGGTTGGACCGGTTGCTGGCGAAGTAAAGTAAATTAAGGAGCCGACGGCGACAAAAAACAATATTCTGATCGCTGTACAGACTGTTGCCAGATCGCTCGATCGGAAAACCGATCAGTATGCGTGCTTGGCGGAATAAACAACAGGTCTGTGGACAAACGGCATAGGTCGTTCTTCAGCCTCCATCTGCGGTCAGCGGCAATGAGGGCGATCCGGCGGCGCGTCGATTGGCAATCACACCACCATGCAGAAATCGTCAAGCAAATGCTCACTCACACCGTGCAGCAGCGACTGTACTTCAGCTCCTCCACCTTGCTCGGTACGACCACGCAATCATGGTGTCCGCCAAAGTTCGGTGCATAGCCGACCGGTTCCAAAGTGTCCTGCGTAAAGACGAACACACCTGCGGGCAACCGCTGAAAGCCGCTGAAGATTTGCAAAACGTACTTGCCGTCGTATGTGACATGTGCCGTTTCGCAATCGGGGCCGACGTTGCGAAAGGTCTTAATGATCTTCCAAGTCCTGGTGTCGATCACCGCAACGTCGCTCATGGCCGGTTTCGGCCGTAGAACCGAGAGAAACAATTTGCTGCCGTCGACCGAAAAGCAGAGGTGGAACGGCGCCGGGAACTCGCCTTTCCAATCAGCGGAGCGGATAAAGCCGCGGCGCTTCCACTGTCGCGGGTCCGCGTTGGCAACGTCGAAGTGTGCAACGCTGTTGTCTCGAAGGTTGTTGCAGATGACAAAGTCGCGCCCGGACGGGTTGAAGCCTGCCTCATGGACCGGATTCTTGACTGCCGGAAGCTTGACTTCCCAAGTGTCGGGCATGCTGCTGACCTTCTTGACCGGGATGTTGTCCTCTCCCCGGTCGGTGGCATTGAGAAAACAGACCGGCTGCCAGTTGCTTCGATCCAGGATGATCACACCGCCACACATACGCAGGCACATGGCTGACCAGGGTCCGCGGGGGTCATGAGTGACGTTGTCGAGACCGGTAAGGGTGCGCGGCGAGTCGCCGGGGATTTGGCCGCGCTCGACCAGCAGCTCGGCCATCGGAGCCATCTCGTAGTTGAGTTTATTCCCTTTAGTGCCTTCGTAGTCGTACTTACCGAGTTCCAGACTCGGGGATAGTCGCGTCAGCCGGATCGTGCCTCCTTTGGTCCAGGTCTCGCCCAGCCACTGCGAGTTGGCGATCCAGTCGGCACGGAATGCCATCAGAGCCTTGGTCTTTTCGTGGCCCCGCGCCCGTGAGAAAAAGGCAGCGATATCCTTCTGGCCGTCGGCGCAGGCGAATCCTTCCCCGTCCGGAAAGATAGTGGTATGCACTCCCAGGCCGATGCCGGTCGTTTCTGCGATATCTTCGAGCAGCTCCATTTGACCTGTCTCACCGCTGTACCCGACACGGTAGATATGGTTGCCCTGACCGTATTTGTCCAGCAGTCCACGTTCTTTGATTTTCGTCGGTATGCCGTACATCAAAATATTGTCGCCGCCCTGCGTCGAGTTGACAAATTCAAAGCCTTTGTAGGGATCGCCGCTGTCGGCCGGGAACGCGGCCAGGTGGTGTGAAATCGGGCAGGTATCACCGTAGTTCCAATAAGCGATCCAGGCCAGAGTTCTGTGCCCATTCAGGTCCACTGCATGGGTTCCTCCTCCAAGCTTTTGCGGCGTCAGATAGATATATTTCCCCAGGTTCGCGCACATCGTTGGCAAGTTCGCCTGGGCATACACCGCACCGGCCGGCGCAGGGTCCCATCGTCCGG
>DEII01000069.1:10362-10714 GCA_002352385.1 Methylococcaceae bacterium UBA2778 | reverse complement strand
AGCGTCCGCGTAAGCGTTTGGGACGATTCCTTCGAGCAGACGTGTGCCCGCAGTTCCGGCAGCGATCCCACCAGCCATTGCGATCACTTCTCGTCGCGAAAAGGTTTTGTTTCCATCTGTCATAACGCACCTCTCTTTTTTTGAATTCCGAAGGATAAGTAAACTGGATCAGGCTTATTCAGCGACTGCATTCCTGCCGACGGCGTGGCACGGGCAACGCTGTACCGGAAATCAGTAAGGCCATTTCCATTCACTGACTTCAGGCAAATCCACACCATGTTCAGTGATGTGCTGTTTGTGCTCGACCAGCTTGTCGCGAACCGCCTGCCGACCCTAGGAGGCTGTCCGAGAA
>DEII01000069.1:8264-10344 GCA_002352385.1 Methylococcaceae bacterium UBA2778 | reverse complement strand
GGCCTATTTAACGATAATGATCGGAAAATCTGGCCGATCAGGCTTGTCCGCAGTAGATCAGTTTATTCTCGGACAGCCTCCTAGGCTGCGATCGACCCAAGCTTGGGCACCCGATCGATCACGTCGGAGACCAGATGAAAGCGGTCCAGGTCGTTGCGTACCACCATATCGAAAGGCGTCGTCGTTCCCTCTTCCTTGTAGCCGCGGACATGAAGATTCTTAGAGAAAAACACTTACCGCTCGATCGTGAATGTCCCTAAGGCAACGCCCAGATCAAAGCCGCGGCCCTTGCCAGACAGAGCCAGCGAGACCTCACCCTTGCTCATCGCCCAAGCCTCGACCGCCTTTGTGGCGCCCGCATGTCCATCCACTGCGACGTAGGTACCGAAGATCTCACTGATGTCCTTGACTTCGGTGAAAATTCCCTTGCCATTGTCTATTTCCGATTTTCCCAACGTCAGCCCCCCGCCCCGCGCGACGATCCGTACCTTGGCCCGCTGCCCGTTCCGGCACTTCACAAAAGCCCTCCCCTCGTACGTCTTATAGAAAAACGACCAGCCCTTCAAATCGTAGGTCATTTTGCATTTCGTCATGCCTGCTACCGGAGAAGCGAGCAGGAGGGAAGCGATCGCTGTTGTCAACACACGTGAAATGTTCATGATTTATCCACTCTCTCTTAAGCCTCGGTAACATGCCAAGCAGTTTGCCTGGCTGATAGGCGGCCTATTGGGTCAGTTCTCACATCAATGTTTGGCGAAGCCGGGCCGATTGAGCACGCTAGGCGACCGGGTGATGCAGTGCATTTTTCGGCTCCACAAATGCTTGCATGCCATGCCCGCCTCCTCTCTGCTCAACCCGACCAGCAATGTCTTCCATGAGGTGCCGCGGTCGAACCGGCGGGGCAGAATGGCGATCCGGTTGCGTTTGACAATGCCTTTCAAGTAGGAACGGGCCAGCCCCGCTTTTGCCTTTGCCTGCTCCCGATTGGTGTAAACGCCCAGCAGGATACCCCATCCCGGTAGATTGCCTTCGCTCCCGATGATCCAATCCTGCGGCTTGTATTTGTTCTTTGCATACACTTTCCTGCTTCTTCCCTTGCACACATCAGGAATAACCCGGAACGGCAACTCATTGGATTGGCTTTCGAGTGCAGCCACGAACACGGCCGAATCGGATGCCGTGCTTTTCTCGAAGCCCGTTTCCAACAGATCCATCATCCGGCGCGCACGGTCGTCGTTGTTCGCCGCCCCCAGTACGACACCGATCAGCCGTTTGCCATTGCGTTTGGCCGAGGTGACCATATTATAGCCGGAATCACAAGTAAAACCGGTCTTGATTCCGTCCGCACCCGGATAGCCGGCAACCAGCCGGTTGGTGGTCGAGCGCGGCCGCCCTTTATAGGTCATGCTGCGATGTGAGAAAAAATGAAAATAGTCGGGAAAATCATGCAGCAGCCGGTACCCGAGAATCGCCATATCAAGAGCAGTCGTTCTTTGATAGGGATCCGGTAGGCCCGATGCATTGCGGAACCAGGTCCCACTCATGCCCAGCGCCCATGCCTGTTTGGTCATCTGCTCGGCAAAAGCGCGCTCACTTCCGCCGACGTGCTCCGCCAGCACCACCGCGGCATCATTGGCTGAGGGCGTCGCCGTCGCCAGAATCGCCTGTTCGACCGTCAGCGTCTCACCCTTGCGCAGCCCCAGGCGGGTCGGCGGCTGAGCGGCGGCATGAGCGGAGACGGCGATTCGACCAGAAAGCTTGATGCGGCCCGACTCCAGCGCCTCGAACGTCAGATAAAGGGTCATCATCTTGGTCAACGACGCGGGATACCAACTGCGTATCGCATCGACCTGATGCAGAATACGGCCGTCCGCGGCATCGATGACGATCGCAGGATGCGGCGCAGCATCGGCCGCCGCGGCGCAGAAAATCACCACAGTCGCAAACCAGACGATCAGAGCAACCTGAATCATCTTCCATCGCTTGATGACGCCCATCCTGCGGATCCTTTGTGGTTGAAGAGTATATCCCAATGCTGTTGACTTACGCCCTCTCCAGCGGGAGAGGGTTGGGTGAGGGG
>DEII01000069.1:0-8254 GCA_002352385.1 Methylococcaceae bacterium UBA2778 | reverse complement strand
CCATCTTAATTCAACAGCATTGAGAGTAAATCCTGAGTATAGTACTATGCTGGAGTGGGCGTTCGCCAATTTTTATACAGATCGTCTGCGGCTCTGTCGATTCGATCCCAATACCCCCTTATGAGCAGCCAAAGCAAAAACCACCTGAGCGACGAAACCAGCCCCTATTTGCGGCAGCACGCCGACAACCCGGTGGAATGGTATCCCTGGTGTGGGGAGGCATTGGAACGCGCGCGGAGCGAAGACAAGCCCATTCTTCTGTCCATAGGCTATTCGGCCTGTCACTGGTGCCATGTCATGGCGCACGAGTCCTTCGAGGACCAGGCAACGGCGGATGTCATGAACCGGCTGTTCATCAATATCAAGGTCGACCGTGAAGAGCGGCCCGATCTCGACAAAATCTATCAGCTTGCCCACCAAATTCTGACCCAGCGTCCTGGCGGCTGGCCGTTGAATATGTTTCTGACGCCGCACGATCATATTCCATATTTCGGCGGCACCTATTTCCCCAAGAAGCCGAAATACAACATGCCGGCATTCGTTTCGCTGCTGCATCAGGTGGCCGATTACTATCGGGAGCAAAAACAGGCCATCGCCCAATTCGGAACGCAATTCACCGCGACGATTCAAACAATCGCCGAAACATCTGGAGGCACCGCCACGACGCCTGCCCCGGATTTGCTGCATCAGGCCCGCGAGGCGATCGGCCGCGACTTCGATCCTGAACACGGCGGTTTCGGCCAAGCCCCCAAGTTTCCGCATGCGACCAGCATCGAATTTCTGCTTCGCTATTGGGCGCTGACCGACGGCGCGGATGCCAGTACGCTGGAAATGGTGACCACGACGCTGAAAAAAATGGCCGAGGGCGGACTCTATGATCAGCTCGGCGGCGGTTTCTGCCGTTATTCGGTCGACGACGAGTGGCTCATTCCTCATTTCGAAAAGATGCTGTATGACAACGGCGCGCTGCTGGCGTTGTACTGCCAGGCATGGCAGGCCACGCAGGATCCCCTGTTCAAAAACGTCGTCCTGGAAACCGCCGAGTGGGTCATGCGCGAAATGCAGTCCCCCGAGGGCGGCTACTACTCGTCGCTGGATGCCGATTCGGAAGGCGAAGAAGGCCGATTCTATGTGTGGGACAGAGAAGAGGTTAAGAGTCTGCTCACAGAGCAGGAATTTACACTCGTCGAGCAGCGCTACGGGTTGGATCGACCGGCCAATTTCGAGGGCCGATGGCACCTGCATGTTGCCAGGCCGTTGAGCGCGCTCGGTCGGGAACTCCAGTCGGTCGACGCCGAAGCGCTACTGGCGGCAGCGCGCAAAAAGCTGTTCGGTGCACGCGAGCAGCGGGTGCGCCCGGGCCTCGACGATAAAATTTTGACATCCTGGAATGCCCTGATGATCAAAGGCATGACCGTGGCCGGACGCCTGTTCGAACGAGACGATTTGATCGATTCCGCCCAGCGGGCGCTCGATTTCCTCAAAACCACCGTGTGGCGCAACGGCCGACTGCTGGCAACCTATAAGGACGGCAAAGCACACCTCAACGCTTATCTGGACGATTACGCCTTTTTGATCGCCGCCATTCTGGAATCTCTGCAGACGCGTTGGCGCAGTTCGGACCTGCTCTGGGCACAGGATATCGCCGCCGCGATGCTGGCTCACTTCAAGGACCAATCCGACGGCGGTTTTTTCTTCACCTCGGGAGATCACGAGCCGCTGTTTCATCGCCCGAAACCGATGACGGACGAATCGACCCCCGCCGGCAATGCGATCGCCGCCTATGCCCTCACCCGGCTCGGCCACCTGCTTGGGGCCGGTGAATATAGCGAAGCGGCGGAACGCACCATCGCCGCAGCAACAGACGCTGTGAAGCGCATACCCCAGGCCCACAGCGCCTTTCTCATCGCACTGGAAGAGATGCTGAATCCTCCGCGCATCATCGTCATTCGGGGTCAAGCCATGGATGAATGGAACAGCCGCCTCCGGCAGCTCTATGCGCCGCGACAGCTCTGCTTTGCGATCCATGCGCATGAAGCCCAGCTGCCGGGAGTGCTTGCAGAGCGGAAACCGATGACCGATACGGTGGCTTACGTCTGCACCGAAACGGCCTGCCTGCCGCCGGCCGAATCGTGGCAGGTATTGAGCGAACAGCTCGACCGCTCCGCCGGAGGCCTCGATCGATGATGATGTTTCCCTTCCGCAAAAAAACAGTCACCATGCCAACACCCGAAGAGGCACCTCCGGGCCGGGCGGAGAAGCTGAAAGTAGCGACCCGTCACTTCGTCAACGGCAACCGAATCCAGCCGCCATTTCCCGACGGTATCGCAATGGCCATGTTTGGACTGGGCTGCTTCTGGGGTGCCGAACGTCTGTTTTGGAACACCGCCGGCGTCTATTCCACCGCTGTCGGCTATAGCGGTGGGTTTACGCCCAATCCGACCTACGAAGAGGTGTGCAGCGGGATGACCGGACACAATGAGGTCGTGCCGGTGATGTATGATCCCGCGGCCATCAGCTACCGCTCTTTGCTCAAACGCTTCTGGGAAGCGCACGATCCGACGCAGGGCATGCGCCAGGGCAACGATTCCGGAAGCCAGTACCGTTCCGGCATCTATACCTATACGCCCGAGCAAAGAGCAGCTGCGATCGCCTCCCGCGAACGGTACCAGGCGGCACTATCGAAAGCCGGATTCGGCCCGATTACGACAGAGATCCTGGAGGCCGGTGAGTTCTATTATGCCGAAGATTATCACCAGCAGTATCTGGCCAAGAATCCCGGCGGCTACTGCGGTGTGGGGGGGACCGGTGTTTGCATGCCGGAATCGATGGGCACGACGCGGTAGCGCTGACCTTTTCTGTTGTTCGAGCGGCCCCTTGGGCCTTGCCGGCTCAGGTCAATTCTCGTTACGGTTCGTTGATCATCCGCAACGTTCAAGGCACTGGTCGAACGGCCTTGCCGACCGAGAGCAACAAACTTTATCGACGCTCCGCGCATCGCCACCGCGGGGCGACCACCACGTTCAGTTCGGCATGGGCTCGGCGCAGGGCCGTTTCGGCGGACTGCGGATCGGGCGCGCGACAGAAAATAAAGCCCAGGTAGCTGGAACCCTCCGGCAGGGGCACCAGTTCGTAACCCTCGCGCACCTGGATCACGACCTCTTCGATATAGGGAACTGCGGCCGCTGCCCGCACGCCTTCGACACGCCTCAATACGCCGGCTTTGGGAATGGGGATCATCAGAACACCGGCCGCGCCCGGGTCGCCTGCTCCTTACCTTCCTGCCGGGCAATGCGCGCATCAGGTGCCTTGGCAAGGCGCTGGGCCAGCGCGATGAGTTCTGCTTCGAATTCACCGCCCAGAATTGTCGTCACACCAAGGCGGCGCAGATAACTCTCGTTTATCGGCGCGTAAAGCCCATAGGCCGCAAGCCGGGCGGCCGGACTCCAGGCTCTGGCCTTCGGCACCAGTCGAACCGCCAGGGCGGGTCGCGGTATGCATGGGAAGATAGAATGCGATCAGATCCGCCGAGCGGAAAGCCGATTCATCGACGCACTCCACCGCAAGATCCAGTGTCCGCACCACCACGCCGAGTCCGCGAAGCAGGGCCGCCGGATGCGCCAGGCCGAACGGTTGACGTCCCAATTCATAGGTGGCTACCAGCAGAACGTTCAATGGGTTCTCGGCTGCCTATAGAAGTCAAGTTCGGTGGACCAGATTTCGAAATGGCAAGGGCTCCGGAGGGAGCCAATCGGACTGCACTCCCTCTATTTACGTTCGCTGCCCGGACTTCGAGTACGGCCGACAGACAACCCGTAAATGGTGACCGCAGGCGCACCGCGACAGCCGGCGAGGATCGTTTACGCTGCTCTCAATCGGTTCGTCGATGTTCCAGGGTGATGCCGATCATCTCGACCAGCACACCCGCAATCATCATTACCACGCCGACCACGACTTCCGGGGCTAAAAACATCAGAACAGCGCCCAGGACGATCAGACTGAACGCCAAAATCCGTCGATGCGATTTCTTTTTCAACATGGCAGACCTCCAACAACCATCGTCATCAAATCATACAGGCCGAATATTATCATGATATCATTCGGCAGATGGGATTCAGCAGGATACCGTCACATTTCCCCGCCATCCTCCGGCCCGGCAAAACTCTTTTCGACAACCGCACTGCCCACCGAATCTCCGAACACGTTGACCGCTGTTCTGAAGCGGTCGAGCAGCCAGTCCACCGGCAGGATGAGACTGACATATTCCACCGGCAAACCGACCGTATTCAGCACGATGAGCATGGTCACCAGACCGGCCTCAGGGATGCCCGCGGCGCCAATGGCCGCCAGTGTCGCGGTGACCGCAACCATCAGTTGCTGCGCGAAAGTGAGGTCTATGCCAATGGCCTGGGCGATAAAAATGGCGGCGACCGCTTCGTACAGTGCCGTGCCGTCCATATTGATGGTTGCACCCAGCGGCAAAACGAATTCCACCGATCGTTTGGAGACCCTACCCCGCTCGACTGCGCACTCCATCGTCACCGGCAGCGTTGCCGACGAACTCGCCGTCGAAAAAGCGGTCAACACAGCCTGGGACATCTGCAGCATGAAGCGAAAGGGATTCCTGCGGGTAAAGAACGACAGAATCAGCGGCAAAGTGACAAACGCATGAAAACCGAGCCCGGCCAGCACTGTCAGCACGTACCAGCCGGTCTGACTCAACATCTCCGCAAACGCCCCTTCCGCCTGCGCCTCACCGAATCGCGCGGTGACCAGGCAGAAAATTCCCACGGGCGCCAACTTCATCAGCAGCAGAATGAACGACAGCAGCGCATCGTTGATCTGGACGATCATCGCGGTGATGGCGTGAACACGCTCACCCATGGTCGTCAACATGCCGGCAAAAATAATCGAAAAGACGATCAGCGGCAGCAGGTCGGTCTCCACCGCCGCAAGAATCAGGTTGTCCGTGAACAGCATCAACACCAGCCCTTCCAGAATGGTACCGATCGTGGCCTCCTCCCGTTCCGGAATCATGGCGCGCCCCTTCTCCGCCAATGCTTCCAGCGTCTCCTGATCGACCGTGCCGACACCCGGATCGATCAGGTTCACCATGACCAAACCGACAACTACGGCCAGCACGGTCGTGGTCAGGTAATAGACCACCGCGAATCCGCCGGGACGCCCGAGCCGGCGCACATCGCCCAGCCCGATGATGCCGCTCATCACACTGGCCATCACCAGCGGCACCACCATCATTTTGAGCAGCCGCAGAAAAATCTCGCCGCCGATCTGAAATTTCATCGCAAACGTTGGAGCGATCAGCGCCAACACGACCGCGAGAACGATGGCGGCGAAAATATAAAAGGTCAGATGACTTTTGCGCGCGTGGTCCATTACGACTCCTGGATTAAAATAAAAACGGCCGCCTTACGGAATCTCGGCCGGAACGGTGAAGACATGGTCCGTCTCTTTCGCCGCCTGATGGCAGCCAAAGCACTCCTGCGCAAACGATGCATCGTCGCCGTAAGGCTTCTGCTCCATCCCGACCCAGCGCGCAAAACCCCAGCCGCCCGTCGCCGAAAATTTCCTACTGTCCCGAATCATGAACTCGGCATGCAACAGCTTTCCCGGAACCGTGGCATCCTGCCATTGCGGATGCATTCTGTCCTTCCAGACCAATTTAGCCAACATGGTTCCTTCCGGCCATGGGTCGGTTTTTCCTTTTCTGGCGGCGGTCACCGCAGTACCGTTCCCCAAAATGACCCTGAGCGACTGGTTGTCGGTTCGGTGGGAAGATGCGATCATCCGCCAGTCTTTATAACCTTTCGGCAAAGCGATGCCATTCGGCGTCGGAGGAACCTCTTCACCGGCCGCATGTGCAAACCCGAAAAAAACCATCCCCATGCCGGCGGCTGCACAAAATGACCGTAATTTTGCTTTCATACTCTTCCTCTCTTTTTGAAATGTGGGTATTGTAAAACAAAAGACGGTATTCCCTCAGCAAT
Organism: Methylococcaceae bacterium UBA2778; assembly: GCA_002352385.1. Classification (GTDB taxonomy): domain Bacteria; phylum Pseudomonadota; class Gammaproteobacteria; order Methylococcales; family UBA2778; genus UBA2778. Next base: position 2,246 of record DEII01000069.1, on the reverse strand, counting down.
CCAACGTTCCAAAAGCATAAACACCATGACGGCATTCCCTGAACCCGATGAAAACAACGACTTTCTGGTCGATCATGTCACAATCTTGTGCAGCAGCTTCATTCACTGGACGCAACGGCAACTGATCAGCCGAAATCAAGCCCCGCGCGATGCCGCCCGCAGTCTCTATTTTGCACCGTTTGCCATTGTTTCCCATGATACAGCACCAGACCCGATCTTCAACTATGCCAATCGCACCGCACTCGAGCTGTTCGAGATGACCTGGGCCGAATTGACCACGCTGCCATCGCGCCAATCGGCGGAACCTGTCAATCAGGAACGACGCGCGCGCCTGCTCTTCGAAGTGGCAACCAAGGGCTGCATCGATGATTACCAGGGAGTCAGGATTTCCCGGACCGGCAGACGATTTATGATCGACCGAGCCACGGTCTGGAACCTGTTGACGCCGCAGGGCGACTATTATGGCCAGGCCGCCATGTTCGGCAACTGGCGCTATCTGTAACAACCGAGGAAGACCCCGATGATGATGAAACGAACCCCGGAACCGGAGTTGATGGAGGATGAAGAACAGGTGCTCGCCTACGCCGAGGCCGATTTCGAAGCGCCTCACAGCCATTTCACCAGTCTGCTGGAAGCCTTCCTCGATGATCAGACAGTCAAAGGCTATGTGCTGGATTTGGGGTGTGGTCCGGGTGATATCACATTCCGCCTCGCCGATGTCTTCCCGGACTGCATCATTCATGGGCTGGACGGCTCGAACGCGATGCTGCGCTGCGGCAGGAAACGGTTGGCGCGATCGAGTCATCCGCACGATCGCATCCGCTTCGTTCAGGGCGCCCTGCCGAACGCCGCTCTGCCGCGCGATCGCTACGAGGCGGTGATCAGCAACAGTCTGCTGCACCACCTGGCCGATGCGCAAGTTTTGTGGAAGGCAGTCAAACGCTGGGCGCAGCCAGAGGCTCCCGTATTCATCATGGACCTGGTCCGACCGGATAGCCCAGATCAGGCTCGGCAGCTGGTCGAAACCTACGCTGCCGCCGAGCCCGAGATTCTGAGACGGGATTTTTACAACTCTCTGCTCGCCGCATTCACCATCGATGAAATAACAAGGCAGCTCACCACGGCAGGGCTGGGCCATTTCTCTGTCGAACAGGTCAGCGACCGGCATGTCGTTGTCAGCGGCTATCGTGATCGTGGGTAGGTTGACCCAGTCACAAATTATTGAACCAGATCGCAAACGATTCCGTCATAATGCGGTTCGGTTCATGTTAGCCAAACACAGCGAGATTCAATGATGCAAGTCGACATGCACGAAGCGAAAGCCCAGTGATCCAAACTGGTCGAGAAGGCCTTGCAGGGGGAGGAGGTCATCATCGCCAATGCGGGTAAACCGTTCGTCAAACCGGTCCCCTGTCAGCCAACTCGCCCGAACAGAATTCCCGGCGGCTATGAGGGCCAATTTGCAATGGCAGATGATTTCGACGAAACACCGGCGATTTGACCGCCCTTCACAGGCTCAACTTGAAGATGGAAGTGGATAACAATGGAAAAGATCATCAATTTACATATTGAAAAGTTGCCGGAAGGCGTTTATCTGGCAACGTCGGATGACGTGCCTGGCCTGGTCGCCCAGGGAAGAACGATTACCGAAACGCTGGAGATTGCCCGAGACGTCGCAAAAAAACTATTGGACGCGCAAGTAGGAAGGCGGCAGCAAATCAAACTGGCGCCGACAGCAGATTCTTTTGACTACCCGTTGATCGTCGGCCACTGATGGGACGGTTGGCAGGATTCAAATATCGGGAGATTACCAAGCGCCTGAAGACCTTGGGATTTTTATTCGACCGACAGGCCGCAGGCAGCCATGAAATCTGGTTTAACTCTGAAACCAACCGTTACACGACAATTCCCAACCACCCTGGCAATCTTCCCGAAGGTGCGCTCAAGGCCATTTTGAAACAGGCAGGAATCACAACGGAAGATTTCCTGCGAAAATAGCTCGGTCACTTTTTGCGCGGGTCGGATGCACGGTCTGTTTGGCGGAACCCATTCCACAGTTCCACCCGACGTAGGCCACAATTGCAGCCGTGCAATACCGCCGCATCCAAGACCCAATGCTGTTGACTTAGCCGCCGTAGCCCGGATGAAGCTTGCGGAATCCGGGGTGAACAAGGCCGCCAACCTTGGATTACGCCATCGCTTCATCCAGGCTACGTGCCGCCGTGGCGTTAAGTCAACAGTATTGG
>DEII01000242.1:1045-19710 GCA_002352385.1 Methylococcaceae bacterium UBA2778 | reverse complement strand
CGTTACCGAGCAGCCACTATATAACCTAATTCGTGAAATGCAAACGTATCGACTATTTTCATTATTTCGGCTTTAGGTAATGTTGGCCTTATGACTGATTGAATTGCAGTTTCCAATTTAGGAAAACTATGCCGATATTTTTCATCCGGATATTTGACTTCCAGGGAATCATAAACGGAGCGAATAATTTTATTTATTTCATTTCTAGGCAATAAACCGCCGATTTTAAAATAGTGTTTTGAAAAATCTTCTGTCTCCCCAAACCTATCTTCACCGAACATAAAGGTACCGTTCATATCCAACAGTAATGCTTTTTTACCCACAAACACTCATCAGCCTCCTTGAGAACAGCTAACGTCTAAGTATTTATACGTCGCGCGTGGCAAGAAATCAAGGGCTACCGCGTGCTTTGACGCGTGACGTATAAATGTTTGTTGGACTAAGCCGTCTCCGAAACTGGCTCACTCTTTAATTAGAGGGGATTGTATTTGGGAAAGCAGGCGGCGGCAACTGAAAAGCTGCGTTACCGGGTCGACGTGGCCTTCGATCAAGCTGCAAAAGGTAAGGTCTTTGTCTGTTCCGGACATGTTTCGGTCTCGTTGTCGATGTGTATTTTTGCTTTTTCTCCCGATTCCTGACCACCAGGCCGAGCGCAATCCCAGACCGTTGTCGGCCTGTCAGGATCGGAACTCGGTACTACGTTAATCGGTAATCAGTCGTCGATTGTCAGCCTCCATCAAGACGCTTGGGAGCGATGGCGTGAACGATCACGAGAATGCCCTGATGGCACTTCGGGCACAAGTACGGATCATTGCTGGAACACCCGTTCGATGATGCAGGGTTTTCCTCGGCGTGAGTTTCGGCCGGCTGATTCAGACAGTCCCGGACCTGCTGCAATCTGGCTTTCCGGCGAATTCGGCCCAAGTAGAAGGTAAATGCCAGGAAATTAAACGCACCACCTTTTTCACCCTGCCGCTGGAGTGGCCGCTCTGGATGGTCTCATTGTTCGAATGTCTGCTTGAAGCCGTCGAATTCGACGCTAAAATGAAAGTGATATCGGTCCTCACGAGGACCATTGGAACCAGAAGGCGCCGTTTCCACGAACGCAATCGAACGAGACCCAGACACAGAACCAGCCATGAGCGAACCAATTCAGGCAGCCCTGCACCAACACTTCGGCTTCGACACCTTCCGTCCCGGTCAAAAGGAAGTGGTCGGACGCTTGCTGAACGGCCATTCGGCCGCCGCAGTTTTCCCAACCGGCGGAGGAAAATCACTCTGCTACCAGCTGCCGGCGATCCTGCTGCCCGGCGTCACCCTGGTGGTTTCGCCGTTGATCGCGCTGATGAAGGATCAGATCGATGCGCTGGCGGTCAGAGGCATCGCGGCGCAGCGGCTCGACTCCACCCTCGATGCGGAAGCCTACCGAGGCGTGATGGAACAGGTCCGGCGTGGTGAGCTGCGTCTGCTCTATGTCGCGCCCGAGCGCTTCAACAATGAGCGGTTCCGAGAAGCGGTCCGATCGATCCGAATCTCTTTGTTCGCTGTCGACGAGGCCCACTGCATCTCCGAATGGGGGCACAACTTCAGACCCGATTATCTCAAGCTGGCGGGCTTCGCCCGCGAGTTCGGCGCCGAGCGGATTCTTGCCTTGACCGCCACCGCCACCGAGCGGGTGCTCGAAGATATCTGCTGCGGCTTCGACATTGCTGTCGAGTGCGCGGTTCGGACCGGGTTTTATCGGTCCAATCTCACGCTGCTGACGACGCCGGTCGAGGAGAACGAAAGGGACAGCCGACTGCTGGCGGCCCTTCATGAGCGTCCTCCGGGTTCGACGATCGTTTATGTCACTTTGCAAAAAACCGCGGAAGCGGTAGCCCAACGGCTGCAGGCCGATGGGTTCCCGGCGCGGGCCTATCACGCCGGAATGAAGGACGATGTTCGCGGTTCGGTTCAGGATTGGTTCATGGGTTCGGATCGAGCCGTCGTCGTGGCGACCATCGCCTTTGGCATGGGGGTGGACAAAGCGGATATCCGCTACGTCTACCACTACAATCTTCCCAAAAGCCTGGAAAACTATGCCCAGGAAATCGGCCGGGCCGGCCGCGACGGAGAACCCGCCATCTGTCACACGCTGGCATGCCTCGATGATCTCAACGTGCTCGAGAATTTCGTCTACGGCGACACGCCGGATGCCGAGGCACTGCAAGGACTGATCGAAGAGCTGTTCGGGTTCGAGGGGGAGTTCGGCGTCAATCTGGTCGGCCTGTCGAATAAGCACGACCTTCGTCCTCTGGTGGTGCGAACGCTGCTCACTCATCTGGAGCTGGAGGGCTACCTGCAAGGCGGCACGCCTTATTACGCCGATTACTTGTTCAAGCCCCTGATGACCTCCGGCGAGATCCTCCAGCAGTTCGAGGGAGAACGTCGAACGTTCCTCGCCGACCTGCTTCACCAGGCTGTCAAGGCCCGTACCTGGTACCACATCGATCCGGCCGCCGCGGCCACAGCTTTAGGCACCGATCGGGAGCGCATCGTCCGAGCTCTGGATTGGCTGGGCGAAAAGCAGATGCTGGAAATCAAGGTTACCGGTATCCGCCACCGTTACCGCCTGATCGGAAAACTGGACGATACGGCAGCACTGGCGGATGCATTGCACCAGCGTGTCGTGAAGCGCGAAGCCGCCGAAATTACCCGATTGCATCAAGTCATCGAACTGGTCGCCCGCGATGGCTGCCAAACTGCCGCCTTGGCCGCCCATTTCGGCGAGACACTGCAACAACCGTGCGGCCACTGCTCTTGGTGTCTGGATGGCAAGATAGAACTCCCTGAACGCCGAGAGCACCGCATTCAACCGGAATCACGTTCCGACGTTCAAAAACTGGTGCGTGAAGATGAAGCGGCAAAGATTTTGCAGAGGCCGCGCGCGCTCGCCCGCTTTTTGTGCGGCGTCAGTTCACCGGGGGTAAGCCGCGCCAAGCTCGCCAAACATCCGTTGTTTGGCGTAATGGCGGGTGTTCCGTTCCGGGAAGTGCTGGAGTGGATCGAAGAATCCGAAGCAGCGCTGTGCGGGTGAAAGATTTGAAAGCACGGTCTGCCTGTGTGGAGCAGGTGGAGGATGTGATTGAAGATTGTTGTTTAAGCGGTGTAGAGCGCGTCGGCTCATTCAGCGTTTTCTGTCGGTGAAGCCTCAAACACAATCTTCCCCGCCAGCACGGTATGGGTAACCCGTCCTTTCATCATCTGCCCCCAGAACGGCGTGTTCAGCCCGCGGCTGCACCATGTGTCGGAATTGACGATCCAGGCCTGTTCCGGGTCGAAGATGCACAGATCGGCCGGTGATCCGGGAGTCAGGGTACCTGACGTCAGATTCAATATGCGGGCAGGCCCGCTGGTCAAGCGTGCGATCGCCTGCGGCAGGCTCAAATCACCCCCCTGCACCAGCCGCAAGGTCAGCGGCAGCAGTGTTTCCAGTGAGGAAATACCCGGCTCGGTCGACGAAAATGCATCGAGCTTGGCCCCTTCTTCGTGTGGTTGATGGTCTGAGCAGACCGCGGTGATGGTTTCGTCAAGCAGCCCCCGGCGCAAACGCTCCCGGTCATGCTGCGTGCGCAGCGGTGGAATGAGATGATAAAGTGGATCGAACCCCATCAGGGACTGTTCTGTGAGATGGAGCTGGTGGGCGCTGACATCCGCAGTGACCGGAATATCGTTCTCCTGAGCCAGGGCGATCATATCAACGGCACGTGCCGAGCTGAGCTGGCTGAAGTGTGCTCTGACGCCGGTCTGCTCGATCAGTTCCAGCGCTTGAGCAACAGCCACTGTTTCAGCGGTCTGCGGGACGCCGGGCAGTCCCAGCAGCGTCGCCACGGCGCCTTCATGGGCGACCCCGTTGTCGCGCAGCCAGGGATCTTCCGGACGAATGATGAGCAACAGGTCGTGGCTGGCCGCATATTCCATGGCCCGGCGCAGCACGAGGATGTTGGCGACAGGGGCCAGCGCGTTGCTGACAGCTGTGCAGCCGGCCTCTTTCAACGCGCTCATCTCGCTCAGTTCGGTTCCTTTGAGTCCCTGCGTCAAGGCGCCGATGGGCAGCACTGTGGCCTTGCCGACAAGCTCGGCGCGCTCTTTCAGCAATTCGGCCACAGCAGGCGTATCGATGGCCGGGCTGGTGTCGGGGGGGCTGCATAATGTGGTGATTCCGCCGCGTGACGCTGCAAATGTTTCACTGGCGATGGTGGCTTTGTATTCGTGCCCGGGCTCGCGCAGCCGTGCGCACAGATCGATCAGTCCCGGGCAGACGATCTGCCCGGGTACATGGATTTCGCGGTCCGCCCGGAAGCCGTCGGGAGCCGTACCGAGTCCCGCGATCGTTCGATCGGCGATGTACACCGTCCGTTGAGTATCGATGCCGCGGGCCGGATCGATCATGCGTCCTCCTGTAATCGCAATCCGCGGCGCACTCATCCGGCACCGCCCCCAGCTGCTTTGGCTTCCGAATGGATCGCCATCGACATCACCGCCATCCGGATTGCGATGCCATAGCTGACCTGCTGCAGAATCACCGAATGGGGTCCGTCGACCACCCGTGAATCGATCTCCACGCCCCGGTTGATCGGTCCCGGATGCATGACGATCACGTCCGGCTTGGCGTGGCGCAACCGATCCTCGGTCAACCCGAAGCAGTTGAAATATTCATGCTCGCTGGGCAGCAGCGCGCCGCGCATGCGCTCCTTTTGCAGGCGCAGCATGATCACGACGTCCACATCGCGTAACCCTTGGTCGAGATTGTGAAAAGCGCTCACTCCCAACTGCTCCACCTTGGTGGGCAATAACGTTCTGGGGGCCACCACGCGCACCTCTCTGGCTCCCAGTATGTTCAAAGCGTGAATCTGCGAGCGGGCAACGCGGGAATGGAGAATATCGCCGACGATTGCCACTTTCAAATCGCCGAAATCGCCTTTGTTTCTGCGAATCGTGAACATATCCAGCATCGCCTGGGTGGGGTGCGAGTGCCGCCCATCGCCGGCATTGATAACGCTCACATGCGGAGCAGCATTGCGAGCGATGAAATGCGACGCGCCGCTCGCGGCGTGCCGGACCACGAACATGTCCACGTGCATCGCTTCCAGGTTGCGTATCGTGTCGAGAAGACTTTCCCCTTTCGAGGTTGCCGATGTGGCGATATTGATGCTCAATACATCGGCAGAAAGACGCTTGGCCGCCAGTTCGAAGGTGGTTTGGGTGCGTGTGCTGTTTTCAAAAAAAAGGTTGGCAATGGTCTTGCCGCGCAGCAGCGGCACCTTCTTGACGTTGCGTTCGGCCACGCCGGTAAATGACTCCGCGGTGTCCATGATGGACGTCAGCAGGGTCTTGCTCAGTCCATCGATGGAAAGGAAGTGGCGCAGCCGCCCTTCGGCATCGAGTTGTAGATCGTTGCGGTGCACTGTCATGGTTGCGGGTTCGACTCGCTGCTGAATGGAGGTCAAACCGGTTCAGTTTCCAATGATCGGGTTACGAGCCGCAACGGGCTCGGGCCCTTCAATTTGATGCGCTGATGCGGCGCCAGAGCGACCCGCGCGCCCACGCAGTCGGGCTGGATCGGAATCTGCCGTCCATCGCGTTCGATCAGGACGCCCAGTATGACCTGCGCCGGACGACCGTAGTCAAAAATTTCATTGAGTGCGGCGCGAATGGTTCGCCCGGTATAAAACACATCATCGATCAACAAAAGATCGCGCCCTTCCACGCTGAACGGCAGAGAACTGGGCTTGACCCGAGGATGCATTCCGATTTGAGAAAAATCGTCGCGATAAAAGGAGATGTCCAGCAGCCCGAGCGGTTCGCTCAAGCCAAGCCGTTCATGCAGCTGCTGCGCGATCCAGCCCCCACCGGTGTGTATGCCGATCATCGCAGGACTGTGCACGCCTCTTCTCTTGATCTCTTTTTTCAGCCCGGCAGCCAGCGTATCGAGCAGCGCATCGACCTCTAAATTCACATTATTCATCTATTTTAACCGAAGCATTTTTCTGATTGAGCCAGCTTTGTAAAATAAGCTGTGCCGCCAGTTGATCCTGAACCGCCCACAATTTGCCCGCCGAGACATTCAGCTCGTCGAATAACAACTGCTTTGACTCATAGGTCGACAAGCGTTCGTCCACTTGATAAACAGGCAGCCCGTAACGGCCTTCGAGCTGTCGGCAAAATCGCAGAATATGCGGCGTCACAGGATTCTCACTGCCGTCTGTCTGATACGATACGCCGACCACAAGGCCACCCGGGCGCCATGTTTCAATGAGTCGTGAGATCACAGCCCAGTTGGTTTTTTGCCGAACAGCCCGGACCGTTTCAAGCGGACTGGCCGTACCCGTTTCCAACTGGCCGACGGCAACCCCGATTTTTCTGATCCCATAATCGAAACCGAGAAAGGTATCGGTGCTCGCACCAAGAGAGAGGGACTGTTCAGCCATCAACCATGTCCCGCCTGCGACGAAAGCAGATCGAGGTCGACGCCCACCTCGCTGGCAGCCGATCTCCAGCGCTGACTCGGCGGAATATCGAACAGAATTTCCATTTTCGCCGGTACATTCAACCAGGCGTTCTCGACGATCTCCTGTTCGAGCTGCCCTTCGCCCCAACCGGCGTAACCGAGTGCGATCAATACCTTCTTCGGGCCTTCGCCGGCAGCAATCGCTTCCAGAATGTCGCGCGATGTCGTCAGCGCGACCGACTCGGTAACCTGAAACGATGAATTCCAATCACCGACCGGTTCATGGATCACAAAACCACGGTCCGACTGCACCGGTCCCCCATAGTATATCGGAAGATCGAGGGTCGCTTCGTCATCTGTTTCGATTTTCATCTGCTCCAGAATATCGCTCAAGGTCATATCGGTCGCGCGATTGATGATGATTCCCAAAGCCCCCTCGTCGTTGTGCTGGCACATATAGGTAACAGTACGGAAAAAATTCGGATCGCCCAATGTTGGCATGGCAATCAGAAAGTGATCGGTCAAATTCGTCATTTCAATCATAGAGTATTGTATCCCGGTTGATTCGTTTAACCGCAAGGCGATCGAACAAACCGTTTTTGTTTGATCGACAGAGTACGAGTTTCAGCGCGTAGGGCTAGCCCTGCGGGCGATCCGCCATCGTGCTGCCTGCAACCGTAATTTAGATTGACCGTGCACACGGATATTGTACGATCAACCGATCCTGCGTTTCAGGAATGCGGCGCGAAACATCGTTATTTATTCGACAGCTGGTAAGAGTCATTGAAGAATTTCCACGTTCGAGTGATCACCAGGACATCGGCTTGCTCTCTCAACCCTTGCGGAAAAGGGGCAAACGGGGCCGCCAGGCGAACGATCCGCTTCGCGGCATCATCCAATACCTTGTGCCCGGACGAACGTCGAACCTCGATGCTGTAAATCGTGCCGTCTTTATTGATGCCGACGCTGAGCAAAAGATTTCCCGACAGTTTCTTTCGTCGCGCTTCTTCGGGAAAGTTGAGATTGCCGATTCGTTCCACCTTGTCCTGCCACGCTCTTTCGTAAGCTGCAGCCATATATTTATGCGCATTGACCGAGTTGATGAATACGATTTTCTTCCGCTTGGCGTACTGCGCGGTTGCGCGGCTGTACTCAGCCCCGACCTGCGCAATCTGCCGGGACAGGTTTGCAGCCGACAAATCAGGGCGTTTTTTCTCCGTCGGCTGTTCCGAGGACTTCCGCGCTGGTGCGGCCGCGATTTTTTTCCTGGACTGCGATTGGGTCAGTACCGGTTGGGTTTCATGCCTGACCGGAGCAGGCTTCGACGACTTGGCTGGTTCGACGGCTTTTCTTTTGGACGGCTGCGGCCGCTTGGTCACCTTTCTTTCGGTCGGCTGTGGCCGCGCCGGTTGCGCTTTTTTCTTGTTGTTCCTTGTGCCGATCTGGTTTTCCTGAGCGAGAAACTCGGCCTTTTCAGGTGCTTCCTTGCTTGGCTGTGTAATCAAGGTGATGTCCAGCGACCGGCTGACTTTTTTCGGCTTCGGGCTTTCGAGGTCAAAACGAATGCCAAGAATCAGCACGGCATGAACCACCGCCGCCAGAAAAACTGCGATGATCAACCGGTCAGGCGCGGCCAGATGGGGAAACCTGTTGAGATTCAAAGAGCTCACTTGATGAGACATTCGATGCGGTCCATCAGCCGGGCGCTGATATTCAATCCAAACTGTTTGTCCAACTCCTGAACGCAGGTGGGGCTGGTGACGTTGATTTCGGTCAGATAATCGCCGATGACATCAAGGCCGGCGAACATCAACCCTTTTTCACGCAAATGCGGTCCGACCTGCTGAGCGATCCAGCGATCCCGCTCGGTGAGCTCGCGCCCTTCAGCCCGGCCTCCGGCCGCCAGATTGCCACGGCTTTCTCCCTCGGCGGGGATGCGGGCGAGTGCATAGGGTATCGGTTTGCCATCGACCATCAGAATGCGCTTGTCGCCATCCGCAATTTCAGGAATATAACGCTGTGCCATAACATAGCGGCTGTTGCGTGTCGTCATCGTTTCGAGGATGACACTCAGATTCGGGTCATTTTGACGGAGATGGAAAATCGACACGCCGCCCATGCCGTCCAACGGTTTGAGAATGATTTGGCCCTGTTCCTTTAAAAACGTCCGGATCCGGTGCGCCTCCCGTGCCACCAGCGTCGGCGCGCAGCAACGAGGAAACCAGGCGGTATAGAGCTTTTCATTGGCATCACGCAGCGACCGCGGCCTGTTGACAACGCACAATCCACGATCCTCGGCGCACTCGAGCAGATAGGTCGCATAAATGTACTCCTGGTCGAACGGCGGATCCTTGCGCATCAATACAATATCCAGGGCATCCAAAGCGCAATCCATCTCATCGGTGAAACGGAACCAACACTGCTCGTTTCGCTCTACCTCCAATCCCCGCATCCTCGCAAACGTTCGTCCGTCACGCAGATACAAGTCGTTCAACTCCATGTAATAGATCACCCAGCCGCGCGCCTGTGCTTCCAGCAGCATTGCAAAACTGGTGTCTTTGTTGATGTTGATCCGCCCGATCGGATCCATTACTATGCCAAGCTTTATCGCCATTCGCTCCACCGCCGCACGACTGTGAGTATTGCTCTGATTACGACCGGATCAAATACATATACGATCATCCCCTATTACCTATTATAGTGTTTCCAACCTCCTCATGCCGATCACTCAACTTCTCCTGTGACAACATAGCGGTTAGAGTCATGGATCGTACAAAAGTGCGCGTAACTTTGCAAAAAAGCCGGGCAGGTCCGGGCTTGGCGCATGAAGTGGGCATGCTGCCTCAAGAGTGATCGAGGCAGAGGGAATGCTGGATCGAAAGGAGTGGTCCGCAGGCGCACGGTACCAGACAGGGCTTTTATTCCAGCGGTGCAGGCTGCCACATACCTGAGGCAGCACGGAGCGAAATGAAGAACCACCTCGGAACGAGTGATCCGAGGCGGTTGAGTCTCACATGTTGTATCCGGTCTCTTCGTGCAGAACGACATCCAGACCCTGGGTCTCCTCATCCGGAGTGACTCTCAAGCCGAGCGTCGCATCGATCAGCTTGAGCGCAACGAAGCTGAACAGGCCGCTCCATAGCAAGGTCGCACCAATGCCCGTGAGCTGAGTGAGCAGCTGATCGCCTATCGTCACGCCATCGGGCAGACCCGCGCCGCCCAACGAACCGGCGACGAACACACCGGTCAGAAACGTACCGATGATGCCGCCGATGCCGTGCACTGGAAACACATCCAGCGAGTCGTCGATCTTGAGAACCCGTTTGATCACCTGCGTGGCGACAAAACAGGCCGCTCCGGCGACGGAGCCGATCGCCAGCGCACCGATCGGTCCGACGAACCCCGAAGCCGGCGTAATGGTTCCCAAACCGGCCACCATGCCGGTAACGATGCCCAGTACGCTCGGTTTGCCAAAGCGCGCCCATTCGATGAACATCCACACCAGGGCACCGGATGCCGCGCCGATATGGGTCACCAGCATCGCCATGCCGGCAGAGCCGTTCGCTGCCAGTGCACTGCCGGCATTGAAGCCGAACCAGCCGACCCAGAGCATCCCGGCGCCCGCCACCGTCATGGTGAGGTTATGCGGCGGCATGGCGGTGCCCGGGAATCCTCTGCGGCGCCCAAGCACCAGCGCCGTCACCAATGCGGCAACACCGGCGTTGATATGAACCACAGACCCTCCGGCAAAGTCCAGGAAGCCGCGTTCAGCGAGCCAGCCGCCGCCCCAGACCCAATGACAGACAGGCGCATAGACGCCGATCAGCCAGAGCACGCTGAACCAGATCATGGCCGAAAATTTCATGCGCTCGGCAAAGCCGCCGACGATCAGCGCCGGAGTGATGATCGCAAAGGTCATCTGAAACATGAAAAAGACCGTTTCCGGGATGTCACCGGTCACGCTGTCGGTTCCGACTCCGCTCAGAAATACCTTGGAAAAACCGCCGACTAAGGCAGGCCAGGAACCTCCTTCGCCAAACGCCAGGCTATACACGCCCGCGAGCCATAACACCGAAACCAGACAGGTAATCACAAAGCACTGCATCAGCACCGACAGTACGTTTTTGCTTCGAACCAGACCGGCATAAAACAGCGACAAACCCGGGATGGTCATAAACAGCACCAGTGCTGTCGATGTCAATATCCAGGCGGTATTGGCCTGATTGATTTCAGCCGCGCCGGCGAGCGACGGCACAAACCATAACAGGGTGACGGGCGGTACCACTTTGGTTATTATTATCATTTTTTCTCCCCGATCATACGCCTACAAGGCGTCTTCGCCGACTTCGCCAGTACGAATGCGGATCACCTGTTCCAGCGGGGAGACAAAAATCTTGCCGTCTCCTATCTTGCCGGTGTTGGCCGTTTTGATAACGGCCTCGATCACCTGCTCAACAGCCTTATCCGCAACTGCCACTTCCAGTTTGACCTTGGGCAGGAAATCGACGACATATTCCGCCCCACGGTACAGTTCGGTATGGCCTTTCTGTCTGCCGAATCCCTTGACCTCGGTGACGGTTACTCCTGCGATGCCGATTTCCGACAGCGCTTCCCGCACATCATCCAGCTTGAAAGGTTTGATAATTGCCGTAACTAGTTTCATCGTTCACCCCCTGATGGTTCTTTTTGTATTTGAGGCGATAGTGTAGCAATCATCGAGCGATTGATAAATGTGCAGAGCGGCTGCAGCCGCACAATTTTTGTGCATCCCTTGCATCTCGGGGGGCCGGCAGGCGCTTGGCAATCGCCCTGCTGCCTTGCCCCGGGTGCGTAGAGCCTACTTGTCTTCCGCTCAAAATAAAAACGGGCGCCGATGGCGCCCGTTTCCTGACGGTATCGCTGACCCTCTATTTTCCGCTTCCGGCACTGCCGACGAATTCCGGATAGGCTTCCATCCCGCATTCGGAATAATCCACACCGGCATATTCGTCTTCTTCGCTAACCCGAATCCCCATAACAGCTTTGATAATGAACCAGGTAATGATGCTGGCGACGAAGACAAAGCCGAAGATCGTCGCAATGCCTATCAGCTGGGCTTTGAAGCTTGCATCCGGATTCGAGAAGACGACAGCAATCAGGCCCCAGATGCCGATCACGCCATGCACCGAAATCGCACCAACGGGATCATCCAGCTTGAGTTTGTCCAGCGTGATGATCGAGAGGACAACCAGAACACCACCGATCATGCCGATGATGGTCGCCAGCAGCGGCGTCGGCGTCAAAGGTTCCGCGGTAATGGCAACCAGACCGGCCAATGCACCGTTCAGCGCCATCGTCAAATCCGCCTTGCCGAAGATGACGCGAGCGCTGATCAAAGCGGCGATGACGCCTCCGGCAGCGGCTGTATTGGTATTGACGAACACCATTGCAACTGCGTTGGCCTCGCCGATGTCGGAGATCTTCAGCTCCGAGCCGCCGTTGAAACCAAACCAGCCCAGCCATAAGATAAAGGTACCCAGGGTCGCCAGCGGCAGATTGGCGCCCGGGATGGGATAGATCTCACCTTTTGGGCCGTATTTTCCTTTCCTGGCACCCAGCAGCAGTACGCCGCAGAAGGCTGCCGTTGCACCGCACAGGTGCACGACGCCGGAACCGGCGAAATCGAGGAAGCCCAATTCGTCGAGAAAGCCGCCGCCCCATTTCCAGTAGCCCTGCAAAGGATAGATAAACCCAGTCATGACGACGGCAAAGACCAGAAAGGCCCACAACTTCATGCGTTCGGCAATCGCTCCGGACACGATTGACATTGCGGTGGCAACGAATACCACCTGGAAGAAAAAATCGGCCATCTTCGAATAATAGGTTTCACCCTGACTGCTGACGACCTCTTCCACCGTATTGTCGGCTCCGAGAAGAAAGCTGATGCCCGGCCAGACGCTGTTGACCGCCTCATCGGGATACATGATATCGTATCCGACCAGCATGAACATCACAGACGCAATGGCGTACAGCGCGATGTTCTTGGTCAGAATTTCCGCTGTATTTTTCGCCCGCACCAGCCCGGCTTCGAGCATGGAAAAGCCGGCCGCCATCCACATCACCAGTGCACCGGTCATCAGGAAGTAAAATGTGTCGAGTGCATAACTGAGTTCCAACAACTGTTTGGCCTCGGCAAATCGACCACCCGTGATGACTTGTTCAATTTCTATAATATCCACAACTTAGCCCCCTTAATTTCTTGTTCTCAGACCGACACATCGATTGCCGGCCAAAGTCTCGGATTAACTTAATGATCGCTCGGCTTTATAATGCGTCTTTACCTGTTTCGCCGGTACGTATCCGGATCACCTGTTCGAGCGTCGAAACGAAAATTTTTCCATCGCCGATTTTTCCTGTATTGGCCGCTTGCGTAATCGTGTCGATGACGGCTTCCACCTGTTCGTCCGCGATGGCAATTTCCATTTTGATCTTGGGCAAAAAATCAACCACATATTCGGCGCCGCGATACAACTCCGTGTGCCCTTTCTGTCTGCCGAATCCTTTTACTTCGGTGACCGTGATCCCCGTAATGCCAATATCGGACAATGCTTCGCGCACATCATCCAACTTGAATGGTTTAAGTATTGCTGTTACCAGTTTCATCAATTTCTCCCATGGCGTTGCTGTCCGACCGGAACATTCTAAACGTTTCCAGTCATTCAATCGGTTAAAATAGGCAATGCTCACTGTGAGAATGGAAAGCAGAAACCATGCCGAAAACGTGAGCCGAAACACGTTTCGTTGCCGGCATCCATGCGCCTTTTTCCCCGTACATGCCGCAAAGGACAAGGCGCCAAACAGTCACGGCCATCCACCGCAGAAATGTTAGAATCACCGATGGTCGACACGGATATGAAAAAAGGATGTTAAAACGAATGAAGGTAACATCCGTCAGCGATCGTCATGGTGCGCCTCAAGAGATCGAGCGCACCATTGTTGTGCATACGGCACCATGAATTCCTTCTGGACGCCACTTTCAAAACCGCTATTCTTAATAGAGACTATGTTTGATCCAAAATCAATCGATGAACTCGCACAGCGTCTGACGGATGCCATGCCGCCGGCATTCCAGCATCTGCGCGCCGACATGGAAAAGAATTTTCATGCGATTCTGCAAAGCACGTTTACCAAGATGAACCTGGTGGGACGTGAAGAGTTCGACGTCCAGAGTGCCGTGCTGGCTCGGACCCGCGAAAAACTGGAAGCTCTTGAAAAGCAGGTGGCGCTTCTGGAAGAGAAGGTTCTGAACAAATAAGACCGGCTCCATGTCGCTGGCCATTGTCTACAGCCGCGCACGGCAGGGCATACACGCGCCGCTGGTGACTGTCGAGGTGCACATCTCCAATGGCCTTCCCAGCCTCTCCATCGTCGGTTTGCCGGAAGCTGCCGTCAAAGAGAGTAAAGACCGGGTTCGCAGCGCGCTGCTCAACTCCCGGTTCGAGTTCCCGAAACAGCGCATCACCGTCAATCTGGCTCCCGCCGATCTTCCCAAAGAAGGCGGCCGCTTCGATCTGCCGATTGCGCTGGGGATCCTGGCAGCATCGAAACAGATCAAGGCGGACCGGTTGGATCAGTACGAATGCATCGGCGAGTTGTCGCTTGGCGGCGAACTGCGAACCGTACAGGGCGTGCTGCCGGTGTCGATTCAGGCGCGGCAGGCACAGCGGCAGCTGATCGTGCCCTCGGGCAATGAGCAGGAAGCTGTGTTGGTCGGCGATGCCCGGGTTCTGCCGTCGGCTCATCTGCTGCAGGTCTGTGCCCACCTGAACGAACAGCAGCCGATCACTCCTGCCAGTCGGTTAGCGGGCGAGTCGACCGACATGGAAGCGGTCGATTTTGCCGATGTGCACGGACAATATCAGGCGAAGCGGACGTTCGAAGTCGCGGCGGCAGGGATGCACAACCTTCTTATGCTGGGACCGCCAGGCACCGGAAAATCGATGCTGGCGGTGCGCCTGCCGACCATTCTGCCGCGGCTGAGTGAGCAGCAGGCTCTGGAAAGCGCCGCTGTCGCCTCCGTCAGCGCGATCCCACTGGACCCGAAAAACTGGCGCAAACCGCCGTTCCGCGCTCCCCACCATACGGCATCGGCCCCGGCGCTGGTCGGCGGTGGCAGCAATCCGAAGCCCGGCGAAATCTCGTTGGCGCACCACGGCACTCTGTTTCTGGATGAGTTGCCTGAGTTCGACAGGAAAGTGCTGGAGGTGCTGCGTGAACCGCTGGAAACCGGGCAGATCACCATATCCCGCGCCGCCCAGCAAGTGGATTTCCCCGCCCGTTTTCAGCTGATCGCCGCCATGAATCCCTGCCCTTGCGGTTACCTCGGCGATCCATCCGGACGCTGCCACTGTACCGTGGAGCAAGTGCACCGCTATCGCGCCCGCCTGTCGGGCCCGTTGCTGGATCGCATCGATATTCATGTCGATGTACCGCGCATTCCGCTCGAGGTCCTGCGCAACAGCCAATCGAACGGCGAAGAGAAGAGTGCAGCGATTCAGGCCCGTGTGGTCAAGGCGCGAGATCGGGCTCTGGCCCGCAGCGGGCAGCCAAATGCAGCGATCACGCCGGCACAGATCAAGACCTTCTGCCGGCTCGATGCGACCGGAAATGAGCTGCTGGAGCAGGCGATGAACCAACTCGGCCTCTCCCACCGCGCCTACCACAGAATTCTGAAGCTGGCCCGCACGATTGCCGACTTGGCGGCCTCCGATGACATCGAGGTGCCCCACCTCAGCGAAGCGATCGCTTATCGAAAGCTGGACAGAACGGCATGAACCGGCATCCATTCACTCCCCTGTCGCTAATCGATCTCTGTCAATGGAAAACATCCGCAAGCGACCAACGGTTCCGCAGTTCCCTCGGCGGCCGGGTGAGGGGATCGGAATAATGACTATGACCGCTCCCATCAAACGCTGCCGGTGGGCCGACGATGCTTCCCCTGAAATGATTCGATACCATGACGAGGAGTGGGGGGTTCCGGCCTGCGACGACCGCCACCCGCAGTGCCGCTCCTGTGCGACCGATGGCTGAGTGCCCCCCTTCCTTGAATCCCCAGCAGCAGGCGGCGGTCAAAAACATGGACAACCCTTTGCTGGTGCTCGCCGGCGCCGGCAGCGGCAAAACGCGGGTGATCACCGAAAAGATCGCGTACCTGATCGGGCAGGGTCTGCCGGCGTGGCACATCGCCGCGGTCACATTCACCAACAAGGCGGCGCGCGAGATGAAAGTCCGCGCCGGCGCTCTGCTCGACGACAAAAAGATACGGGGGCTGCGCGTTTCCACGTTTCATGCGCTCGGGCTGGATATCCTGCGCCGGGAGCACGCGGCCCTGGGCTTCAAATCGGCCATCTCCATTTTCGACGAACAGGACCGGACCGCGCTGCTGCGGGAGTTGATCAAGCAGAACCCGGATGCTGTCGACAGCGACCCGGTCGAGGCCCACTCATGGCAGATCAGCCGCTGGAAGAATGCCTTCGTCACCGCGCAGCAGGCCTGTCGGCTCGATGATCCGGAACTTGCCGAAGCCGCCCGCCTCTATGGCGATTACACGCGCCAGATGAAAGCCTACAATGCGGTCGATTTCGACGATCTGATCCTGCTGCCGGTACTGCTGTTCCAGGAGCAGCCCGAGCTGCTCGAGAAATGGTGCAACCGGATTCGTTATCTGCTGGTGGACGAATATCAGGACACCAATCTCACCCAATACCAGCTGATCAAACTGCTGGCAGGGTCGATCGGCCGCTTGACCGTGGTCGGCGACGACGACCAGTCGATCTATGCCTGGCGCGGCGCCCATCCGGAAAACCTCGTGCAGCTGCAGAAAGACTACCCCCGCCTGCAGGTCATCAAGCTGGAGCAGAACTATCGTTCTTCCGGGCGCATTCTCAAGGCCGCCAACCAGCTGATTGCCAATAATCCGCATCTGTTCGAAAAGCGTTTGTGGAGCAATCACGGGCCCGGCGAACCCCTGCGCGTCCTCAGCCATGGCGACGAAATCACCGAAGCGCGGCAGATCGCTTCCGAAATCGTCCATCATCGCTTCAAAACCGGCAGCCGCTACCGTGACTATGCCATCCTCTACCGCGGCAATCATCAGTCGAGGCTGTTCGAGCGCACACTGCGTGAATACGACATTCCCTACAACTTGAGCGGCGGCACCTCCTTTTTCGCTTATGCGGAGGTCAAAGACATACTCGCCTACCTGCGCCTGCTTACCAACCCCGACGATGACAGCGCTTTTTTGCGCATCATCAACACGCCGCGCCGGGAGATCGGCACCGGCACGCTGGAAAAGCTGGGACAGTATGCCAACCGGCGTCATATCGGCCTGTTCCCGGCCTGCTTCGAGCTGGGGTTGGAGCAGCAGCTCCCCGAACGCGCGGTCCAGCGGCTGCGCCGTTTCTGCGAATGGCTCGTCGATACCGCCGACCGAGCCGAGCGCGGCGATACCTTCGCCGTGATTCGGGAGTTCATCGACAGGCTCGGCTACGAGCAGTGGCTAAAAGAAAGCAGCAAAACCGAACGGGCGGCGCAGAGAAAAATCGCCAACGTGCATGAGTTGATCGGCTGGATGCAGCGCCTGACGGACCAGGAGGAGAAGCATCCTCCTTTGAGCGACTTGGTCGCCAAAGTCATGCTGTTCGATATCCTGGAGCGAAACCAGGAAGAAAACGTCTCGGACCGGGTCAACCTGATGACTCTGCACGCCGCCAAGGGGCTGGAGTTTCCCTATGTGTTTCTGATCGGCATGGAAGAGAACCTGTTGCCGCATCAAACCAGCATCGAAGAGAACAACATCGAAGAAGAGCGCCGCCTGGCCTATGTCGGCATCACCCGTGCGCAAAAACAGGTGACATTCAGTTACTGCACGCGCCGCAAACGCTACGGCGAAATGACCGACTGCACGCCCAGCCGCTTTCTCGACGAACTGCCGGCGGAAGAACTGGAATGGAGCGGCAAACAATCGATCGACCCGGAAGAGAAGAAGGAGCGCGGCATGGCCAGCCTTGCGCAACTGCGGGATTTGTTAACCGAGCAATAAAAGAGTAATATGAAGGTGTCCCCACGCGCCCGTAGCTCAGCTGGATAGAGTGTCGGCCTCCGAAGCCGAAGGTCACAGGTTCGACTCCTGTCGGGCGCGCCAAATCTCTGTTTCATACAATCCCATAATGTCCACAAGCCCGCGTCACTGCGGGCTTTTTTGTGTCTTGGTTGTCCCATGTTGTCCAGCGATGCCTATTGACATACCACACTAAATCGGGGTAACTTTCGGGGGTAACAGTCAACCAGCAAGATGAGTTACCACAAATGCTATCCAGCACCAAGATAAAACAGGCAAAATCGCGCGAAAAGCAGTACAAGCTTTATGACGCCAAGGGTTTGTTTGTAATCGTTACCCCAAAGGGCGGTAAGTGGTAGCGACTCAAATACACATTCGGCGGCAAACAGAAGACTATCTCACTCAGCGTCTATCCGGACGTTTCGTTAAGCCAGGCACGGGCACGTCGGGATGAGGCAAGACAAAAGCTTGCGTCAGGCGTCGATCCGAGTGTCGCTCGAATGTCCGAAAAGCCGGATACATTCGAGGCCGTGGCGCACGAATGGCACCTTAAGCATACGCCGACCTGGAAAGCCGATCACGCCAAATGGATCATGCGATGCCTTGAGCGGGATGCCCTTCCCTGGCTTGGCAGCTATCCCATTGGTGATATTACCGCGCCGATGCTGTTGAGCGTGTTGCGTCGGATCGAGAACCGAGGCGCACTTGAGACTGCACACAAGATCAAAAATTGGTGTGGCAATGTCTTCAAGGTATGGTGTGGCGACCGGACGATGTGAGCGTGATCCGTCGGCTGATCTGCGTGGTGCGCTGCCGCCGGTCAAAAGCAAGCGGTTTGCGAACATAACCGATCCAAAGGCAATCGGGCAGTTGCTGCGCGACCTGGATGGCTATCAAGGGTCTTTCGTGACGATTTGCGCATTAAAGCTTGCACTTCTGGTGTTCGTTCGTCCGGGCGAATTGAGACATGCCGAGTGGTCCGAAATCAATCTTGATGAGGCTGAATGGCGAATACCTAGGAGGCTGTCCGAGAATAGCGATCGTAGCGAGGGTGAGACTGATTGAGTCAGATTTTTC
>DEII01000242.1:0-1023 GCA_002352385.1 Methylococcaceae bacterium UBA2778 | reverse complement strand
GGGAAATCTGGCCAATCAGGCTCGCCCGCAGTAGATCAGTCTATTCTCGGACAGCCTCCTAGCGACAAGATGAAAATGAATCAGATGCACATTGTGCCGCTGTCGAGACAGGCGGTCGAGATATTGAGCGAGCTGCACCCGCTTACCGGCGGTAAATATCTATTCCCCAGCGTCCACAGCAAGGATAGGCCAATGAGTGAAAATACCATTCTGGCGGCGCTGCGGCGGTTGGGATACACCAAAGAGAAAATGACGGGGCATGGGTTCAGGTCTATGGCGTCCACGATCCTGAATGAGCAGGGCTGGAACCGTGACGCGATCGAACGACAACTTGCCCACGCCGAGCGCGACGCGGTACGGGCCGCCTACAACTACGCGGAACACCTGCCAGAGCGCAGGAAAATGATGCAGGCCTGGGCGGATTATCTGGACGGTCTAAGGAAAGGTGCCGATGTATTGCCGATCCGCAAACTTTTATAACCGAGTTACGCCACGTCTAGGCCGACGGGCCGAAAGCCGGGAAACCCTTGCCCGGTTGGCGTGGCTTCTATTACAAGGGAAACGTTAAAGGGAACGCGATAATGAATGATTCTGAAATTGATCCTCTATGGTACCTAAGCGATGAGCTTACGGTAGAATAGGCTGCAGCATTGATTGTCGGATATAATCCTACCGATGTGTGCTTGAACGATAGAAATTTTGAGAGAGACTATTCTGACGTGTATGCGGCGAAATCCGCGCTGATGAATTCGATCAACGCGGGAAGGCTTAAAGCAACCATGCGACACAACGCATACACGGCGGGATGGGATCAATATCCGAACGTGGGCGAAACCTGTTACGAGTTAATATTTTGTCCGGTTTTGTAGCAAATAAACTGTCCGGTTTATGTGAACTCGAAAGGAGGGGGCATGAGCCGGGCCAGATGGCTACAGGAAACACGACAAATGCGATTCGAAGATGTTTATGAACGGTGGTACGTGAAGCGCTTGACGCAAAAGGAAGCGGCGCAGTTATTGGGTG
>DEII01000055.1 GCA_002352385.1 Methylococcaceae bacterium UBA2778 | reverse complement strand
CAAATGGCTAGACGCGATTGTTCGGATGCCTACTTTGTTTTTCCTCTGGCGCTCGTTCCTCGCACGACGGAAAAACAGTGCGGCCTGATCGCTACCGGGGACTAACCGTCTTCGCTTCGCTCTCCATGGCGGTCAGCGTCGGTTGGGAAGCATGCTGGTAGTTGCGATTTTGATCGTCGCAACGTTGGTGAACATTTTATGAAATCAGCGCGCTGCATACGGTCGATCGGAATAGTTCAGATCCCCTCACCCTAGCCCTCTCCCGGAGGGAGAGGGAACTGTGGAACCACCGACCGCTCGCAGCATTTTCCCGCTGACAGGGGCTGATCGGCGATGGGGGAATGGATGCGACCGGGCATAAAGAAAGCAGCTTGTTCCCAATCATATCGCCATATCGCCCGCCCATATCCCCGTCACTTCATGTCTTCTCCAGCCGCTGCCGGCCTGATCCGTATCGATGCGCGAGCGGGCATTGATTATCGATCCAGCGATTCGTCAGCCAGTACAGCCCGTGCATCGATACTCTCCAAGGTCTTTTCGATGCGCCGTGTTCCTCGGCGGATGGAGCGTTTGCTGGAGCCGAGTTCGGGGTTGAGTACCATGGTGGCGTGGTTGGCATGATAGAGGTATCGAATCAGCGTTTCCGGGGGCAGGAACACCATTTCGTAGCCGGCGTCCAACAGCGCTTTGTGCATCATTTTCCCTGCTGTGTCGTCTCCCTGTGAAAAGTTGAGTCGATGGCGGCGGATCAGGTCGGTTCGGTAGAGTGCGCAATGGCTTCGCAGATAATAGAAGTTGTCGCCTCGGCCTTCGATCTGCCCGTCTCCTTTCCCGAGAAGAGGAAACAGGATGCTCTGCAGGGTCTGTTCAATGCGTTTGAACGAACGCTGGATCAGCGGTTTGGTTTCCAGCTTCCAGGAGCCGACGCCGGCGATGTTCGGGGAGCGCTTGATGTTCTGCAGGAGAAAGTCCAGCCAACTCGGATGGTGGATCAGGGTGTCGGTGTGGATCGAGAGCACATACGGGGTATTCACCTGCTCCAACCCCAGATCGAGCGCGCGGGCATGCGACTGGCCGACGGTTTCGCCGGCGACGCCGGTCCGTTCGATCAGTCGGATCCAGTCGAGTGAACGCAGGTAATCGGTGGAGGCGTCGCGCGAATCGTTGTCGATGACGAAGACCTCGATCCGGTCGGGATCGGTGTTTTTGCGGATAAGGCGCAGACAGATCTTCGTCAGATCCAGAGTTTTGTAGTTGGGGATCAGGATGGAGACTTCGGGGGATGACATGATTGCAGGGCAGTCGGGTTGTTTGGGTCAGTCAGCGTGGGCTCTGGAATCGGGATCAGGAAATGGAGTCATCTGTTCTGATCCCTGATCTCTGTTTCCTGATTCCTGACGGCGGAACCACTTTTTGTTCCGCCCTGCGTGCGGTTCGTTCGATCAGGTCGGCGGCCACGTCGGCCAGGCTGTACAGATCTTCAGTGCGGCCGTAGGCAATGCCATTGCGCGACCACGCTTCACGTTGGGGCGATGTCAGCATGAGTGCCAGTTTGTCGTTGAAGTCGGCCTGTCGATAGGGCAGTGGAATGAGCAGGCCGGCCTGGGCGCGGGCGATATGATGGGCATAGCCGCAGCTTTCGGTGACCAGCACCGGCAGGCCGGCGATGGCCGCTTCCAGGATCACATTGCCGGCGACTTCCCCCTGAAAGGCGGGGTGGACGAAAAGGTCGGCGCCCAGATAGAAGCGGGGTACATCGCTGCGGCCGAGAAAGATCTGCAGCCGGTCCGCCAGCCCCAGCTTGTCGGCCAGACGATAGAACGGTTCCGGCTTGTCGCGGCCGATCATGATCAGACGTGTCGCCTTTTTCAACGGTTTCGGCAGGGAGGCCATTCCCTGCAGCGCACGGCCCAGCCCTTTGCCTTCGAAATTGGAGCCGACCATCAAAATGACCTTCTCCTCGTCGCCGACGCCGAACTCGGCCCGCCACGCCGTGCGAATCTCCGCTGCATTGTCGGGCGCCATCCGGTCCTTGGCGATGCCGGGTGGAAGTAGATGAAAGCGCTCTTCGGGCGTATGGTAATAGCGAATGAAATTGGCCTGTTCGGTGGGGGAGATCATCATCAGCTCCACGGAGCCGGCCGGGTCGAAGACGGCGCGTTCGAAACGGACGAATTGCCGATATCTCGGCGTGAGGCGATAGTACCAGGGTTTTAACTCATGCCCGCGGGCGAGATAGCAGGAGTCGGCGCCATAATAGATATCGAGGCCGGGCATCTTGTTGAATCCGACCACGGCGTCGTAGTCGCCTTTTTTCAGCAACGGCAGAAGCTTGCGAACATAGGCGGCGTTTTTTCCATGGTTGGACCAGTACCGAACCGGAATCAGGGTGACCGTCTGCCCTTCGGGTCTGTCGCCTTCCCAGCTTCTGGCAAAGATCTCGACGCTGTGGCCGCGCTCCCGGCAGATGGTCGCGGCCTGCAGCATCTTGCGCTGCAGGCCGCCGTAGGGAAAGTACTTGAACAGGCAGAAGGCAAGCTTCATCGATGCACTCTGTTGCCGCTGATGATGTCCATCAGTTTGACCCGGAGCCCCTTGGCGACATAGGAACCGGGCATCATGCACACCAGCGCCGGCAACTTGACTCCGTCCTCGATGGTGGCGCCGTATTTGCCGTTGGTCGGATAGGTTTTGTTGCCGATGGTGGCGCGGACCGGAATCCGGTCGGCTCTCAGGTTGGCGATGTTGGTCTTGCCCGGCAGCCAGCAGTCCCGGCCGATGAAGGAGTCGCCGATGGTATTGGCGTGCGAGATCATCGTGTTGTCCAGAATGATCGACCGTGTCATATCGATCTGCTGGCCGATGCGGACGCCGGGAGCGAGGATGGAACCCTTGATCGAGGAGTAGTAGCCGATGCGGACGTTGGCGCCGATATACATCGGCCCGACCAAAACGCAATAATCCTGGATTTCGGTATCCTTGCCGATATGGATCGGTCCTTTGATCACGCCGATCTTTGGCAGCTTGACGCCTTCTTCCACAAAAACAGCGCCCTCGATGCTGAGGCTGGGCGATGTGCGCGCATCGGGCGGCAGGTTGTTTTCGATGGTCAGTTCGGGAATGCATTCGATCACCTCCCAAGGAAAGGAGGCTTTTTTCAGGCGGTCGGGATCGATGAGGGGCTGCAGCAGTTCTTCGAGGCGTTCGATGGAGCGGGGGAGAAAACTTTCGTCGAACGGTATTGATTTTCGGGCTTGCCTCTTCGGCGAGCGCTGCTGCGAGAAACTCAGCGTTTGTGAAAGAAACGGTTCGGCGTAATGCACCTGATTCGAATAGAGCAGTGCGTTGCGGCCGCTGGTTTGGGCGTAGGCTCGTATTTCATTGGGCGACAGATAGGCTTTTTCCCGCTGTGAATAGAAGCAGGCCAGCAGCGATATCTTTCGCTCCAGCAGTTCGCGGTCGCCGACAAAATAGTGGTCGGGCAAAAAGTCCTTCGTCGACGGCGTGCAGTAATAATATTTGTTGGCGATAGTGCGCGCGGCGATGGTGGCTGCTTCGGAGACCAGCGTGTGGTCCTGGTGCCGGTCCTTACCGTATGGCAGATAGACTACATCGGGAGCGAATGCTTTGATCTGTTCCTCCATCCGGGTGATCAGCGGGTGCAGCTCGGCCGGTGGATCGGGAGCCAGCAGTTCGACCTCGTAGTCATAGCCATCTCTGACGTGCCCCAGCTCCTCCTCCCGCACATCGTATTCGTTCGGATTGTTGCCCAGACAGACCACCAGCGATTTCACCTGATCGCCCTGATCCATGCGGGACAAGATGGTCATACCGGCACCGAACTCGACATCGTCCGGATGGGGAGAGATAAAAAGAACGCGTTCTGACATGATGATAAAGTAGGATCTATGTGCGTAGTTGTGGTATGTAGGCGATATCTTACCGTGAAAACCTTCGAGCCCTAAGCGGAGTTTCTGCAAAAGGGGGCGGTTGGCAGTCGATTTTTCGCCGGCGCTTAACTGTTGCCGGCCGATTTGCTATTCTCTCGGGCCATGACTCATTCTCTTTCTTTCCGTTAGCGATGTGCGGCATTTTCGGCGTCACCCGCCCCGACCTCGAGCGGGCGCGCGCCGCATTGGCAACTCTAACCCATCGCGGTCCCGATCAGAAGGGCGAGTGGTGCGACCCGACCCTCTATATCGGCCATCGGCGGCTGAGCATTCTCGATCTGTCGGAAAACGGCAGGCAGCCGATGACCGATGACGAGGCGAGCGTCATCATTGCCGTCAACGGCGAAATCTATAACTATCGGGCGCTGAAAAAAAAGCTGCAAAAAAAGTATGCGTTCAAAAGCGAGTCCGATTCCGAGGTCGTACTGTACGGATACAAGGAGTGGGGCATGGATGGATTGCTGCGGCGCATCGAAGGCATGTATGCCTTTTCGGTGTACGACCGGCGGCAACAAAAGCTCTATCTGGCGCGTGATATCGCCGGCATCAAGCCGCTTTACTATTATCATGCCGACGGCGTTTTTGCCTGGGGTTCAGAGCTCAAGGCGCTCGAGTGCTATTTCGGCGAGGACGCTCTGGAGATCGATCAGACGGCACTGTACGATTTTCTGACCTACCTCTACATTCCGCCCCCGAAGTCCCTCTACCGCAATATCCATAAACTGGAAGCGGCTCATTATGTCACCTTCGATCTTGCCGCGCAAACGGTCTCCAACACCCGCTACTGGGCGCTGAATCCGCAGATCAAGAGCATCGATCCTGCATCGGCCCGGCAGGCATTGCGTGATCTTGTGCTCGGCAGCGTCGAGGCGCAGATGATCAGCGACGTGCCGGTCGGCTTCTTTTTGAGCGGCGGCATCGATTCCAGCACCATCGTCGGCTGCGCCGCGACGGTATCGGACCATATCAATACCTATACCATCGGCTTCGAGGAGGCCGATTATGATGAAAGCCCGTTCGCCGAACGGGTGGCGCGGCTGCACGACACCCGTCACCACTGCCGCATTCTGGATCAGTCGTTGAGCCTCGATCTCTACCCGAGGATGAAAGAGTGGTTCGATGAGCCGCATGCCGATACGTCGGCCCTGCCGACTTTCTTGGTCTCCCAATTTGCCAAGGAGCAGGTCTCGGTCGTTTTGACCGGTGACGGCGGCGATGAGATCTTCGGCGGCTACTCCCACTATTTCAAGTTCAAGGCGATTACGGCATCCAACCACCCGCGGCCGGCTATTCTCAAAGCGCTGACCTCCCGGGGCAAGCGGTGGTTCAAGGGGAAAAAACCGGCCAGGGCCTTTGCCAACATCGAGCGCAGACTCCTTTTGCAGGGAGTCGAATTGCACGCCAGGCTGCTGG
The DNA here is from genome assembly GCA_002352385.1 of Methylococcaceae bacterium UBA2778. Lineage (GTDB taxonomy): Bacteria > Pseudomonadota > Gammaproteobacteria > Methylococcales > UBA2778 > UBA2778. The sequence goes on along the minus strand of DEII01000055.1, from coordinate 3,268 downwards.
GCGGCATGCTGGGCGATGAAAAGCAGGACTATCGCTCACGCTTCGATATTCCGGACGACTATGACGACTACTGGTTTCTCAGGAACTATTACCGGGAGGATCTGCCGCTGATCACCCGGCTGCAATACCTCGATTTTCATACCTATCTGCCCGAGGATATTTTGACCAAAGTGGATCGCACCAGCATGGCGGTTTCACTGGAGGCGCGGGTGCCGTTCATCACCCGGGCGATCATCGAATTTTCGTTTTCGCTGCCTGAGTCGATTCGTCTGCCGGACGGCGAACCCAAAGGGCTTTTGAAACTGGCGTTCGATGATCTTCTGCCGCCGGGAATTGCGGCAAGAAAAAAGAAAGGTTTTACCGTTCCTTTGAAAGTCTGGCGGGAGGCGTTCTATGGGGAGTACAGCTACCCGCAGGAGCGGCTGCTCAACGCCCTTTTTCTCTCTTCGTAGCGGGCCTTGTAACGTTTGTAGTGGGCGTCATAGAGTTTGCGCGCGCGTTTTTGCACCTGCTTCCAAAACCGTTTTTCCTCGGCCAAAACCGCCCGCAGCGGTTTCCCCCGATAGGCACGGATGAAGCGCAGTCTGTCCCTCGCAGTCAGGCCGCAGTCCATACTCGAAAAATGGAGCCCGGCAATATCCTTGATGATCCAGCGTTGGGGTGTTCGCGCTCGGATCTGAGTTCGGTGCAGATCCATCAGATACAGCGGAAAGTCATTCTTGCCGGTCGTTTCGGGATCAAGGTTGAAATGGCAGACATAGAAATCGCGGTGGTTGATGCCGTTTTCGTGCAGCGTTTTGGCAATCGCGGCGATTTTTCCGATCAATGCCCGCTTCAGCGCAAGCGGCGGAGGTTTCGACGGCCAGTCGATGCTCAACTCTTCCAACGTGACCGTGTCGGTCAGCTCTTCGGTGATCACGAATGATTGCTGCCGGGCCGGATTCCACCCGCGCCAGCCGTAGCCGGCCAGGGGTGTCGTTTCGATGCCGAGTGCGGTCAGGCGCTCGATCGCGCGGACCTCGTTTTTTGCGCCCAGAACGGGCAGCCGTCCCTGAAACAGGTTCTTGAAAATCTCCCGCCAGCCGACGCCGGTGTGGATCTTGATGAAATAGCCTCTGTTGCCGGCAACGAACCGCAGCGTTTTTCGCTCGCCGACCCGCCGGAAGATCTCCCCCTCGAGGGCCAGAAAAGTATCGAAAGTCGCCGGGGCTCCCTTGATCGTGGAAAGGTCCGGGCTCAACTCGATCAATGGGCGGGTCCAGAAGATCGGTTCGTGTGCGGCGCGGTCATTCGAGTTTCCCCTTGATCAGGTACCGACGGCGGATGAACGTCGCGAACAAGGCCGCCAGAAGGATTGCGGACGATGCGATCAAAAATGTAGTGATATCGTTGTGATGCTGTCCCAGCATCAACAGGACGGGGCGAACCACCATCATGCGCCAGATCGTGAAAAAACCGTAAAAACAGATGACGCCGATAAAGGCCCAGGTCCACGGTTTGTCGTCTTCCTTTGCAATCGCGGTCCGATAAAACCAGATGGCAACCAAACCGGCAATCAAAAGAGCTGTAATACCACCTAACATAATGCCTCCTCGGTCAAACCTCAGATAGACACGGTCGAGCGATAGTATAGCCTGATTTCGGCATTAGCAATAATCGCTCAACAGGCGCCTGAACAGATCGGCGACAGCCGGGGTGGCCTCCCAGTTCTTGAAGAAGCGCATCATATCGCGCCGCCGGCAGCGTCTGAAACCAAACAGGAACCGGTGTTCTTTCATCGCATCCAGATCGATCAGAAAGACAGCGTCATCGCCAATGAGAAAATTGGTGGCTTTCATATCGCCGTGGCTGATGCTGTGCCGGTACAGCTTTTTCAGCAGTGCCGCCACCTGTTCGGCGATGCGCTCGTTGCGTCGGTCGTCGGCCGCACTGTCGGTGAAAAAAGTACGGCAATCGATGCCCGCAATGTGTTCGGTGATGAAATAGGCCGTGCGTCTTATCGGTCCGAACCGCTTTTCGATCAGAGCGACCGGCCTGGGTGTGGCAATCCCGTAAAACAGAAGCCGGTGGGCATTGCGCCAGGAAACGGCGGCGCGGGTGGAGCGAAAGGCGCGCTTGACGGCATGGCGCCGGTTTTTGATATTGTAGCGTTTGATGACGAACGCCCGGTCATCGATCGCAACGCGGACCAAGGTTGCGGTGTTTCCGAGCTTCAACGGCTCGCCCGACTCTATGGCTCGATCCGGGTCTTCCAGCAGGGTCTTCAATGCCGTGCTGGCGTAGGCTTTGTCATAAACCATGAAAGTCCGCCAGCTGCTGCGGCAGCTGAAATCGCGGCATTCACGGAAAATGCGCTTGAAAAGGTGCTGTTTTCGCTGTTTTTGCTTTTGCACGACATAGGCGTGCAATCGCTTGCGGTCGCCAGGTGCATCACCCCTCCAGCCGCGGGCGGCGGCATAATGGCGATAGATCGCATCGATGCTCTGTTCATCAGCCGTGGGCAGCTGGGCAAGAAAAAGCGCCAGGTTCTTCAAAGCGGTTTTTTTCGGCAAAGACTTTCTGACAGAAGCGATATCGGCGCCATCCAGCGTATAGATCCGCCCCTGCGCACAGAGGAAATTATCGAGATGAAGGTCGTTTTGAACAATGCCTTGACTGTGATGGCCGGCCAGGACATCCGTCAGCTCGAACAGCAGATCGAGCCGTTCGACGTCAGACTCCGTTTGCCAGCACTCGAGTACGCTTCGTCCATCCGGGATGTATTCCAACAACAGCACATAACCTTCATCATTGTCGAGCCGCCCCGAATGCACCAGGGCGGGGGCAGCGATGCCGCGGTCGAGCAGCGCACGGCACCCCTTTTTTTCGCGTTGCCAGTGTACTTTCGCCCGACGCCGATCAACGAACAGCTTGGCGAACACCGTCCGGCCCTGCCACTCGGCCAGGCAGGCGAGCCGTTTGCCCGGCAGGCAGCGTACGACTTCAAAGCAGGACAAGGGGACAAGCCCTGACGCTGTGTGCAGCTGCAGAGTGAATGTCATGGGGCCGGTTTGTTTGATTGCGCACAGTTCCTGCTTCATTGTGCATATTCTACGGCAAGCGGAAACAAGCTTCCCCATGGGGCGCATTCACAAAATGAGGACATGTACCTGCTGGCTTGACGCAAAGGCAGGAAAGAATGACATTGGGGATGATTCGGAGGGCAAGCGTCACTGCCATTGAGTTAGCAGCTATGGGCGTAGGGCCAGCAATTCTAAATGTGGCGCCG
>DEII01000011.1 GCA_002352385.1 Methylococcaceae bacterium UBA2778 | reverse complement strand
AAAAATCACTCGTTGAGGACGAACCACTGGTATCTGCAGAACCTGTCGAAGAATGGCGAGCGGTGCGCGGAAATCTGTGGCCGAACTATCATTGATATGGAGGCCTCGTTTAAGCGGCAGCACGGTCGCAGGCCGGATGTGCTCGATGTCGGCCGTGGACCGATTTCATCCTTGGCTTACCTGGCTTATCACGATCTGGCCAACGTCGTGGGCATTGATCCTTTTTGAAGGGAGTATGCACAACTGCTGGATCGGTATCAGATAAAATCACCGGTCGTGCAGCTGGTCGGTTGTGGGGAAGAACTCGATACGGTGATGGGCCATCGGCAGTTCGACATCGTTTACTGTCGCAACGCCCTCGATCATGGACTGGCACCTATGCAGACATGGTTGAACATGTTTCGAAGACTGCGCGCGGGTGAATATCTTCTGCAGAGTCACAGTGTCCATGAGGCGATAAAACAGGAATGGAAACAATTGCATCAGTTCAATCTGTTTCCTTCCCATGACGAAAAGCACATCTGGATAGAGAATGATCAGGGTGATCGATTCTGTTTGACGCGGGATATTTCCTTGAGACTACTTCGCCATTGGGGAGGCAAGTGGTTTACTTCAATATGGGAAAAAGTATCGGACGAGGTCGGGCGAGAATTCCTGCTTGCCGCCAACCAGCAATTGCTGACGGCGCTGTTCAAGTGTTCGCGTTGGGCATTGGACTGTGAGAGTTTGATCTTCGAATTGTCCACACTGATCGATCCCAAGTCCACCCCGTTGGATATTCGGGTTATCATAGGTGACGGGGCGGGGACCGGTCCTGAATTAACGGGAAAGGTGCCGTCCGCCGGTTGAGCCCCCTGTTTGTACGATCACATAAACGATTCAAAATGAACAATCTGGAAAAAAGAATTAATTTGAAACCCAATAAACCGCGCATCTGCATTACAAGCCCCGATTTTACAGGTCCTGTAAGAAACGGCGGTGTGGGTACTGCCTGCTTCTATCAGGCCCTAAATCTGTCCGAAGCCGGACACCCGGTCACAGTGCTTTTTACAGGCCGCGCCGAAGAGGGCTGCCCCGAAGAATGGGCTGAGACCTATCGTCAGAAATTCGGTTGGATATACATTGACCTGCTGGCATGGGCCGACCAAAACCTGCCGGACAACGACCGGCTGGGGAATTATCCTCCGCTGCCGCAACTGAGAGTGTCCCGGATGCTTCTGGAATACCTCAAGCATCATGCCTTCGATGTGGTCTATTTCCAGGATTACATTGGACACGCTTTGTTCTCTCTGCAATACAAGCGGGCTGGCCTCGGCTTCGAAAACACGGCTTTCTGCGTGACGGTGCATTCGTTCCGGCAGTGGATTCTTGAAGGGATGCGCCAGTTCCCGGCCTCGCTGATGGATTTCGCCGCGCAACAGGCTGAAGTGGAGGCGCTGCGGCTGGCCGACACCCTGGTCGCGCCCTCCAATTACATGGCTGATTGGGCATCGTCCCGCATTGGCCGCAGTCGGGCTGATTTCGATGTTGTGCCGTATTGCTTCGACAAGACACGTGTCATGGCGGATGCGCCGATGACGGCGACCTTCGGCCCCTTCGACCATCTGGTGTTCTTCGGACGATTGGAGACTCGCAAAGGGCTGCATCTGTTCCTGGATGCGCTGCGTACCTCCGCTTTCATCCGGTCGCATATCAAAAAGGTCACCTTTCTGGGAAGACACGCCTCGGTTCTGGGCATGGATTCTGCCCAGCGCATCGTGTCGGATATGAGCCAGGTGCCGGAGTTCAAGTGGAGGATCATAGACACCTTCAACACCCACCAGGCGCTGGACTGGCTGCACAGTCAACGCCGAACCCTCGTGATCACCCCCAGCCTCTCTGACAACCTGCCGTTGACGATCATCGAACTGTTCGTGAACCGCTTGCCATTTGTCACCACTGACGTGGGGGGCATACCTGAAATCGTCGGTCTCGAAAACCGCCTAGTAATGGCCGCACCCAATGCGCTGTCGTTGCGTCGGATCATCGAAAAAATCCTCGAGGACAACCAACTGACAGTGTCCTATGCACAGGGATTCGATCCGATCCGTTCCGGACGGCTGCACCTCGAACATTTGGAGCGGTTGATCGGCGGCCAGCGGCCCCGGCGGCCGCTTATCGAGCCGATCAATCGAGAGCCAATGGTGTCGGTGATCATTCCACATTTCAACAGCCCGGCATATCTGGAGCAGGCACTGGCAACGCTTCTTACACAGGATTTTACCGATTCGTACGAGATTATCATAGTCGACGACTGTTCCACGGAGGAGGGCACCTGGAGCCAACTGGAGCGTATGACAAAGCGGTTGGATGACTCGCGCCTGCAGCTTACCCGGATGACACTTAACCGTGGACCGGCCGCTTCACGCAACTACGGTGTCACGATAGCCAGGGGATACTATCTGGTGTTTTTCGATGCGGACAACGAAGCCTTGCCGCATATGCTTGCGACAATGGTCCGGGCCATCCAGGCAAGTGGCTTAGACTGTATGACATGCTTCAACTGCGTGATCAAGCAGCATGACCGTGACAATCCGCGGCCGCTGGATCCGAAGAATGCCGGCGTCATTTATACCCCGATCGGTCCGGACTTGGAGTTGGGTGTGTTCTTGAATGTATATGGCGATACTTGCTCGATCATGCGAAGGGATGTCCCCAAGGAAGTGGGTGGGTGGCCGGAGCACCGCGACAGTCGAGAGGATTGGGAATTTTTCACGAAGGTTTGCATCAATGGCTTCGGGTTTGGCGTGATTCCAGAAGTGTTATATCTCTATCGCGACGACCGAGACAGCCGGCGAAACCAGAAGACCGAAGTGCAAAATTATCTCGGTATGAACCGAATCGTTAGCCATTTGGCATCTCCCGCGGGCAGACAGAGAATCCATCTGAAGGATCTGCTTCTGTTTTCAGTCGGGATGACCTCCTCGGCAAAGCCCGCCAGCCATTACACGCTATCAGCGGTTTACAACTGCTTCGCTAAATTAAACCCGGAGGCACTCGCCACCTATCTCAATCTGAATACGTCCGCAGGACCCGGTCTGGAATTTAGCCAAGGTAAAACAATCCAGCGTGTCCAGGAAGTTCTTTGGCCTCTTGTCAGACGATGGGAGAATTGTGGCGAACCGCGTCGGGTAATGCTGTTCGGCGCTGGAGAACACAGTAAGGTATTGCTTGGTGTTATGCCGTTGATTGGACGATACCTGAAGGGATTCATTGACTCGGGTATACGAGGGACGTTCATCGGGTTGCCGTGCTGGGGACCAACAGAGGTAAGTGCTGAGAACGTTGATGTTATCGTTTATTCGTCGGCGGTTCACGAACTGGCCATGTATGCAAGCCTACGGCACCTGCCGGTCGAGCATGTGCTGCTATACCACGAACTCCCCGATGGGGCCGCCCCGATTTCCGATTGAATTGACGCACCGCCAGCCGGCGTGCGAAGAAACCGAGACCAGTTTGCGAGTGTGGCAAAGCCCCTTTATGAAAAATTCCTCCCCCATGCTCCTTTACCTCTGCCAAGACGGTCTTATTCCGAGCGGTGTAGCCACCTACGGTTACCATGTGCTGCATGCATGGCCCAGGGCCCGGATGCTGCTGCTCAACGCCGATCGCCTCCCGTTGGCGGCCCCTTCCGACTTGGAGTCGCAAATCACAACGATTTTAGAATCTGAAAGTCACAATCCCAGCATTGTAGCGAAGGCCATTGGCCAGCTCGCGGAGAAGGCCGAAGGTGGATTAACGATTCTTCCGAATACTGGTGACACCCCGTGGACAGCAACTGCGGAATGGCTACAGCAGGCGGACGATCAGACACGCATGCGCACGCGCTTGCTGGGGATCGTGCATAGCGACGTGGAAACCCAATACGCTCTATCGGAAAGATACCACGCGATAGCACCGCTGTGGGTCGGTGTTAGCCGGAAATGTACGACGGAATTGCTACACCGATTAGCCGGGAAAAACGTGACAGTCCACGAATTGCCGTACCCGATTGCGGTTCCAGAAGTCGGAACGCGGACTGACAGGGGGCCATTGCGGTTGGCCTATGTCGGTCGCTTGGAAGAGCAGCAAAAGCGCGTCTCTCGACTGGTGAGGCTGTTCAAGATTTTGGTCTCGATCGGCGTTGATTTTACTGCAACTGTGGTCGGCGATGGACCGGCAGCTGAAGAGTTTGGGGCAGCGGTGAGCGCTGCAGGCCAGATCGTGGAGTCGCGAGTCAGGATTACAGGCGCTCTCGACCGGGCGGGTATCAACGAAGTGTGGCGCAAGCACGATGTCGCCTTGCTGGTTTCCGTATTTGAAGGGCTGCCTTTGGCGATGCTTGAAGCGATGGCGGCAGGGGTGTGCCCGGTCATGATGGCAATAGGGTCAGGATTAGAAGAGTTGATCCACGACGGTGTGGAAGGCCGTATCGTACCCCAGGGTGATGTTGATGAGATGGCAGCGGTTTTGGCTGTTCTGGCCCACGATCACAAAATGCTGCGCCGGATGAGCGCGGCCGCGCGATCCCGCGTTTTAACAACATTTTCACCCGAGCGGCATTTTGCTAAACTCCACGGGATTATGGATCAACTGTGGCGACTGCCAGCACCTGCCTCAGCAGAACTTTCGCCCGATCCGACCGCAGCAGCGATAAAAAATCTGACCAAGGCTGCGGCCGTACATCGACGGCCGGTGGCTATCTATGGCGCCGGCATGGTGGGTCGGAAGGTCATGGATGTCTGCTTGGCAAAGAATCTGGAAGTCTGTGGTTGGTACGATTCAGACCCTGCCAGAGTAGGAACAGTCTATCGCGGACTTGTCTGCAAGCCGCCGGCGGGCATGGTAGAGCTGTCGGATGCCGTTTTTGTGGCAGCCTCGCTGCAATTCTCGTCGGCGATTAAGTCACGTATCCAGTCGTCGTTTGCCGACATCGGAATGGCCGTCCCGGTGATCGTCGAACATCAGCCATGAAGAAATTCAACGACTTTACCATCCTCATCGCGGCGCGGAATGCGGCGGCAACGATCGAGCGCGCTGTTCGATCGGCGCTCGCTGAGGTGCCATGTTCAATCATTCTCATTGACGACCAGTGCACGGATGAGACCGTGGCCTTGGCGCAGCGTTGTGCTGGCGGGAAACTCCGGGTAGTGCAGACTCCTGCGCCTGGTGGCATTCCGTTGGCGCGTCAGGTCGGTCTGGATGCCATAGAAACGAAGTACGCCGCGTGGCTTGATGCCGATGACGAATGGTTAGCCGGTCGTGCCCTTAGGCTGGAGGCTGCGTTGGCCAAAGGCACCGATGTGGCAACCGAATCCATTGCATTACATGACGGGGTGACCGGGTTGTACCTGCGTCGACTCGCTATTCCTTCATTCCTGAAACCGATCGGTGCCTGGGTGCGTTTGTTTGAACGTAATTATCTGCCGGGTGACACCCAGGTGGCCTTTCGGACGATTGCATATCGCAAAGCCGGGGGCTACGATCCGGCCGTTTTCGGTGCTGAAAGCTTCGACATACTCCTGCGTGTCCTTCGCGGCGGGGCCCGTTTTTCCTTAGGAGAGGACGTCGGTTATCGGATGTTCGCTTATCCCGACAGCGTATCACGCAACTTGAAAAGGCAGCGGGCCGCGCTTGCCATCGCATTGCGCAAACACAGCTATGCCGATGTAGAACGAATGTACAGGGAAGCGGGGATTTCCGATAAGGTCGCTACATGGGGGCTCGTTTCTCTCGCGTTATTTTGCAATGATCCGGAGGCGGCTCTCCTTTTTCTTGAAAGGGCCAGTAAGGCGTCAACCCCCACAGACAAGGTTTTAGAGCCTGATGGTCCTTGGCTGTTTCCTGAAGGTTGGCGCCGGTCGTTTTTTCACGGGACCATTTTGCTGCTCCTTGGAAGGAATTCCAAAGAGGCGGTCGAGGCGTTGAGCGACGCCGAAGTGCAAGAAGGTACGGCGGAGGGAAGCAACAACTTAGGTGTGGCCCTGGCACGTGTGGGGGAAAGCAAGGAATCTTCGCATTGTTTTTTCAAGGCGTTAAGACGGTTTCCGGGTTACCTGGATGCTCAGCTCAATTGCTCTTCAGGTAAACCCCAAGCTATCACATCTCACCCATTGCGTCGATTTCCAGCTAGGAGAAGTTACCGCCGTTGACATGCGCAAGGGCATCCCGTCGCTGTTCTCCGTATGGATCGACAAGCCGTTCTTAGAAGTGCTATTTTTTTTGACCGATATAGCCATCAAATCTGCAGGCGCGTCTTGAAGTTGTCAGAAAAAGTGGTTCATCCGCAGAATGTGTGGGTGCCTAGTGGTTCGGGAAGATCTCCAAGGGTGTGATATAAAGATTAGACCTCGTTATTTCCACCCATTTTGAGGGGCAAAAAATGGACATTTCGCCGTATCACAATAGTGCTCAATTGAACGGGCGGTAGATAACTATCTG
>DEII01000052.1 GCA_002352385.1 Methylococcaceae bacterium UBA2778 | reverse complement strand
ATACAATCTCACGGGTCTTGACATCTACTTCAAAAGCATCATGTGCATTCTGTATTAGCTCGATTAGGAAACGACCGCGGTATTGATGCTCAACCTGCTCAGTAAGATTATGCAGGCTACGATACCGAGAAGTACCATTCGAAATCTCATCCAAAAAGCTTCGAATCTCCCCCAATGTCTTATCGATGACTTCTTTACGAAACATAACCTCGCAGCCTTTCTTTATTGAAACTGGAAACCCAAAAATACTCAAAATGCTGGCCGTTTGAGAGTGACCACGATAATCGATGTGCTCATTTCCACTATATCTGATGGAATATTTTGGGGGTGGAGTAGAGAATTGCTATTCCGTATCCGTAGGTCAGACCTATCTGTTTCCACCCCTTTCGTTGAGTGGTGCCTAATAGTCCGGCCATGGACATAGTAGCCTGCTCTGCCGGGTCGCCTGAGGCGGTCACCCGCCTCAGGCTCCCACAGAACGTAGCGTGCGGTTTTCCCGCACTACGCTTTTCGGAAGGTCTTTCACAGCACAACATAACTGGATAACGCCTTGAAAGGCAGCGCCAGCCTCGGGAGTTGTAACGGAAATCGAATCAAGCACTCTGCCCCTTGTTCCACGACCATTTGGCTGCAAATCACTCTCTACAAAACCTATGGTCAACAATCCTCATGCCGAAACGGATTGCTGTAGTTGCTCGATTGCGTCCATGGCCAACGCCTCATCCTCATCGAAAACTGTCTCCAGCATTCGGGGATGGCGAGGCTTCTCTGTCAGCCCATGGAGGCATGCTAGTTCACGTATAAAGGGGTGGCCATGCTTCATCAGGTCGGCATCGGTGCCGATAGTCGCGAATTGCAGCAGTTCCGAGTATTTTCCCACTGCACTTTTGGGGTGTTCCACGGGGACACCATTGAGCATGAAAACAGCGAGCGCCTGTTCAGTCGCTTTTGAGAAATCCTGCACACAGGTGGTTGCAGGCTTCTCAGCAGCTCTCAATGGCTGGGCGGCGGCCTGCGCTGCGTTGGTACCCATTGACAGGAGTTGGTCGATGTTGCCGGTAGCGACGGCACTCATAACCTCGGCGTGAAAATGAAGCTCTGGCAACTCGCTAGCTATGGGCGACAGTGAACGGAGGGTTTCATCAGTAGCTAGATAAATCAGGCGGGCTGCCCGATAGCGCAGCTTGGGAATTCGCCGCTTTCGATTAAATTGATCCATTCGTCCCGTACCGTCTATCAACTCCTGAAACTCCACCTCGTATATCTTCCTGAGGAATCTTGCCTGATTCATCAATGAATCAATCGTGACCGCTTGGATTTTCCTCCGGAACCAGGGCTTTTCCGCCCAATGATGCATTCGCTCAAGGTAGCTGGCTTCGTGGATTGCTCCTGTGTAGTCACGTACTGGTATGCGAAAACCATCATTGCGAAACGCTTCATGTAAGTTTCCATGTTCCGCAGAATTTTGAAGCAGGAACTTCTTGAAGTCACCAATAAAAGTCATCCAAGAAATCGCACGACGACTCTCATGAAAATCATTGCGCCCTTTAAGCCATTCCTGTGCTGGCACCCGGATGGTCTTTGGCGATCCGCCATCATGGAGTTCCAAGCCCAGATCAGAAAGACGCGCACGGATGATGGTCAATGAGCGGTCTACAGCATCCGCATCACCCACGAGAGTGATGTCATCGACATAGCGGAAGTATCTCGCGGGCAGGGCCTTCGAGCACTCCTCATCCAATTCTCGCAATAGCAGATTGCCGATCAGATGGCTGAACATGGGACCGGTAAGGATGCCTTTGCCGTCACGCTCGGCAACTTTGGCATGTTGCTGAATGAGATGTTCGCCGAGGTCGCGCCATTTCGCGCTGAAATCAGCAGACTCGGCGTGCTTCCTCCAGGCGTCAATCGCAAGTTTCACAGGGATCGATGGGTAGAACCGCTTTATGTCGATATACAGAACCTGCCCGCCAGGATAGCGATCGCAAGCCTCTGCTATGGCTTGATGTCGGCGTTGAAGACCTCCGAAATAGGGCTGATAAACACCGTTCCGATCCTGTCCACAACACAGGTGATAACTGAACACGCAGTCTGGATTTACAAATGCACGATGCTTGGCGCACTCGTCGAGCAGAGCCGCTTCCGCCAATGCCTCGTTGGCACCCGGAAGAAAGATAGGACGATACTCAATTTGGCCCTCTTGGGTGCTCTCCTTGAAATGCAGCGCACGGAAGTACGGTGGATCACTCCGCGTCATCACCAGATGCGTTGCCACCTCTCTCGCCCATTGGTCGGTGCGGGCGGCAGTATTCTCCAGGTAGTAACGCAGTCCGAGGTAAGTCAGGACGTCGCGACGGCGGTATTGATTGACCGTGCGCACAGAGAGGATGCCGGGACGCGAGCGTTTCATTTGCTGCTGCGCACGAGCTCGATCGGCATCACTGCGAATCCCACCCTCGCAGTCTGGTCAGGGTTTAGCGGCAGATGGAATCGTGCGTGGGATGTTGCAATAGGGTCGTCGATGTTCATCGTCACAGTAGCAAAACGCCTCCAAGCGCCCTTTATCATTTTACAAAGCCAGGGAAACAAGCTACAGACAGCCCGATTCATATCTGGTTCAATCCACACTACAACACTCTGCTTACCCGATGCGTGACGAAATAACTCTGCAAGCTGAGGTTCTGCATCCTTTTTTTTCGCCTCTTTCTCAAGGAATGCGTTGAAGTTAGCAACAACAAGCAAGCGATTTGGATTGCTTGCTGCCGCAAGCGTCATTTTTCGAATAAGATCGGTATTTCTGAGGTCATCCGTGACATCCCAAAAGACAAATTCTGCTGCCACAAAGATTCCTTGCGCCTCCAATGATGGCGTAAGTTCTGCCAGAAGCTCTTCCGCATAAACTCTGGCCGGTTCCGAAAGTTCTGCACCGATCAGATAAACATCCAATGGTTCCCGAGGTAAAACACCGCTCGCACGTAATGCGGCCGCATTCGCCAAAAACGCGAGCGCTGCCGCTCCCGCCCCGCAAGGCGCGTCGGTCAGGCTCAACCGATTTCCAGCAAGGCTTTTAATATAGGCATTTGACGCTGCAGTCGCGTCCTTTTTAGGGTCGAGCATGGCAAGTTGTGCTCGCGCTGCAGAACCATCGAAGGCTTGGGCGAAATGTTCGTCGGTTTTTTCCTGAGTAAGGCCACCCACGGGCGAATCGTCTCGATCTCGGCTATTGGCAAGAGCCCGCGGTCCATGCCGGTCGATGAGCGTCTCGTATGCCCGCGCCAAAGCAGGCGGCAAACTAAGTATCTTTGATCCGGCATCCCACAGGCTGGACGGTAAATCTGCCGGGTTCAGAAGTCTTTCGTCGCCGCTTCTCATGCAAACAGCCTCGGACAGACGCCAGTGCCCTTTTGCCTGAATTGACCCGCTCTACTTTTACACAGGTATCCGACACACGCCTCCATTGTGCAGCAATGCGTCACGAAGGGCAGCGCCTGGATGGATTTCTTGCGGACTGCGGGGTCGAGCACGTCGAACACGCCGTCGTTCCCGGAGAGGGCTTCGAGTTCCGGGCAGTCATGACCAAAAATGCAATCTGTTTGGCTGCATGGGTCCCAACCCGCCCGGTTGGGCCGCCTCATTATCGCGATTGCGGCGTCCACATTCATCGGCTCCGCCTTGAAGCATTGCCGCGCCCAGCGCCTCATTTTTGCGCTTGCCCTGCGAATAGATCCGCTTGAACAGACACGAGCACCGGTTTTCCGCTGCGCTTCTTTTTGTTTTTCTTGTCGTGCAGGCCCTGTTTGACTTCTTCTTGGTAGCGTTCGTGGTTGAGGAGTAGAAGGCGCTTGAGGACTTCCTTGCGAGCGTCGGGGTGAATGGTGTAGCGGATGCGGTCGTTTTCCGGCAGGTAGTCGACTTCGTAGAAGTCGTGGCGCAGTTCGATGGCGGGACCCCATTTTTCATTGTTTTCGTGCCAGTCATAGGCGGCGAGTACGGCCTCGTCCATCTGGCGGTGCAGGTCGCGGAGTTTGAGAATGTCCCGGTACGCCTCGGCGGCGATGTCGGCGCTTTGCTTGCTAGCCTTTTCTACGGTTTCGGGCGAAAGGTTCGGGTCGTGGAACAGGTTGTAGGTCTTGGTGAGGCCCAACTGCATCTTGAGCATGAGGTGGCGGCGGCGTTTGTGGTAGGTCTTGCCCTTGACCATTACATCGTCTGATGACCTCCCAGGTAAAGGAAACGGGAAAGTTTCAAAACACTGCGTTGGCGAGTAGCGACGGTCTGTTTTAAGGGTCGAAGCATATTGCCAAGCCCAAAACTCGTGCATTGAAGATTGCAAAACGCCGAAAGAATGCCAGTCGTCGCGGGCGATTACAACGAGCGCGTCGGAAAAAACTTGATCATTCTCAACAAATGTAAATGCGTGCGTTTTGGTATGCCGCGTATGCACGAGGACACGACTCTGTCCGTTTATGGCTGCATAAAGATCTGGACGAGTTCGAGCGTGCTGCCACCATTTCTGACGTGCCGCTCGGTCCGCGCACTTCTCACGCACCAGCTTAACGCGTTCCTCTAGTATCTGAAACGGCCGCCCGAAGTCCGGTGCAAGCAGTCCCTCGTAATCTGGATCACAAAGCCCAGAACTCAAAAATTGGCGCTGTTCTTTACGAGTGGCGCTCTCCCACACGCTCCTGTCAATACGCTGTATCGGAGCCGTCCCCAAGTTAATTACGTATCGCGACGCCCGCTGAAGGTGATCGGTATTTAAGTCATCTCCGATAAGATACTTGACGACGACTTCAGCATGACGAGAATCCATATTTCGCAACCCTTGTGCTTCAGTCTGGTCTAGGAGAAATCCATTACCAAGAACGTAATTACCAATGAAACTGAGGCCCTCATTCGATTGAAGAATCTTTGGATCGCCCTTAATAACACTGTCGTCAATGAATGAGCTGATAAACGGAACTTTGTGGTTTGCAATAAGCCGTTCTCCGTACCATTGTCCTTTGTAAAGCGCGATCAGAGAGATAATGACTGCGGCCGCTCCCGGCCACGGCGCAGAATCAACCGCAAAGTTGATTTCGCCACCCTTATCCATAATATGGTGCAACCCACATTTTCGAGTTGCGCCCTCTGACACTGAGTTGGTCGTGATTAAGGAAAAGAAACCGTCGCCTTTTAGGATGTCGAAGTCACGACGAAGGAAATAAGTAATTAGGTCACAAGCGCTGCCAGGTATGTACGCGGTGTTCACATAGTTGACAAAGCTGGCACCAAATGCCGAACGTAATTTTTTGTCCCCTAAGTAAGGTGGGTTCCCGAGAATACAATCAAACCCGCCTTTCTCAAATACCTCCGGAAACTCCAAAAACCAGTGAAAAAACCGTTTCTCATCCGCCATTTCCCGCGCCATCGCCGCAGCCTCTGACAACACCACGCCTCCGCTCAGATAACCGCGATACTGATCGTGCGTGGTGATCCCTTTCAGGGTCTCCTCCCGCTTCGGAATAAAAAACTGCGCCACCTTGAGGTTGGCCAGCGTTTTCAGATGCTCCCGGTGATAGCTGTGTAGGTAGTTCCGATAGCGCCGCTGTTTGCTCTGGACCTCCTCCGGAGTCGATTCCGGCAGTCGTTGGATTTCGGCCAGCTGCCGATGGAGCGCCGGCATTTCCGCGACGCACACATCCTCCCAGTTCAATTGCTGCGCACCCTTGCGCTCTTCCTTGTTCTTTCTGCGCAGTCCTGCGGCGATTTCCTTATCGTCATCCGGCAAGGTCTTGAAGGCCTCGTCCGCAATACCCCGCTCCAACTCGTCCTCGCGCGCAAGCCCGACGATGGCGTTGCCACACTTGATGTGGTGATCTAGAAAGTTGAGCGGCTCGCCGGGGTTGTGGGCCTCCAGCCACAGAGCGACCTTGCACAGTTCCACCGCCAGTGGATTGATGTCCACTCCATAGACGCAGTGCCGGATAACATCCCGTACGGTCTCACGGAAAGCGGCGGGAGAGGGCTGGTCCTCGCCGGTACGCAGGACGGTCAGTTCAGTGGCGATGCGTCGGGCGGCGTTGAGCAGAATATGGCCGGAGCCGCAGGCGACATCGCAGACGGTGATACCGAGCAGCGCTTTTTCCGGCTCGGCCTGCTTCAGCCTGTCGGCGATGATGTAGTCCAGTGAATGTTTGATCAGCGGCTGCACCAGTTCATCCGGCGTGTAATGGGAACCGGAAGTGGAACGTCCCTCGCCCTTGACGAACCGAAACTCGAACCGGTCATCGATTTCCAGGATTTGCGGGTCGTATTCCAATAGGCCCTCGTAAACGGAGCCGAACTCCTCGACATTGAGCGCCGCGTAGTTGACCCGCATGAGTTGTTTGGTGACCGGGTTATGGAACAGGCTCAGGTTGCGCAGGCAGGTAAGCAGCACGGCATTGTCCAGACGACAGTCGCTCAGCATGCCAATGGCGCCGGTATCGAACAGATCACCGGCCAGCGGCGCGATGCCGAGCTTCCCGCCGTATCTGGCATCCTCAAACAGACGGAAGGTGGCCTTGAGGCCGGTCCAGGCGTCCTGGTAGTTGCGATCGGCGAAGTGGCGCTTTTCCGAAAGCTTGCGCAGACGCTGAATGCTGTAATGCTTGTAATAGATGTCGCGCAGGCGCCGGTCGGCCTTGCGCGGATAGACCAGGTCCCGTTCCTCGATGACCATCAGGAACAGCAGGCGATAGATTAGCCGCAGCAGCGACTGATAAAAGTCCCTGGCATTGGACTCTCCCCCGGCGATGGCTTCACGCAGGGCCTCGTTGGCGCTGTTGGCAAGAAACCCATTGGCGAGCTGCAGGATGGATTGCTCCACGGCGTTGCTCAGGCCATCACGGATACGCGAGCCGGAATCGAGGGCGTCCTGGTGGTAGGTCTCGATGATGCTCTCGTTGGCGGCCTCCTGCTTCACCGGCATCCGCGAGGCGTGCAGCAGGCGGTAGAGGATGGCGAAATCGGCGTAGAGTTCCTCGGTTAACATGCGTTCCAGATCGAACTCGATGAAACTGAGCTTGATCAGGCGCGAGCTGTCGCGCAGCAGGCGCAACAGCCGGCCATTGGTCACCAGCGCATAAAGGTGCTCGGTGAGATTCAGGTATTCCTGCACCAGGGCATGAGGCGACATGCGCGGGCCGGAGTCGGTACGCTTCTTATCCAGGCTGTCGTTCCAGCCCATGATGTGGATGGGGAAACCGTTCCTTGACAGGTCGCGGTGGGAGATGGCGAAGTTCTTGCGCTGCACCACCTCGCCGCGCCCAGCCAGTTCCGACTGGTATCCGAGCAGGCCAAGCAGTGGGGTCATCCACAGGTTGCGGGTTTCGGTGGTGCCGGTGGCGCCTTCGCGCAGACGTTCGAGCCGGGTCTGATAGGCCGCCCAGTAGGCGCGCGCCGCGGCCCACGCTTCGGCGATCTCGTCCTTGACCTTGCCCGTGGGATCGAGGCCGAAGTCTTTCGCCGTCTGGAAAGATTTTCCCCCGCGCTCAATGGCGTCGAGGATGTCTCCGGAGAGAATGGCGCCTTCGATACGGATGGAGGGAAAGATCATGCCTGACCGCCAGGCAACAGGACATAGACCCCGAGCACGTCCATCGGCAGTACTGGATAGACAACCTGGTAACGCTTTTTCTCGACAAATTGGCCAAACCTCTCGTGAGCCTCGACCAGGTGCCTGGCACGCTGTTCGGCGACCTGATCGAAATCTGCTTTCAAGGCATCGAGTTGCATAAGCTCATATTCCAGCGTAGCGGCATTGGCCTCGGGTGAGCGGTTGGCCGTCGGCCGGGAATTTAACAACAGTATCTTGGCCTCATCGGGGCCGAAAAAGTCCTGATCCGCGGCCGCAGCCTGGTAACCCCACAGGAGCATTTCCTCGGCCACAAGTTGATGGGACTTTCTTTTCTCCTCAATGACGTTGCGTACCCGGAACAGCAGGATGGTTGTCTTGATCTCAACCGCATCCGTGCGGATGACGGCTGCACGGGACGCACGCTTTCCGGTTCGGTTGATGGTATTGGCCATGATCTGCTGGCAGAGATTTTCGACAAACGGATGGTTACGGCCCATGTATAGGTGTTCCTGCGGGGTCGGCGATTCGAAGCTGATCAGCAGTTCCGGCTTCTGCGGCAGAAGGTCGGCCAGCAGGCGCGGCAGGTTGTTGGTGTAGAGCTTATAGCCTTTATTCGTTTCTTCTATCTGTACGCCCAGCAGGATGGGCAGCGCACTGGTCACGAAGTCTTCCACGGCCCGGGGATTGCCAATGGCCTCATCTGTCTCTTTCAGATCCGCCTCGATCTCGTGGGCCTTGATAGCGTTCTGGGCGAAGATGCTGCGAGAGACCTTTTCACGCTCGGCGGCGCGGTCCAGCTTGTCACTCGCCTCCAGCTTGATTTCCCGGGCCTCATCGAATTCCCCGAAATCCATTTCAATCTGTCGGTTTTCCAGACGATGGGGCGTGATTTTCCGGTTCGGCTTGAGAAGCAGTGCCTGGGTGATGGTATCGATAATGCTCTTACTGTCTTCCGGAAAGGGAATATTGATGCCCGTCGCCCGGCGGATTTCACGCACCTTGCGCAGGATGACATCCAACACCACACCGTCGATGGGATTGTCCGTGCCATAGAGCAGATAGGCTTTGACCTCCTTCGCGGTCTGTCCGAAGCGATCGACCCGGCCCTCTCGCTGTTCCAGCCGGTTGGGATTCCAGGGCAGGTCGTAGTGGAGCACTGCCGTAAAGTAGTCCTGCAGATTGATGCCTTCGCTCAGGCAATCCGTAGCGATGAGTACGCGGTGTCTGGACGATTCCATCGCCTCGATGCGCTGGCGGCGCATGTCATCGGGATCCTCGCTGGTTATCACCTGTAGATTGAGTTTTGGATATTTCTCCTTCAGGTGTGGGCCAAGCTGTTCGCCCACATATTTGGCCGTTGGAATGTATTTGCAGAACACCACGGCATTAAAACCGTCCCCGAGCCAGTCGTCCAGGATAAGCTCCGCGGTGGCAAGCTTGAGGTCATCCTCGGTATTGCCCAGTTGTCCCAAGTCCCCGGCGAAGGTCCGCAATTGCCTGCGCTGGTATTCAGTCCAGGCGCCAAGTTCTACCAGCTCCGCCGGCGGCAGATCACTGTCATAACCGTAATCGACGTCATGTACCGGATTGTCGGCCGCCAGTTCGATCAGTGACTGTCCATCACCCGGCAGATTGCGAATGCGGTTCTCCAACATCTCGACACCGGCCGCCGGACTCGACATCACGCCGCGGAGCAAGCCCAGCGCTGTCCAGTAACGAAAGTGTTGCCCGCCATCATTTTCCGGCCCTCCCCCTGCAACCAGCTTGCGCGTGAATTCGAAGATGCGATCAAAAAATGCCGCGTACTTCGGTGAGAGAGGGTAGTCGAATTCACCCGGATCCCGGTTGGGAAATGGCGTGTCTTCACCCATCCATTTCTCAACATCGGCACGGCGGCGCTGGACAAAGTGTCGGGCGAGGACACGCCGCTCCTGCTGGCTGGAGTTAGGAAGGTCCAGGGTTTCAAACTCCGGTCGCAGAAGTCCCAGAAGGGAGTGGAATTCCTCCGGCTTGCCGCTGTGCGGGGTGGCCGTCAACATGACCAAATGCTGGTCGGGTTTGGACGCGATATCATGAATCAAGGCATAGCGCTGCTGTTGTGCCCTGGATGCGCCCGCTGGTCGGGCGCAGGCATGCGCCTCATCAACCACTACCATCCTCGGACACTCATTGATGAAAACCTCGCGTCGGGTCTCTGACTTGATGAAGTCTATCGAGATGATCTGGTAGGGATAATACTGATAGACGCTGATATCGCCTTGGATCTCACGGTCCAGACGCGCTTGGGTGTTCGAGCGGATGACCACCGCTTCGATTCCCAGCTTGTCCTTGATCTCCTCTTGCCACTGATCGCATAGATGCGGCAGGCAGACAACCGCGAACCGCTCGATCTGCCGACGTTCCAGCATTTCCTTGATGATGAGGAGTGCTTCAATCGTTTTTCCGACGCCGACGTCATCAGCAATCAACAGCCGGACCACTTCCTGGCGCAGAGCCATGATGAGGGGCACCATCTGATAGGATCGTGGACGAAAAGAGAGCTTGGCGAGACTCCGGAAGGGGCCGGCGCCATTTCGGAACGCCAGCCGAGTGGCTTCATGGAGCAAGCGTGCGGTGGTTATGTCCCCAATGTCGTCGGCTGTAGGTAATGGAAAATTGGCAAGCCGGGGGTGATCGTCACCGAAGCCAAACGGGAGGAAAATACCCGTGGTTTCCTCTTCTGAGCCTCCCAATGGCTTCAGAAGCAACAGCTCTGGATCGCCGGATGGCATAACCACCCAGTCACGTTCCCGTAAGGTCACCAATGTTCCGGGGCTATAGGCCATGGTCAGCGCACCTTGGTGAAGATGTCCGAACGCTTCTGGATAATCTCGGCGAGATCGTCCTTGTAGTAATACACGAACACTTGGTCACCCCGTTTGTTGCGGATCGCATCTCGTTTAACCTCATCGTCGGCTCTGACGTCAGGTTTGTCGTGAGGTGTTCCATCGCAAAAGACCCAGATATCGGTTTCATAGAAAAAGTCGGGTTGCACATAGATGCCATCCACCGTTTTCTGCGCGGCATCGGGCAGCCTGAGATTGTTCTGGTACAGGTATTCCAGGAACTTCAATTCGGTGCTGGAGTTGGGATCGATCTGCCTTCGCAATGTTCCATATTGCGCATCGTACCCCGTGAAACTCGTACCGGTGTGACGCTCCAGCTTACAGATGCGGAGCTTTTCAAGGGCATCCTGGATCAAGAATCGATCTATGACCGTATGGTCGCGCTGGTTGTAGTAACTCAGCAGGTCATCATAGGAAGCGGGTTCTTTGTATTCGAGGTCGTCAAAACGTAGCAGGCGGATCGCCTCCTCGATGACCCTGTGGAAAACATCGACGTTATCCGCGAACTGGGACAGAATCCCGAGGCTGCCCTCGGCGGCCTCGTAGAGAAAGATATTGGGATGGTCTTGCCTGCCCATGGTGACTACACCAAGCTCCGAGGGCTCTATCAGGAATACATTCTCGATGGCACGCTTCAGGGCATACTGCAGGGTGGTGACCCCATTCTGCTCCAGACCCAGTGGCTCAATCGGCTCGATGTAGAGGGCATCAGCGGTGTCGGTGGTAAATAGTTTGACGTCGCGGATCTCTTCGGCGTCGGCGGGCCGGTCTTCCTGGTTGCCAGTCTTCCAGAATCCGGACATCAACCCCAAGGTGAACCCTTCCCTCTCCGAATTACGCCATTTGCGGTTGACCTGGACCAGATTGGCTGCGGGGATAAAATGTAAATGCAGAAATTCATCGGCATCGCTCTTCAGGGTCGCCTTGCGGACACGCCGCATGTCACCGTCCGGTGCGGAGAAGTAGGTTTCTATCTGAAACCCGCGGCTGATTCGTTCCTCCTCCTCGCAGGAAATCCTTGACCGTGGCACGGCCTTGGTCTCCGGCATTTCCAGGAGGTCGTGCAGGTACTCCACCTGATTGTTCTCTGAAAGATCGACTTGGGTAAACGGGCACCGGCTGAGCTGTTTCTGGTCATCCTGCAGGAAGTATCCCGCGTTGAGACTGATCTTGGCGTCCTTGAGCTGGTTCTCGGCGTCCTGCACAATCAGCTGCTTGATCTCATATTTCTGGCCGTTGTAATAGACGACATTGCCGGGACCGAACTCGCGCAGTGCAATGAACCTTGGCCGTGATATGTATTCACCGGCATCCCCGACGGGAATGAACGTCCGTAGCGGCAGCCGGGTGAAGTTATAGCCTGGCAGGAAGGCCTCGGAAGCGAGATAGCGGTAGGGGTAGAACTCTGAGAGCTCGTTGGCACGGCCCTGGATACTGTTCTTCAAAAGATCCAGTTGCCGAGTGGCCTGATCCTGGCTACGCTTGGCCTGTTTGTATTCCTTGCTGCCCAGACTATAAGTCCCGGCTTCTATTTCTTGGGTTGCCCGCTTGAGGGTTGCCCTTGCTTGCCAGTAGAGGGTGCGCCACCGGCCCATTGCGGTATCGAGTCGCTTGGCAATACCCTTAAGCGACTGGGCAATCCATTCATCGCTGAACCATGCGTTCGATTGAGTCTGTAGGTCAGTCTCGAAATCGGACACCACCTTCTGAAATATGTGACGAATCCTGGCAAAGATCGCCGCATCAATGGTCAACTGATCATTAATGCCTTGGGTCAACGGCATACCGTCTTCATTCTCGCTGACCAGGTCGAGCAGGGAGAAATCAAGCCCACTCAGACCCACTTCCGAAAGGAAAACGGCGTGAAGATGGCTGGTCAGAAGCTCCTTATTGCAAACGTCTATTCTCGGCGGCAACACTGTCCCCGACACCATATCCTGCTGTTTGCGGAAATAGTGGCGATCATGATTGGAAAAGCTCGAACAGTAGGTGAATACCAGCGCCGCTTGGCCGCTACGGCCGGCACGCCCACTGCGTTGCGCATAGTTCGCCGGGTTCGGAGGAGCGTTGCGCATGTGCACCACGCTGAGCTCGCGGATATCGATACCCAGCTCCATGGTCGGGGAACAGAACAGTGCACTGATGGAGTCGTGCTTGACTTTTTCCCGGTCCAAAGAACCGTCGGGCTTACGGAAATTGGCCCGAAATTTCTCTTCTCTTTCGATACGTTGGTCATGGGTAAGCTGGCCGGTATGGTCGCCACCGATCAACCTCTTCAATTTTGATAAGTCTCGCAGGTAGACTTGCTGGAAATACCCGTTCGGTTGGGGGTTAAGCGTCTTGTATGCCCGTTGTTTTATGACGTCCGGGATGACCGTCTCTCGGTTCCCTGGAAGCCAGATTATCTTGTCCAGCTTTAATTGATAGACTCTAACTTCCTCGTTCTTATTGTTTCTGACCTGTCTTGATTTGAGGTAGTCAGCGGCCTCCAGGGTATTGAGAAGCGCAATCAGGAACTCACGATAACTGTCTCGGCTGAATTGGATTTTACGTTGCTTGCCTTGCTGTTTAATGAATTTTCCGAAGGCGCTGGTGATGCCAAGACTTCTGGTATACAAACGGGTTCTTGGCGCCAGGGTATCGTAGCGGAGGTGATAGGGATCAATCTTGTCCTGTGACTCGAATCTCCAGGGTGCGATGAGTTTTTCTTCGATCTCTTTTCTGTTTCCCCTGACACGCTCTTCGGTAAGATAATTCTCGCTGTAGATAGCATATTCGAGGCGAAAGAATTCCAGCATCTGAAACAGCAATTCGCGCCGCGATCGGACATCTATTTGACCGAGCAATGGAACCGACGCCCATCCTTCCTTCCAGTCGGCGATATCATCCAGGTACGCATAGTCGATTTTGAGCAGAGCGCACTGTTCAAGATTGGGCAATACAACTCTCCAGCTCCGGCGGAGATCATAGAGTGCCAGATAGACAAGATATTTCTTCAATGCCTCCTTGTAGGCTTGTTGTACTGGTGGTGGAGGCGGCGCATTAATATCGCTTCTGTAGTTGGCATATTCCCGAAACTCCAGCGAAAGCGCCTCAAAGATCTGGTCACCCAAGTTCTTATAGGTCAGTTGACCATCCGTGGCGCCATCCACCGCCTTGCGAATCGCCGACCGCAACTGGATGACCTGGATGAAATCATTGAAATGTCCCGCTTGCAGTGCGGCATCCTGGCGGTTATCGGTAAAGCTGAGAAGCTTCTGGTCCTGGAGGTCGAACCCCTTTTCCGCCAGCCGCGTCAGGATTGAGAAGGTTGTGATGGTTGTGGAAGTGCTTCTGCCCTCGCTGCCGAGCTTTGTCAGCTTCGTTGACTCATTGGTTTGCGGATCGAAAAACCGGCCACTGGTAGGATCGAACAGCAGCGGAAAACGGATAAACCACCCTCTATATTCGAGAGAGCGGTTGTGTGAATAGCAGCCCCATTCATTGAATGAGATCAATTGCGGGACACGGTTTGCATATTTCTTGTCAATGTTTCCTTTTTTCAACCAGGTATCCGGCAAAGACTCCAAATCGCGTTCAGGATCCCATACATCCTCATTCGTGATGAGATATCCTGGGATGCATGTTTTCCCTTCCCTGTCGCGATCATGGAACTCCCTTGGTATCAGTTGCTTTTTTTCTTCATTTTTATACACACAAAGGAATGCATGACCTGATTCTCTGCTAAAAACGTTAGGGAAAATCGGCTGATTTTTGCCTTCACTGTCTGCCTTATAGACTCCAGGCTCCAGCGTTATATGCCGCTTCCCGTCGAGCGCTAACGAGGTGTAGACGGACCCGGTCTGGGCAAAAAACTGGTGGAGTTTGAAAGGGAGGTAGGTATAGCGCGGATCGGTACTTCGTTCGTTGACTTTGTTTATCCACTCCATCAGTTCCGTCAGATGCTGAGCGCACATTTCCGCTTCACGCCCGCTCTCCTTATTTAACAGGCTGGATATCTCGAAAAATGTGCGTGGAACATTACGAACGAGTTCACCGTCGCTCTCACGGAGCGCTATCTTGTTCTCCAGCCAGATTGCCGTCGGGTGAGATTTCAGTGTTTCAACGTTCGCATCAGAGTTGATTCCTGAGTTCACGGCATCCGCAAGAAGGTCTTTCTCAGGAACAGTGGGTTTAGAAGAGAAAGATCGCTCCAGCTTTTCCTGAACGATTTGATCTAACTCGAAAGGCTTGCCGAATATTATTTTGGCTACTTTCGCTACCTCGGCTTTCTGCTCCTGGATGGTGCCACCACCTGCAACCATGGTTGCAGACGTACCAATACAGACTGGATTATGGTCACATCGAGATCTTATCCTGCGAATCAAGACCCCAACGTCTGCCCCCTGGCGGCCTCGATAGGTATGCAGTTCATCGAACACAAGGTACTTCAAATTGGAATAAATTGAGTCCCGCAGGGCATGCTCACGATGCCGCGTAAGGATCAACTCAAGCATCATGTAGTTGGTCAGAAGCAGGTCAGGCGGATTATCGCGCCATGGTACACGTTTCTCTTCCTTTAGCTGACCAGTGTAGGCGGCGTAGCGGAACGGCAGTGGGTTTCCCGTGCGATCCTCAAATATCCGTGCGTATTTGTCGAGTTCTTCTACTTGCGAGTTGATCAAGGCGTTCATTGGATACACAAGCACAGCCTGAATGCCGGAATTGAAGCTCTTTGTCTCAAACAGGTGATTGAGGACTGTTCCTATAAATGTGAGCGTCTTGCCTGAGCCAGTTCCAGAGGTAACGATAAAATCCTTTCCATTATTACCCAGTTGGATTGCATCCACCTGATGCTTGTACAGCTTGTAGGGTGAACCGGATTTGTCGTCGCGAAAAACGTTGACCAATTGTTCATTTAGAAGCCCCTGAGCTACGAGTTCCGTAACCTCCCCATAGGCTGCAAAAGCTGGATTGAACTGGATAAGCGGTTTCGGCCACAGTTTCCCCTTGTCCAGCTCTTTTTCGACTATTTCGCGTATTTCAGAGTCATTGATGTTGATAAAGCTCTGAATGTACGACTGATAGTCGCCCACGATCAGGGAATGTAATTTGAATATGTCGGCTCTCATTGTGCTCAACTCACATCTGCTACAGCGCTGGCCGACTGCTGGTTACTCACGCCATTGCCTCAACATGGGGGCCAAATAACGTTCGCCACGTGGCAGACCTTAGCGTAACGCCAGAGATCATCATTTCTACATTTCTTCTTTTCGCGACAATCCCGCAGTGCCTCCAGTGCGACATCAAGGCCAATCTTGTTGCGGTACTTGAAACAATCCGCAATGGTCTTTTCCGAGCAGTAGAGCCTGGCTAGAACAGTTTCGATGAAATGTTTCTCAATACCTTCGGTCAGCGCGTCACCGGAGAAGTGCATGATGCGTAGCGGCAAGTAGCCAGTACGCCGCCGCGCCGCCCTGCGATCCAGAGCCAGCCAGGCTTTGAAGGGACTCTGGGTGCCCAGCTTGTGAAACTGGAGTGCAGAGAGCAGGCAGATTACCCCGAGCGGCACCCGTTCGGACGCTTGCGCCAAGCCGTGATGGATCGAGCTCTCTCCATCGGCCGCGATGGAAAGGCCGCGGCCAGTGCGCGTAAGCAGGACTTTTTTGCACAACGGGGGCGTGTATTTCGGATGAATCCCCCGTGAAGGAAGGTCACGGACCCGAAGTAATCCCAGTTGCTTTGCGAGTCCCAGGACCAGCTCGGTCTTCGTTGCCCCCTCAAACATGTGTAACAGTATCGACAGAAATATTTATTTGTCAATGCCACTCGTGGCCATCCTAACCGGGTGGTACTACCTTTTGTGCGGTGATGGCTACAATCTTCAAGACGTATCTGTAAAACGAAACGAAGATTCGACCAAGAGGCTTCTCTTGGTCGATTTCATAATCTATGCTCTCCGATCAAAGCCCAACATTTCTCCCACCTAAAGAAGCAGTAAAAACCGTCCAAAACCAAAATACGGTTTTTTCTGGCATCCGTTTTCCAAATTGGCGATGATGCGCTTCGAGTAATTTGTGTGGAGTGTTCGATGCGGAAAACCCTTGTTCTGATGTTCATGACCGTCGTGCTGGTGCGGCCGGTATTCGCGGATGCCGGCGGCGAGCGGGCGAAGCTCGCGCAGTTCGTTCGTGAACTAGAGGCGCTCGATCCCCTGATGAACGAAGCGGAAGCCCGGGCCAACCCCGATGCCCGGATTCGCTTCCGATACGGATGGCTTAAACAGGACCTCGACCGTATCATCCTCGGCATCCGGGAGCATATCGATGCACCCCGGAACGAGCCGAGAACCTTTCCAGCACTCAAAGGCGACTACAGAAGATAGCTGGCTACGACCATGACAGCGGCGCAAACGAGTGCTTTCAATGCGTCCACAGGCGTCACCATCGCCGATTTGACACTGACGATTGCGAGCATCGTCGCACTGATCTTTCTCATCTGGGGCGCATGGATCGGGCTATCGCAACTGAAACTGTGGCGGGCGGGACAGGCCACGATGTACGACCTGGCCTGGAGTATCATCCGCGCGGCGATCATCATGCTGTTGCTGGGTTATCTGATCCGTTAATCAATATTCACAAAGGAAACTTTTAATGAAGGCATTTTCAAAACTGAGGAACCATATTACTGCCAGTATGACCACGGCGGTGTTGCTTGCGGCAGGAAGCATTCACATCGCTCAGGCGGCCCTGCCGACGCCGATCGCACCCAGTACCGCCCCGGCCGCGGGCAACTGGCTGGAGTTGATCAAGGGCTACATCAAGGACGGCGGCCTCGTGCTGGGTCTTGCCATTGCGGTCATCGCGTTTCTATGGATCTCGTACATCACGATCTCCAAATTCAACGAAGCACGAATGGGCAAAGCGGAATGGGGAGAGGTCGGCCTGACCGGTGTGGTGGCGGCAGGCGTGATGGTCTTCATCAGCTACCTGCTCACCGAGGCATCCACCACCATCTAACCAAACCATGGAGGATTCGACCGAAACACTGGCTGACCGGCTCAACAGCGAGCCGGTCATCTTTCGGGGCAGCGGTTCTTCCGAGCTGGCCATGATTCTGATGCTCGCGGTGGTGTTCTGGGTGCCGGCAGGCCTGATCATCGCCGCCCTGATGGGCGTGATCGCCATGGGTCTCGGCATCGCCGTCACCGGCGTCCTGGCGACGGTCTTCTTCGGCTCCACCTTGTTCCAAAAGATCAAGCGGGGCCGGCCGGACAACTACTATCAACATCGGATGATCGTCACGCTCGATGACCTGGGGCTTCGCAAAGCCGGCCTGATCCGACGCAGTGGGTGGTGGGACCTGGGCCGGGAACAAGCATGAGATACCGCGACAAGACCATCAACATGGAATCCCACATCCGCACCTTGCGCTGGGTGATCGGCCTGCAGCTTGTGGTGATCGCGGCGCTGTGGCACGGCTGGGAACGGGCGAGAGGCGACGTGCGGATCCATATCCCACCGGACCTTCGATCCGGTGCGGTGATCAAGGCCAACGACATCGGCCCGGCCAATGTGTATGCCTTCGCGCAGTACATCGTCCAGCAGGCCAACCATTGGCCGGACGATGGCTCGAAAGACTACGGCATGCAGATCTTCCGTCTGTCGCCTTATCTCACCCCACGCTTCCGAGCCTTTCTCACCGCCGACATGGCGATGCGGGGCAAACGCGGCGAGCTCTCCGGGCGCACCCGCCTCATCCAGATCATCCCCGGCCACGGCTACGAAGAGCGACGGGTCGAGATACTGGACAACAGCACATGGATCGTCTGGCTGGACTACGACATCAGGGAATACGTGCGAGGCATGCCGGTCAAGCAGGTCAGTATCCGCTATCCGGTCCGGGTGGTTCGACACGACATCGATCCTGAAAGCAACCCATGGGGGCTGGCGGTGGATGCATTTGCAGGCGAGGGGCCAAGGCACCTGACTGAAGCAGAACTCGCTGGAGAAGAAACGGATGAACCCGATCAGGAGAACGCCCCGTGAAACAGATCGTCATCCTTCCGGTCCTCGCCCTGTGGTTGATCGCGTCGATCGCCGCAGCCGCCTATGCGGACGTCAGTCCCAATCCGGACCCTGTCGAACGCATCATCTGGAAAAAAGTGCCGATCAACATCACACTGCCGGTAGGCCGGGAAAGAATGATCACCTTCCCTGGCAGCGTGCGCGTCGGCATCCCTTCTGAAATAACTGCACTGCTGCGCACCCAGAGCGTCAAAGGAGTCGTTTACTGGCTGGCCGTGAGTCCCTTCGATACCGCCCGGGTGCAGGTTCAAAACGCCGAAACCGGCGATTACTATCTGATCGACCTGAAAGCGGTCGATCAAAAACAGGCGAGTGCGGCACCGATTGAGATCATCAGCGATTCCGGTGCAACCCGGCGTAGTGGTTCCACGGCCGAATCTTACAAGCAACGACGCAACAGCGGAAAAAACACGGAACAGGATTATGTCACCCTGACCCGTTTTTCTTCACAGCAGCTCTATGCGCCGAAACGGCTTCTGCGAACCCCGACCGGGGTGTTTCGGGCCGGCGTCAGACGCAAACCGGTTGCCCTGCTGCGCGGCAGTCATATCGAAGCCATACCACTGGTGGCTTGGCGCAGCGGCCGCCTTCATGTGACGGCGGTGCGGCTTAGAAACCTGAGCAACCACCCGGTCACGTTGGACCCGAGAGCGTTGCGAGGCAAATGGCTGACGGCGACGTTCCAGCATGCTAGGCTGTTCAAGGCGGGAGAGGAAGCCGATACGACGGCGGTTTATCTGATCTCCGAGCGGCCATTCGAGGACTCGCTGTCATGGTAGCGAACAGGATATTGCCCATCGTTGGCGGCATCGTACTCCTGATGGCGCTGTTCGTCGGAATCAAATCCTGTTCCAGGCACGATGATGATTTCGACGTCACGCTCAAATCGGTACCGCAGGCCCCGGCGCCCGATGTCGACTCGCCGGCGGACACCATCCGCACCCTGACCGCCGAAGTCGCCACCATCCAGGCGCAGAGCAAAGTGCTGGACGCGCAGAACAAGCAGCTGCTGAAACAGCGCAACGAGATCGCCGGTCAGGTCGTTGCGACAGTGCGCGATGAAATCCGCCGGGAGGAAGTCGCCCGCAACGATTCGGCATTCACTCAGCTGACCGACAAGCTGTCCATCCTGCAAAACAGGATCGATGACATAGGCATCAAGCAGGCAGCACCCCAAATAGGCAGTGGCGACATTCCTCCGGGACTGGGCATCGGACCTCAAGGCGATGGCAAAGCAATGCCAACCGTGGCCTGGGTAGAGCCGCTTGATTCTCGGACTGACCAGAAAGGAAACCCAATTTATGCTGCTGCGAAACAAACAACCGGCAGTCTTCTGCATGACGGCGAAGGGCTGCGTGAGGATGCCGTACAAACCCTATCCGAACAAGAAGACGAACCCGAACCGGTTTACACCGTCCCGCGCAACGCCACATTGATCGGATCGACCGGCATGACCGCATTGCTTGGGCGGATTCCGTTCGAAAACAAGATCGAGGATCCTTTTCCGTTCAAGGTCATCGTCGGCAACGACAACCTCGCGGCCAACGGGATCGACATTCCCGGTCTCGACGGCATGATCTTCAGCGGCATGGCGACCGGCGACTGGACGCTGTCCTGTGTGCGCGGCGAAGTGATCTCCGTGACCTATGTGTTCCAGGACGGGACCATACGCACACTGTCCTCCGATGATAGAAGTCTGAACAATGACTCGACCGGTTCGAACAACCGCAACAAACCGCTGGGCTGGATCTCCGACCGCCGGGGGATTCCGTGTATCGCCGGCGAACGCATCAGCAACACCGCCTCCTATCTCACGGCCCGGATCTTCGCCAAGGGGGTGGAGGCCGGGGCGCAGGCGTTCGCTTTCAACGAAACGACCAATGTCGTCTCGCCATTTGCCGGTACGACCACCTCCACGGTGACCGGCGATGCGCCAAAGTATGCCGGCTACAACGCACTGGCAGGGGCGGGAAGCGAAATCAGCGACTATATCCAAGAACGGATGGCACAGTCGTTCGATGTCATTTATGTGGATACTGGCGCCGAAATCGCGGTGCACATCGATCGTGAACTGCCTATCGATTACCAACCGAACGGGAGAAAAACCGCCTATGCAGGCTCAGCGAACAATTATTACAGTCGTCGCCATCTCGATTAGCTTGGGCTTAGCTGGATGCGCCACCGACGGCAAGAATGCGATGCTGCCGCAGGACGGGCCGACCATGAAGGAAGTCTACGATGTGCATTTTGGCAGATCCCGGCTTCCCGAGAACACAGCACGGGATGCCATGGGCAGCCGGAAGATCGACGATGGACCAGCGGATCTTTATGGCTACACCCGCGACATGAGCGACGAGATCGATGCGCTGTTTCCGCGGCTGCCAAACCCGACACTGGTTCTGTACGTCTTTCCCCACCTGACCGGCCCTGCCGGCAACCCGGTGCCGGGGTATGCCACGAGCTTCCCGATGTACGAGACCGTGGAGTACGCACTGCCCGGCGAAGTGTCGGGCTATCGCGGGTTGGCCAAGCGATCCATTCACGGTGATCGGTGACAAGTTTATGAAAAGAGCATCCAAACCGTTTTTCCGACGCTTTCTTCCACAACCCGGCGAGAAGCACAAAAGAAAGCAGAAAAAACTCGATCATACCCGCTATCGCCGCCGCTCGACCGACAAACCGCCCACCGAGGCGCGGGTGCGGCAGATGTATGACCGGCCGGATTCGTTCACGAGTCTTTTGCCATGGCTGGAGTACGATCCGGAAACAGAAGCCTTCCTGCTCGATGACGGCACCAGCGTCGCTGCCCTGTTCGAACTGTATCCGATCGGCGCCGAAGCACGACCGGATCAATATATGATCGATCTGAGGGACAAACTGCAGACCGTGATCACCGAATCGATACCGGAGGAGCTGACATCCCCATGGATCCTGCAGTTCTATCTTCAGGACGAAGCGCATCTTGAGCATGTGGCGGATGAGATCGAAGCCTATGCGCATGAACGGGCGAAAGGGACGCAACTGACCGAGGCTTATCTTAGTGATCTGCGCAACCATCTCAAGGACATCTCCCGCTCGGGCGGTTTGTTTAACGACCAGATGGTGACCGGAGGCCCGTGGCGGGGACAGATGCGAAAGATCCGAGCCACGCTGTATCGGCGCGGGAAGCCGAAGCAAAGCCTGCGTAGCTATCTGGACTCGACGCCCGAGGAAGAACTCAACGATGTGGCCTCCAAATTCATTACCGCCCTCAATTCGGCCGGCGTTCGCGCCAGACGGTGCGGCGGGGAGGATCTCTATGAGTGGATGTTCCGTTGGTTCAACCCAAATCCACCCGCAACGGAGGGCGACGTTGAGGCATTGCTCAGGAACGCGCCCTATCCGGGAGACGACATGCCGTTCGGTCATGACTATGCCGAAACCCTGATGCTGGGCATGCCGCATTCGGATCGGGAGAGCGGCATCTGGTGGTTCGACGGGCTGCCGCATAAAACAGTCACCGTGCAGGCGCTTCGCCGCATCCCCGAGATCGGACTGTTCGGCGCCGAACGCCGGATGGGCGATCACATCTTTGCGGTGTTCGACCGAATGCCGGAAAACACGGTGATGACCATCACCATCACGATCAAGGCGCAGGACGAAGTGCGCCACCACCTGGGGCAGATACAACGCGCTTCGGTCGGCGACTATGCGGAAGCCAAGCTGGCCGGGATGGATGCAGAAAAAGCGCTGATGGAGATGGCCAAGGGCAACAAGCTGTTTCCAGTGCAGACGGTCTTTTTCGTGCGCGGAAAAAATGAACAGGACCTGCACCAGAAGATCAACGCACTCAACTCGCTCCTTCTCTCCAACAGCGTCCAGCCGATCATGGAGCGGGACGATCTCATCGCGCAGGACAGTTACATCCGCAACCTGCCGATGAATTACAACCCCGAACACGACCGACGCACGGCCAGGCGCTCGCGTCTGATGTTCTCCAAACATACCGCCAATCTGATCCCACTGTATGGACGATCCACCGGCACCGGCCATCCGGGTGTGCTGTTCTTCAACCGGGGCGCCGAACCTTTGACCTTCGACCCATTGAACATCAACGACCGGAAGAAAAATGCCCATGCCCTGATCATCGGCCCGACCGGGGCGGGCAAATCGGCGATGCTGGTTTATCTCATCATGCAGATCATGGCGATCTACCGCCCGCGGGTGTTCATTATCGAGGCCGGCAACTCCTTCGGCCTGCTGGGCCAGTATTTCAAATCGAAAGGTGTCAGTGTCAACCAGCTCTCATTAACGCCCAGCGCCGATGTCAGCCTGCCGCCCTTCGCCGAAGGGCTCAAACTGCTCGATCAATACCGCAACAAGCGGCGCACTCTGCATCTGGAGGACGACGAAGCGGTACTGGAGCAGGAACTGGAGAAAGAGGAGAAATCCGATGAGGATCTCGAGGAGAGCGACCGCGATCTGCTTGGCGAAATGGAGATCGCCGCCCGGATCATGATCACCGGTGGCGACATCCGCGAGGACAACCGCATGACCCGCTCGGACCGGCTGCTGATCCGCAAGGCGATTCTGCGGGCGGCAAAGGATGTCCGGGCCGACGGGCGCGAGCAAGTGCTCACCGAAGACGTGGTGCAGGCCCTGCGCACCATCGAGAAGCTGACCGACCGCCGTATGGAACGGGTGCAGGACATGGCCGACGGCATGGCGCTCTTCTGCGACGGCCTGGCCGGCCGCTTCTTCAACCGGCCCGGCATCCCCTGGCCGGATGTCGATGTCACCATCACCGATACCGGCATTCTTGCCAGGGAAGGCTATGAGGATCAGTTGACCGTCGCCTACATCGGGCTCATGAACCACATCCACGACCTGGTGGAACGCCACCAGAACGATCACCGGCCGACGCTGGTGATCACCGACGAAGGCCACATCATCACCACCAACCCGCTGTTGGCTCCCTATGTCATCAAGATCGTTAAGATGTGGCGCAAGCTCGGCGCCTGGTTCTGGATCGCCACCCAGAATCTGGAGGACTTCCCCGACGCCAGCCGCAAGATGCTCAATATGCTGGAGTGGTGGCTCTGTCTGGTCATGCCGAAAGACGAGATCGACCAGATCGCCCGCTTCAAGGAGCTCAGCGACGAACAGCGCTCCCTGCTGCTCGCCGCCCGGAAATCGTCGGGCCACTACACCGAAGGGGTGGTCCTGACCGACGAGCTGGCGGCTCTTTTTCGCAATGTGCCGCCGCCTCTGGCGTTGGCCCTGGCGATGACGGAGAAAGACGAAAAGGCCAAGCGCCATGCACTGATGCGTGAACACGGGTGCTCGGAGCTGGAAGCGGTCCACAGAGTTGCCGAGCAAATTGCCAAGAAACGGGGGACTGTGGAGTGAGGTGCGGAGCAGTCGGCATTCTGGCTCTGATAGTAGCATCGGTGTTGGGAACCCCGCAGCTTCACGCTGTGCCCGCCAATCTGCCCGAACGGATCGATGTCTTCTATGACGACAGCGTGTCGTTGACCGGTCTCGAGGAAGTGAAGAGCGTACTGGCTGGTAAGGCAACAATCAATCTCTATAACATGAATGCTCCGGAGCGCATCGAGCACGAATTGGGCCATGGACTGCCACCCGATCCGGAAAAATCCAAGCGCATCCTCATGAAGCGCATGCAGACGATCGGGATCGAACAGTTGAAACAACGCTTCGTAGCCGCCTACCAGGGTGTGATCAAGGCTCAAGAATACGGCATCGACCTCTATCCTGCCATCGTCTTCGACGATGGAGCATCGGTCGTCTATGGCGTCGTGGATCTTCAGGAGGCGCTGAACCGTTATCGGGACTGGAGTGCACAGCGGTGACTGGCCGCCATCTCAAAGCTCGGGCCTGTTTGTTGGCCTTATTGCTGCTGACTGCGACCTCTCACAGAGCAACAGCCGCCGCGGGCGTCGGTGCGGTCGGCTGGTCGGTCCCGCTCTCCTACAATATTCCTTTTGCCTGCATTCTGCCGATGACGGTCGGCATCTGTGTCTGGCTGACCTGCACGACCTTCGGCTGCGATGTGGATACCTCGGTCAAGTACGGCCATTTCAACCCGGATGCGCTGATCGAGGTCACCAATCCCGACGGTATCAATCGGGTGGAAGACCCAAAGCGCATCGACAGTTACAACCGAAACCACAACAATTTGATCCATCGGGAAGTCAATATTCTTGGGCATCCATTGGCGGGCCAACTCTATTGCCCGTCACAAGCGGACGCATTGACTCCGTATTTTCTGTCCCCGTTGGATCCGCTGGGATGGCAGTGGGGAATCCCGGAAATGATCTATCCGCAGTCCTTGATTCCAGGACTGCGCGAGATCGGCAACTGGCCGCTGAATCGATGGGGCAATGTGTACCCACGCTCGGGGTGGACCGTGCAGTACTCGGAACCTAAAGCCGCGGCCCTGTTCGCTCAGCGCTCAGGGGACATCATCACGCGCAGCGCACAGCCCCATGTTTACAACCCGATGACCGGTCAGGCGGATGACGGCGACAAGTTCACCTGGGAGCCGGAAGGGTTGATAGAGAACACCAACGAGGAAGGCTGGTGGCAGATGCTGTATCCGCCGCCGGCGGACTCGGGAGGTCAGATCTGCGAGGTATTCGGCAAGAACGACACGCTGTCGCTCACCGGCTGGGGCGGCGGAAAAGTATCGCCGACCGGAAGCTACGCATTCACCTTGTGGCGGCCGTACACCTGCTGCACGATCGAGGGGATGTTTCTGATCTTTCATTTCGATTATATCCCTTATCCACCACAGGTTGGAAACAATGCCGGGCCTTGATCTGTGCTGCACGACGAGAATGCACACCCAGGCGATGACCATGACCCGGCTTCAACTATGACAATTGGAAAAAAGTTCTCAGCTGCTCTATTGATCGGCGTCCTGATGCATCCATTGATATCACAGGCCGAACCGATCGCAGGCCCAAAACTGAGCAAGCTCTATTACAAGATCGGCGGGGCCGGATCGATCACCGCCCCTGCCAATGCCGGTGTCGTTACTCAAACCATCGGCGGATCGGTCTCGCTGGGGCTCGGCTACAGCTGCGGCAAGTTCGATCCGACCTTGGGTGTTTCGAACATTCTGAACGATCTGAAGAACACCGGAAACAACCTGATCAATGGCGCCATGAGTGCGGTCAGTGCTGCGATCGGATCACTTCCTGCGCTGATCATGCAACGGGTCGACCCCGGCCTCTACGACCTGTTCCAGAACGCCTTGATCCGGGCCGAGGCCATCATATCGCTGGCGCACAAGTCCTGCGAGCAGATGGAACGCGAGATCGCCGAGGGGAAGAACCCGTACCAGGACTGGATCACCTTGTCGAAAAAGCTGGACTGGGAAGTGCTGATGGGATCGGGCGGCGGTGGGTCGACCGGCGGCAGCGGCACCGCGGCGGTCGATGTGAAAACTGCGCAGGATACGGTCGAGGCGACCAACGGCGCCAATGGACTGCCGTGGCTGGGCAGCATCAATGCCGGTGGCAAGGGACAACCGCCGATCCGTGTCGTATATGATGTGGTCTTTGCCGGCTACAACCTCACCATGAACCGGCCGGTGCAGAATGCGGGCGCGGTTTCTCCCGGACCCAGCGCACCGCTGCTGGTGCAACACTGGAACAGACCGCAAAGCGCCGCGGAATGGGCGGTCGACGTCGTCGGTGAAATCCTGATCCGCACCCATGACAACCGATCGACCGAATCGACGCCCGGCCACGGACTATTGGTGAAAATCCACGCTGAAAAAGAAACCATTCAACCGCTGCTGACCGACCTGGTATCCGGTGCCATACCACCGACCCTCGATAACCTCCGGGAGGTGTCGAGTGGCGATACCTTGATCACTGCCGAGCTCGTTCAATCGATCCAACGGCTCGACCCGACCAACCAGGCGGTCGCGATCGAAAAGCTCTCTTCGGAGATCGCCATGGCGCGTATCATGGAGAAGGCGGTTCTGGTGCGGCGGCTGCTGCTGACCGGCAGGAAGGAACCCAACGTCTATATGTCCCCGGCCCCCGGCTACATCGACGAGGCGGTGGCCGAGGTCGACCGTTACATCGATGACATTCTGTTCGAGAAGCGGATCCATCAGGAACTGTTCGCCGCGACATCCAGAGCCATACTCGATGTCGAGTCGATGGTTCGCGGCCGCGCGAAAGCCGGTAAAAAGCCCAAAGAGCGGGATCGTACGTTGATGCTCGATGGCGCCGTTCAATAACCCGAGAACCGGCCTGAATCTTGACACCATCTGCTGCCCGAGGTAAATGCCTGTCCCGGGAAGGGAAGGCCTTCCGATCCATCGTCCGTGCCTTTGTCGTCCTGTCGGCGTTCGTTGCCGCCGGTGTCGTTCTGTGGACGGTGCAGACCGGCCATTCGAGCGTCGAACGAAGCATCGAGGCGGCGCAGCCTTATCTGACGCTCTGGAGAGTTTTTTTGTTTCTCGTTCTGATCGGGGGATGGTGCCACTGGATCGAGCTGATGGCCGGCTGGACCGGAATGAACGACGATCGGATTCAATACGCTCGATCGCAGCGATGGCGGGTCGCTGCCTGGCTGATTCTCATCGAAGGGATTCTGATTCAAGGGCTGCCCAGGGCGTTCTTCGACTCCTTGATCCACTGAGAAACACAGACAGCACATGAACGTTGGCAGTTACCTGGAACTCTACACGACCGTATTCGGCTGGCTGTTGTACGACAACATCAGGGATGTTCTGTCCGAAACCGGCCTGGTCTATCTTCCCTTCATCGGCATGCTGGTGCGCAACTTTGCGGAGCCCTACCGCAGTCAGGAGGCCAAGGATGCCGCCACGACCTCGCTGCGGCGCACCGAAATCGACACAGCGGTGATGCTGACCGTGGTCGTCCTGGCGGCGCAACCGTTCATCGATGTCTCGCTCGATCACCTGAGTTACACCAAAGCCTGCGGCGCCAATGGTCCTGTATCGGGCGGAAATACCGGCACGACCTATGATGGCGAGTTCACGCCGGTCGCGCTTGGAAGCAACACGGCACAGGTGCCGGTCTGGTGGTACGGCGTCCTGGCGCTCACCGGCGGCATCGACGATGCGATCATCCTGGCGATCCCATGCACCACGGAACTGCGCGCCATGAAATACGGCATCGAGAACAGCCGCGTCACCGATCCGGAAACACGCTACCAGTCCGAGTGGTTTTATCAGAACTGTTTCGTGCCTGCCATGGTGAAATTCGAGCAAGAGCGGCCTTCGTTGCCCGCCGGCATGGACGAAGAGGATATTCAATGGATCGGGTCGGAGTTCTTTGTGAACACGGCCGGCTATTACGATACGTTCCGATCCGGAATCGAGGTTCCCGGATTTCCGTATGATCCCAACCGCGATATCGAATACGATCCGGACATCTACACTCCCGTAAACGGCAGTCCGACCTGCAAAGCCTGGTGGAACGATGCGAACAACGGGCTCCGAAAGGCATTGCAAGACCATGTGGAACCCAATGCGCTTGACAACTTCCGTACCCTGCTGCCCGCCTCGGTCGGCGGCATCACCCAGGTGCAGGCGGAAGATCTCGCGATCCGGGCCATGCTCGAGCAGGAGGAAGCCGCGCTGACCGGCCTTGATGAGCTCGAAGCCTACACCTCGGAGACGGCCGGCGGCATCATCAGCCGCGACATCGCGAAGGTCGGCGCACTGCTGGAGTCCTTCACCTTCTATCCCAAACTGCACATGATCCAGGTCGCAGCACCGGTCATCCAGGCGATGATCCTGATGATGTTCTACGCGCTGTTGCCGTTCGCGCTGCTGTTCTCTTCCTATTCCATCGGCACGATCGTACAGCTGAGCATCATCCTGTTCGCGATCAAATTCTGGACCGTGCTCTGGGCCATCGCCCACTGGCTCGACGATCATCTTTTGACTGCCCTGCAGCCCGACAGCTGGTATCGCTTTTACACCGGCTCCGTGACCCCCGATGTCATCAACTTCACAACCGGGATCATGTTCGTTGCGTTGCCGGTTTTCTGGTTCGGCTTGCTGGGGTGGGCGGGGACGAGGGTGGGGGGCGAGGTCACCAACGCCGTTTCACAGATGCGCACACCAAGTATTGAGGCCGGCGCACGCGGAGGCAATCAACTCAAGAAAACGGCGGGGAAAGGCAAATTGGTATAACGCCTTACTCGTCATAGATTCCGCATAGGTCGTAGCCGTCGTCCATTTCACAGGTCCTGTGGTTGAAAAAGGCACCCCCTCGTTTACGAAACATCGCGTATTCATCCTCAATCTCGCTGTCGTCGGTCACGTCATCGCTGGCCAAGAAATCGAGCCCGGTGGACAAAACCGCTATAACGAATCCTGTGATCGTACCAAGGAAAAACGGCACGTGCTTGAGGTGTGCGGTACGCCAAACGAAGGAAACAACCACCGGAAGGGACGCCGCAAGCGCAAGCAGATAGCCGATTGCTGCGACCCGCATAAACAAGGCAGGAAGAATGGCGCTACCAATCGTGAAACCAATCAGGAACAGACCGATACCGCACCAAAATATCCAGGTTCCGGTTTTATCGATCAGGGAGTAAATGCGCCGGCCCGGCATTTCAGAAAAGTTCGTTTCAGAAGCGGTACGACCTAACCGGCCAGACAATGAGAGTCCACCGAGAACAAAAAAACCTGTCATGACTTCAGCCGTTGTGAGCGTAACCATTTTGCTTCCAGCTCCTTTATTGAACGATCATCTGATCATAGCGCCTTCGACCCGATCAGTCCAATTGAAAAGCGTGCGCCTGGGTCCGGTGAAACGCAAAGCGGGAGATCATAAATACAAAGCCTGCCAGGCGGCCGAAACACTTGATGTGAGGAACGAACTGTATCGTTTTTGTCCAACCGGAAAACTTTCATTCCGAATAGTTCGTTAGCGCGAATTTGCACTGAGGTATCCACGGAAATTGTGGATAAGTGTTACTGACGATCATGACATGTCAATTCGCCGAATGTAAGGATCGGCGGATCGACGAAAAAGAGTTCATGGACTATGTTTCGAACAATCTTTTCGCGAAAGCAGCGATCATCTAACCTACCACCTGCGCCGCTGATTCCGGGCGCCTTGCTCGTTCTTTCGCCTGACAAGTTGCTGGAAAAACATTCCCACAGCTTGAATCAGATTGATGAACTGGTCGGCGTGTCGCGAATACATTTCGACACTTATTATCGCCCTGCGATACACGCTTATGCGCGATTCGTCCAACAACTGCCCGCTTTCGTAGCTGAGCATCAATCAAACCCCCGAAGCATGTTGGAGCAAACCCTGGATGTTGTTCGTGCGGCTCTAAAAATCAGACGGTCTTATCTGTTGCCCGCTGGCGCAAGCACCGAGACTATTGCCGTAAAAAAAGATCTTTGGACGTATGCGGTATTTGTCGCAGCCTTGTGCCGTGATTTGGCCAAACCGGTGACCGACCAGATCATCACCGTATATGACGGCGGCGGGATTGGCGCTGAGTGGGAGCCGTGTACACGATACATCGATGAGCAGGGAGGCTGGTACAAAATCGATTTTGTCCGCAATAGCCATGTTCTTGATGAAAAAGTGTCCCTATTGCTGGTTCACCGCATACTGCCCGGGACGGGGATGAAATGGCTGACCAGTGACGATGCAGCACGGTCACAATGGCTCGCGTGCTTATCAGGTGATTTGGAAGATGCTGGAGGTATAGGAGAGATTATCACCAAGGCCCGAGAGCCATCGGCTTTTAGATGTTCAAACGTGCCTGCCGGGCAGGAAGAATCAGCGGCCCGATTTATTCTGCCCAATAAACAATCCGTACCGGAAAAAAACAACATTCCTCCGGGTCGAGCTGGATCCGCGATGACCGTGAAAGAACCGTCGGATTTTGACAAACCGACCAAGGCGCATGATCGGTCAAGCAGCGGCCACCGCATTTCAATCGCGGCGGAAGATAGCGGTGGCGGCGGCCATCGCGATGCCAATGCCGATCGGAGCGTTCACGATAGCCACAACATACCTGATATGCAATGTGCCCTTTCAACGCACCAGGAGATTCCGAAGAAAGATGGTGTCGATTTCGCCGGTCAATTCCTGACCTGGCTGAGGGACGGCATTAGCGACAAATCAATCAAAGTGAATGAAGCGAAAGCCCGCATCCACGTCGTAGAAGAGGGCGTTTTACTCGCCACGCCCGGGATCTTTAAGGACTATGCCGAAGCCAAAGGCGATGATACAGATTGGCTGAAAATACAAAAGAGATTTCTAAAGCACGGATTACACGAAAAAGAATCCAGCGGGATGAACGTGCATAAGTACTCTTTGAAAAACAATAATAAAGCATCAACGATTAATGGCATCCTGCTAAAGGATGCTTCAAATGTATTCGGTTTGGGTGATATCCCGAACCCAAATATCGATCTCACGAAAACCCAAGCCAATGATGAGAGCCCTGTGTAAGGATAGTTGTCCAGTGAATGATTTGTCCCCTTTGGTGTACGTTCTGGTTTATGGTGATAGCCGAGCCGCTTCAGGATATTAATTCGCCTAAATTTGGAGGTTCAGTTGTGTTTTCCGTCATGTCGTTACCCGGCAGGAATAGACCGTGTAAAGACCCAAATGACCTTTCGGCAAAAGGTGGCGGCGAGCTGTCTCTTATGAACCTGTTTTCTTACTTCGAACTTTTCTCTAATCGGTAAGAGGGGGGCGCATCGATGTTAATTGGGGTTTCGCCGTTTCCGACGGGCGGAACACGACGCGCAAATGTCGCGATTGCGTCCGGTGGAGCGCTGTTCGATCGCGGCGCAGCATAACCGGCAACGAAACCGGTGGTAAAGATGGCAGGCAGGACATGACTTGTTGACGTTGTTTTCCGGCCCGATGAAACTGAGCGAACAATACTCACATCGATATTCGAGCCATAGGCCCTGTGCTAGCAGTTGTGGGACGAATGCTGCGCGGGTAACGTCAAGAAGTACGTTTTGCACCATTTGGGAATAGCTGCCATAGATGTCGATCAAAGCTCTCGCAGCTGCTTTGCTCGTGGCTTCGAATGCCTGAAACAACCGCCAGATGATGGTTGTATGCAGCATTCTTTGATGGCTTTTCAGATACCATGTGTCGGTGAAGGGCGCTTGGCCCGCGGGCGCATGAAACCCTCGGATTTGTCGGTACAGACGCTTCGCTGTCGAATGCTCCAAGCCGGTCAATTTACAAATCAATGGAATGCGGGCGCCCAAACGGATCAAGTCGACTGCATCGAGGATGCTCAATGCCCGCGCGAGCAGACTTGCGCGTGCGGGTGAGTGCCTGCTTGATTCAATCTTTTCGGGAGCCATAGTGCCTGTCGAGTGCGATCAAATTTGCATGCTCCATTATGGCCTGGGCTTCCTCGGCACGACCTTCATCGAGTGCTCGAAAAAAGCGTTTCCACCATACCGTGTGCTGATGAGGGCCAATCAACGGAACCTTGACTCGGGCAACCATGGAAAGGCCTTGCGGCGAGATTTCGGCCAGTTCCTTGGAAAGTTGTATATCCATGCCGAGGATGATGGATCCATGTTCAACATCCTCTTTCGCGATATCGCGGGCTTGAATCAAATATTGAAGATTGATGTTCGAAAAATTGCATTTCATCGGTCTATGGCTCCTTGTCCGCCGATCAGAAATGCCATCTGAGCATCACGATTCAGATGTTGGTGGGTATCCTCCTTATTTCGAGTTTTTCCATATTCAGTCGCGGATTGGCATAACAATTTTGATCGGTCGCTTCTGCCTTGCGCCTTGGTTCGAAAAAGATTCTGCTTTGTAGTAAGGGCTCGTTACGTTCAAAAGGGAGGATTGGTTACCATTGATCGCTTTCCGCACAATATCGGGGACTAAGCGCGTCAATTCTGCCACAAGAAATTATCGTCATCGACGGTTCGTACAGTTCTAAGAGATTTTTATTGATTTCTGGATGTGAAGTTACCTGTCATCGGTTTGCATCGCTGTTTTCAAATATTGTTCGAAATAATAACAGGTTATTGGATCTGAAACATTAACGAAGCATTGCAGCTTGATTAACTTTGTTTAACGCTGGACGAATCAGGATGTTCGTGCCAAGCAACCCAGAATCGTTGTAGTGGCCCGGAGATCCGGGCGAACCAGACCAGGGCGGTGAGCAAAAACGCGGGCCCGGCGGTTAACGAATAACGACAGCCGCGAATGGCTCTTCGTGCTGTTTTGCTTCACCGGGATCCCTTGCCTTAGGTTGTCGGGAAGTACTTTTGTCCGTGGGACGTAACACCCATATCGTTACCGTCTTCTCGCGCTAACGACTTTCTGAGCTTCGACGCCTAAAACGAAATCCTGACATCGCTGCAGACCGATCCAGATGGTTTGAAGGTCAGGAAAGCTATCGTGCTTTCGGTTGAGAAAGTCGCCATAGCTTGCGATCATGCGGATGATCTCATCAATCGAAGGCGGTGTTTCGGGCGGTTACTCTTTTCTTGTAACCATGTAGACGGCGTTCCACTCCTGTTCTTCGAAGACCAAATTACACGGGAGTTCTGGGCACGCTCGACCGAGCATAGTGAGATAGAGAATACGCCAGGCGATAATTTGGTAGAAGGCCAAAGCGTTTTCGATGCGGTCAACGTGCTCCAGTTGCAACTCTTCGACCTTACAGCCTGATTTCAAGATATTGAAGAAGACCTCAATTTGCCAGCGGCACAGATGCCAATCCAACATCTGTTGTGCCTCTTCAATGGTCTGGACCGTGCTGTTTGTCAGCAGGCTCCACTGGATCGGCTTTTTCCCTTGGGGAGGATGCTCTTCCTGGGCAAGGATGGCGGTTACCGTCACCACAGGCTGTCCGTTCTCCGTGGGGAAAAGGGGAACGGATATTGCGCGCAGGGTTTGCGTTACGGGTCGCACCTGGCGGTTGCGTCCATTGGGCATTGTGTCACTATACCCCAAGGGGGATCGGCCTTGCTTAGACGTGTCTTATCCCGGACTATCTCCGGGACCCTTTTACAATGCGGCCTAATGAAGTGTGGGATTTTTGAGCTTGATTAAGCTCGGTTAAAGGAGGACGGCACACCGGATTCAGCATACAAGGACCGCAGGGGGTTAGATGCAAATCTGTTTGGGTAGCCCGATTGTGGATATGGTGCTCTCCTGACCGATTTGGAGAGTATTGAATCATGTCAGCGCCCGTGTGCAGCACAAATTCTTGGGATCGTGATGAAGACGGTAACGATAAGCGCATAGCCATCTATCGTCTTGTCGCTCATACCCTGGCGCGTCAAGGCTCTAAGATGGCGCTTATACAACGTATCGAAACGGGTTTGTTCTGTCGCATTCATGATAAACTCCAAATGTCATTGTGCTCCGAATTGAGCACGTGGTTGAGGTTTAGCAAAAATGCCGTTTTC
Organism: Methylococcaceae bacterium UBA2778; assembly: GCA_002352385.1. GTDB lineage: Bacteria > Pseudomonadota > Gammaproteobacteria > Methylococcales > UBA2778 > UBA2778. The sequence continues at coordinate 37,376 of DEII01000052.1, read as the reverse complement.
TTTTCCGCAGCGATAGCGGCCTCGTTCAACCAACGGGTCAACCTGACCCACAAAAGCTACGTTCCTATCGACACTACGCTTTTGTGGGCATGTTACCTTTGGAGTAGTGCAACAAGGAGAACATTATGAGTGAATTTACGACAGCCTTAGTTGTTTCACCGCTGTCAGACGGTAAGTCGTGGGTGGTGCTTGACGACTTTAAGTATCATGTAGGTACTGAAAATAGCGGTGATTGTGTTATTGCTTCTAAAGGTTTTGCTACCGACTTTGCATCAGTGCCAAGGGTATTTTGGTGGATAATTCCAAGGTGGGGAAAATATGGAAACGCTGCAGTAATACATGATTGGTTATATTGGGAACAAGTTAAAAGAGATAGAAAAGAAGCGGATTTAATTCTACTAGAAGCTATGGGTGTTCTTGGTGTTAGCAAATGGAAGAAAACGTTAATTTACCATGCTGTTAGATGGTTTGGATGGATAGCATGGTTTCGAAATGCAGCTGATAAAGATGCTGGTTTTAACAGAGTTATTAAAGCTGAAATAATAAAAGCAACCTCATCTTCTGAAAGACCCGGAACCATAAAGAGCGCTTATAGATACTATATGAAGAAGAGGGATAACAAGGAAAAATAAATCGGGCGCGTATTTCGCTGACGCTCAATATAGCTCGGTTATTTACAACGTTACTGCGACACGAAGTCGGATGTTTTATTACTGAACAGCAACAGGATGGCTGTGTTCAATCATGAGTGGTGTTATCTGTTCCCAAACGGGCGTGCGTTGCTGGCAACGGCAGGGCTCTAAGCACTTTCCCGCTAATTGCCCTATGAGCTTCAACGCCTAAATGGTTGCCTTTGTTGAGGCGCTATTGTTTTATTACCAGATTGATTTGGTTTCTTTTTTTTGTAGGATGTAAACAATGACTGTATTTTTGCATTTCCGCTAACTTATAAGCTTCAAGTCCAGGAAATAACCATGAATAACTTAAAATCATTAGTTCTGCTGTGTTTCATCGTGTTTATCACGGCCTGTGCAAAAACCACCGTCACCGTTAAATCAGATCCGCCCGGCGCCAGAGCAATATTTGACCGAACCGGCATTACCGCGATCACCGATGAAAAAGTCACCGTGGAATCGAGCTTTTTTAAGTCGGGGGAGGAAGTCTTAAATGAGCATATCGTTTTCGAAAAAGAAGGTTTTAGAACGCGGGAGATATCAAAGGAACTGAAAAAAGGAGAAGACCATATTATTGGCGTCGCATTAGACAAGCTGGACACGTTTGTCGATATTAAATCGATGCCAGTGCTGACGCATTTGGAGTTTGTCGGTAATAACGGCAAGAATGTTGTTGAGTACAGATCGAATAGGACAGATAAAGATCACAATAAATTAGAAAATAACAACCAGTATACCTTGCCGAATGGCTGGCCGAAACAATTTGTCACGCCTATCCACCTGGAATCTACGCAGGACGAAGCGCAACAGGTGATGAGGAGCGTCAAATTGATGATGCCTGATGATACTGGTTTCCTGCCAACTGGCGATTATTTAAGATTGATCAAGGGTGGCTTGGATTTAAATCTAATAATGGGCGCCACCAATGAAATCAACATTGTTTTAAAGCCGGTCGTCACAACCTTGCGCGTGAAGTCCAGCCCCCCCGGCGCAGTGGTTGAAGATATCAGTAGCGGTGGATTTGAAAATATTGGTAAGACGCCAGTGATCAGACACTTCAATTGGAACGATGTCCAGCAGTGGTTGCAAAAACACAAAAACGAGAGGCTCGAATCGGATGGAGAGCGATCGATCGTTTTAGATTTAAAGATTACTAAGCCAGGTTATAAAGTCACTTTTCTAAAAGGGGTGCGCATTCCTGTTGGCGAAGAGCGCTCCTTTAATAAAAAATTAAAACCATTAATAACGAAGATCAGTTTTTCCAGCGAACCGGCGGGCGTGGATGTTTATGTCGAACGACAAAAGAAAGAGGACATAAAAACCTCAAATGGATTAAGTACTCACGTGGAAATTTCCAGAAAATTCTTGGGGACGACGCCTTTCAATAAGAGTGTAGGTCTGAATGGTCCTTTGCAACATGGAGAGAAGCTTTTATTCGAAAAAGATGGATATATTGGCGGCGATATGCGGTTTTCCAAAAATAAGAACCATTATCATAAAGTGATGCGGACAATAGACGTTAATGAACGCTAATTTTTATTTCTGGCCGCTAGTAAAAGCTATGCACTTTCAGTGGAAGGGCTTTAGTATTTTTTTCCGAATCAATAAACGTCGCGTAGCGACACCGCATTTTTTTGGGAGCGGCTTTGAGTCGCAACCCATACTATGGATGTTCAGTCCATAGTGATTGATTCTAGGATTTTCCACAATACCCGTATTTTACTAAGGCATTTAGGGTGCAGCTATTCTGCTGTCAATCTATCCTCGGTGCAGCTTCACTCATCGATAAGCTTATCAGATAGTAGCCCCATTTCAAACCAGACAGGTTATTTTCTACAAAACCCGACAATAAATAAGCTTGTAACACAAATGAATCAGTAATTCTAAATGTGAGCGGTCCAACCACAATATACTGTGGTTTCAAATTCAATTTGATCAATATATTGAGGAAAATAGGCCACATTTCGAATCGCTGCAAATGAATGCAGGGAATTGACTCTTTCCAGACGGTGTGATCTAATCTGACCAAAGTATTTCGTGATTACCAAGGAAACTCCGCCAATCCGTCATTTTGCAACATCTTGAGTAATCTAGCGTTTTTTCCGGCAAATGGAGCATCACCCTAGATGGCTCGCGCTAAATGGACGTATAACAGCCCAAATTTACGCATCCTCAGCTCGCTGTTACGGAAAAACAAGGTGTTAACGGTCAGAATGCCTCAACTTTTGGCGGAGGTTCCTTGGTAATCACGAAGTATTTTGCTTTCTCTCCGATTATTGGAACAAAGGGCGGAAAGGCAGTCTAGTCTGATCCGCGATAAAGAAGGTGTGGGACTGTGCAAAACAGTGATATTAAGGACCACGTACCGCATGAATGCGAATCGTTTTCATTACCCTCTTTGGCTCCCGTGTTGCCGATCAGCGGTCGTTACGCTGGACGGATAACTTCACCCATTCATGGCTGTTTCGAGATGGATCTGCGCATCGACGTCGACCCGCTGCACGAAAATTCAATCGTCTGCCATTGCATCAGTTGGGATCTGACGCAGCTCTTTGAGGATGTCATTGCCAACCGCTCTTGTCGCTGGCGTGTCGACCGTGGCTCGTGGATATTGCAATCGCCCGATGTAAAAACGAATGAATTGGGCGTAGAGATCCAGGGTGCCGCGATCAAATGGAACACTGCTCATTCTGAGACGCAGGTGTGGATTCGCATTCCGCGAAATGAACCAAGGCTGTCACTAGCCCAAGTGACACTGGATGATGGAGCAACGGTCAGCACCTATCAGTGCGAGTGGCAGTCCCACTATTTTCGTGATGTGGCGTTGCAGATCGATGTTTGTGCACCCGTCAACCTTGAGCCGGTGCTGCCGAGATACGACACACCGCAAAGGACATTGACCATCGAAAGTGTCTACGCTGATGCGGGGATCAATGTCACCATCAATACGCAGCAGAAGCTAATCGAAGACGAAGCTCGTGCGTGGACGCCTGGCGAGTTGCATCAAACCATGGAAGATCATTTCTCCGAGTTATCGGGATCACCGCAATGGAAGCTTTGGGGACTCATCGCCGGTCGCTTTCAAAAACCGAATGTTGCCGGAATCATGTTTAACCGCGCCGAATTAGGCAGTAACCTTCCGGAGCGCCGTGGGTTTGCGGTGTTTCGAGAGCATGACTCGTTTGATGGATTAAAGCCAGACGAGCCCGGAATGCAACAAACTGAAGCGTCCCGAAAATATCTGCATACGTTCATTCACGAGATCGGTCATGCTTTCAATCTCCAACATTCATGGGAGAAGGATCGGCCTAATGCACTTTCTTGGATGAATACGGCAGCAAACTACGATGAGCGAAATGGGCAAGGAAGCTTTTGGTGTGAATTTGATTTTCGATTTGATTACGAAGAACTTGTTCATTTGCGACATGGCAGTCACTCGTCGGTAGTTTTTGGTGGCGATGTATTGGGGCGGGGTAATGAAAATGATCCCCTACAAAAGACAAAAAGGTAATTCATATATCATTAATTCAGAAGTGATTGTTACAATCGAAAGGAGATGAAATGAACCATGGCTACAAAATACTTTGTGATTTGTTCTGGTGGCCCTGGGTTATTCCATGCGGCAGACCTTAAGCATGACGTGGGGTGGGGTGCTTTTGTAAGTGCCCCGGTATTTCGTATGGATAGCACTGGGACTCCTTCTCCACCACCATTAGGAGGGGACGAAAAGATTTGGGCGTTGATATACAGGCCAGCGTATATCTTACGCTGGGAAGATGACCTTAAGGCGGCTCCCGGAACTGGGCAAGAAGAAGACGTTCAATTTGTACGTAGCAAAGGAGCATCGTCATATGTTGATCACCTTGAGAGACGGCATAAGGCAAGAGGATGGGAGCTCGAATGGTTTGATGATAAAGTAGAATTATGGGATCAACTCCGCGCGATTCCAGGAAAAATATCGAGATTTTGGATGTACGGACACGGTGTGCCTGGGCAACTTTGGCTGAGACTCGGACGCCCACCCAACCGAGTAATTGGTCCTCCCGAGAAGTCCGAAATAATCGAAGCAAAAGACATAGAGGACAATTTTGATCTTGCTGACAAGTTCATCAATACGATTGTTCCAACTACGCGTTTTAATGATACCGCTCATCGGATAATTACGTGCAATTCTCGCTCAAATCCTGCGGGAGAAAGAAGTATCGCTGAAATTTGGCGCGACGTTTTTCAGGTTCATGTGTCCGGTCGCCGAGGTAAGGCTGATTTCACGACCATAAATTCATCAAATTTTCCAGATATGAGCGGGGAGCCGGATACGACTCTTCAGTTAGGGCATACACCAACAGGGGTTACATTAGAAGCCCCCTTTATTCCGTCGTTACCACGAGAGTTACTCGCAACATACGGGTCGCCCGAGAACGCAAAGAAGCTTTTTAAACAGATTTTTGGCACCACGCCCACGGGTACGGTTGAAGAAACATATCAAGCTGTCGACTCACATTTTTCCACGAGGAATATAGATAATTATACAAAGATCGGTGGTCACGTACCGTTGATATTTCGCAGTCTTTGGGGTAAGTTGCCTGGTCGGATACTCCGCTCAACGATTGAAATAGAAACAGACTACAAGGGGATTGTGATTCACCAATCGAAAGGGTATGACGGAGCAACGCCGAGAGATATTGAAGAGTATCAAATGATCAAAAATAATAAAGAAGACATTTTTTGGCACTTTATCGTTAATAAAAAAGGAGATGTGTATGAAGGGAAGAATTTGAATTTTCGAGGGAAGCAGTTCAGCGATAAGGCACTAGAAAAAGAAAAAGTAGGCATTTGTGTGATTGGTGACTTTGAGAATGTTTTTTTTGGTTTTGGTGGAGATAGTTTGACTGATCATCAAGAAAAATCCCTTAAGAAGTTGGTAGGGGGGCTAAAAGAAGCATTTCCGAGTATTACTACCGTTGACACACACAAGAAGCACGAGACCAAAAAGAAATGTCCAGGTGAAAACCTTAAGGACTTTGTATCCGATTTGAAAAAATTAGTAATTTAACTAAGCGAGATTACTGTGGAATTCATCAGGCTAAATATCAGAACGATCCCAGTTGCACCGGACAAGTCGAGAGTTTTTCCATTCCTTCAAATGGAGATAGATTCAAGTGGAACGACAATCTATCGATTTGCGTTGTTGGTGTCTGACGATAATGGAATGCTCGTCGACCTTTTATCACGGATTGGTTTTGTCAAGTCGAATGAAGCTACTCCGTTAGCTTCATGGTCTTTTTTTACTGCTGAATCAAACAGCCCTTTTGCTGAGTTGACAGATCGATCCTCGGATCCCGATACGCACAAACGGTCCACGTATCTGAAGTTCGAAAATGATCCGGTAACCGGCGATACAACAATAGGCACGGTTGTTAAGAGCGATTTGGATGTCACACGGCTTAATGACGGTGCTGAAGTAAACTTCTTCGAAATCGACTTAGCTAAGGACAACGGTGTGTCTGACGGCTGGATTTTCAATTGGGGAGAGGAGAACAAAAGCCCTGAGGTTTTCTTTACTATTCCTTTACAGGCGAAGTTCCACCCCGAGGGTAACGCGGCGGGACTGGTTCTTTCACTTGAATCCCTGGATCAAAACCTTCCTGCAACCGATCCGTGGTCCGGTTGCCAAGTGAAGCTTGACGACATCATTATTCAGGGTTCCGAAGATGGTCGTTTAAGCAATTCTGTGTATGCAATTGATGGAACATCAGGTGAAGTGGTTCTGGAAATATCAAAACCAAAGGTCAACCTTTCACTAGGTTCCGTTGCCGATATTGAAGTCATTTCTGACGTATTGGTCATCAGACACAGCAAAACATCAGTAGCTGGCTGCCTCAAGGAAGAAGATGTGGCGGAAGTTGAGGAAATTAAGCTCAACGCCACATTTGAGTTGGTCATGGCTCCAACTTCTACCTCCCCTGTTTCGTTATCTCTGATTGTTCCATTGTTGAAAGGTGCCGAGCGGTTGAGGTTTGGCTTTGAATTTGCGGTTACTGTTGGGCCTGAATTCAACCGTCAGAAAAAATCCATATTATCATTAGATAAGGAGGAAGGATGGCGGCTTTCAAACGATCTTTGGGAGGCAGTAGAAATATTCTATTGGCCAATTTCCGCAAAGGCAATCCAACAGAATAGTTTGAAATTAGGCGGTCTTGAATGGAGTTTGGCAGACCTTGTTGGCGAGGCGCTAGGTGTCAGTTTTGCTGTAAGTTCCATGACGGGCTCATTGGTCGAGGACGATAGGTCAAAGATTCCATGCCGGCTTGAAAGTGGGGCGATTGTACTCCCGGTTCTGCTCGATTTGAATGCAGGTGACATGAGTCTTGAATTTTGTTTAGATTTATCAATCGATCCCAAGACGTTCCGATTATCAACGAACAGATTGTACTGGCGACTACCGGCTGCGCTAAACTGTGAATCCACACCCATTCTGGATTTATTTGCTTTCGCAATTATCTTTCCCGTACGTCCGGCTGCGGAATACTTTTCCTCACGGAGCGTAGACGGCTACATCGACTTCGCTGATCGAGAATTCGTGGTCTTTGCGCCAGTCGATGAAGCGGTAGAGAAGCCACTCGTAGTTATCCCAGGCAATCTTGGAAACAAAGACCTTTCGCAGCGACTGTTGTTTGAGTTTCACGAATTCTTCCCAGACGTTTGGCCAAAGACATCAAAGGTTCAGCGATCCGTCTTTCTTCGCATCGGCTCCGAAGGTCTCAGTCTTTACGCCAAAGTAATGACCGCACACAGCCCAAACGTGTTAAAGCAGGGAGAAAATCGTCGCGCACTGGGTATCACTCCACTGGCGGAACGCAACGGCAAAGCCAGTGAAATTGTTATCATCGATAATATCATCCGCAAAGCGGTTTTGTATGGAGAGTTTGAGGTGCCGGGTGTCGATGATCTGCTGGCTAAGGTTGAAATCGGCATGCGCCAGGATAAGCGGGGGCAGCCGCCTGTGGTTCATGCGGAGGTGGATCTTGATACCACTAATGGCAAGCCGTTGGCGAATTTCTCGGCCGGGTATCTGCAAATTCAGATCGATGATATGCGTGCACGGCTGGAATGGAATCTGGACAACGATGAATGGGATCTATCGGTTCCCGTCGATGCTTCGTTTATGCTCGCCAACGAAATCAGTAAAACCGGCGGACTTGATGATCTGCGCGATCCTGATGTCATTAAAGTTCGTGATCTTGATTTGATTCGGATTCACGAAGGATTTGGCGAGATTACTTTGCCACTGCCCGATGCAGTCAATTTCAGCTGTCTGGACGGGATGTTTGCCGTTAGTCTGAAAAAACTGCGCTTTGGCTGGGGCAAAACGTTTTACCTTGAATGTGACGAAGCCGAGTTTGCTTACCTCGACCCCGGAACGCTTCAGGTGGCGATTGAAGTGGGTGGCGTCTACCTGGAATTTTCGGGTGGTGGTCAGATCAAGATGCGCAATCCTGACCGAATCGGCATCGATGTGACCATTGACGATAGCGTCCGGTTCCGTGGTGCGGTCGCCTGGGTCGACAATGATCGTGAAACCTATTTTGCAGCAGCCGGGACTCTCGCCATTGAGGGGATGCCGGAAGCGAAGACCGTACTCAAGATCGGCACGGGCAGGAAGCTGAATGGACAGATTGTGCCAAACATCACGTTTTACGGATCAATGGACTATGAGGTGACGCTCTTTTCGGGCGTGGTCGCCAAGAACTTTGGTGCGGGCATTGGCATCAATAACCGTCTGACTGGGATCGACGAGCGGCCGAATGCCGAGAAGCTGTTGGCCAACATCGACAGTATCGACCCGTCTCGCATCAGCGGTTGGCAGTTTGTCGAACGCAACGGTTTTTACCTGTCAATCGTGGGCACGACCATCATTGCTTCCAATCCAGGTGGTAACAGTGGAACTAACGCCTATGTCGCTTCGCTGTTGCTAAGTATTGATGTCGATCTGAATATTGTTGCGGCCGGTAAGGTATGGCTGGCCTCTAGCGTGGACTATGTGCGCAAGCGTGAGAACTGGTCGCGACCGGCGCTGGTGGGTGCGATCGCGATTTTACCGCGTGAGCAACTGTTCACCGCAGCGATCGAATCACGCCAGAATCCGGCAATTGAGTCGAGCGAGCAGTTGTCGAAAATATTGAACAAAGGGCATACCAAGCTCTCTTTTCTGCTCTCTCCCGACTTGGTCGACTTTTTTTTGCAGGATGTTTCATACAGCGAATCGTTCCTCGGCGTCGATATGCTTTATCGGGGCAGCTTCCGCTTGGCGGTCTTCAGCGGCACGGTTCTGGTTCGTGCCAGCCAATTGATTACCGGCACATTCTCGGAAAGATTGGAAGCGGGGCCGGGTGGGTTTAGTTGCCGTGGTGACATTGCGGTTGGTGTTGAATTTGGCGGCTTGCTCAGCCGCGACGGTCTTGCCGCTTACGGAATGATTGCTATCCAGGTCCTGTTGGACGTTGATGCGTGGATTACGATTGGATTCAGTATTACCATCGGTTGGGGGCGTTGGAAGAAGCGGTTGTCGTTCAAGAAAACATTCCGACTTGACTCAACCAGGCTGGAAATTGGATTGTGTGGCGCGGTGGCGTTTAATGAACGCGGAGAGTTTGGCTTTGCCGGGGAGTTGTCTATCAGCATTTCGGTGTGCGGCTACCGTCTGTCAGTCTCACCATCGTTGAAGATCCGCGAAGAGGTGATTGTTGGCGTGCGGCGTCGCGTCGCCCTGTTCGAACACAAGATTGAAACTTATCGGCAGAAATTGCTCACCGGAGAGGGTGACGCTACAGCGCTTGTCAGTATGGCGGATTCGGAGCCACCCGAGACCTGGCTACATTACCAGATAGGTGAGTGGCATCTGCTGGTTCCGCAAGCGGATGCCACGTGGTTTACCCCGCATGCCACTGAGCCGGAGCCGGAGAAGCCGATTCCGTTCAGTGGGCACGTCGTCTCAATTAAGGTAAACGATTCCATCACATTGAGAATGCCGTGGGACCAAGATTCATGGAGTGACCCTAACAGCGACGGTACTGGCTCTCAACCCGTTTCGCGGGCAATCAAGGATGCGTTGGAAGAGATCGAGGCCACGATGGCTGAGACGACTGTGGCGGGCAAGGAGCCAATCTCTCGGTCTTTGAGTGAATACGTGATTATCACTGATCCGCGCATCGAGTCCCCAAATCGTGAGTTCTGGCTGGAGATCGATCAAGCCTTGCTGCCCGATCATGCCCTGCCAGTGCGAATGAAATCAGCCGATCAAATTTTGCACTCCGGCGAAGCGCCACAAGACTTTAACTCAACCTACGGCCGTTTGGTCAACTTCCTTTTCTGGTCTCAGCGAGCGATTATCGAGCGTCGGCACAGCGGTAATGACCTGTTGCCGGAAGAAGATTTGGAACAGCGGCGCGCCGCCGTTCTTTTTGAAATAGTACGTGCATTCCACACTGCAGCAAAAACAGATGAGAACGCGTCTGAGCCGTCAGCCTGGGTTGCAACCGAACAGAACGGGCGTCGAGGTCTGATTTTCAAACAGGACGGCCTGACGTTCGATAATGACGGCCAGGGGAGGAGCACCATGACCGTGGTGCGTGGCGCTCAAGCAGGGGAAACCGGCAGTTCGGAAGAGCCTGTTACGGTAACGGTACTGGATGTCAACACACTTCTCTCAAAGGCTCACCAATCGGTACGCTTGTACTCACCCCGCCAGGAGTACGTTGTCGACGTTGAAGCGAGTGACAAATCTGGTGAAGAGGGGCGTGTGGTGGTACGACTTCCCATCGGCTACGACGATACCTTCTTTCATGACTACCTGCCCCTCTTTTCACACTTCGAGGTGTGGCGGAGGATTCGCGGGCAAGGTAAACCGGTACGGGTCGGCAGCTATCAATTGCCGTCGCTGACCTATTTAAACAATAATCCAGGTGAAAAACCGGTGGTGGTGGTCGATCCGTACATCTTTGCGGATGAGTTCCGCGTGCGTGGAAAATTGGGCGAGCGACTGTTTGATCTTGGCGTGATTGCCGACAGGACTCTGATCGATTACGCCATCAGGTTCGTTCCTATCGATGATCAGTCCAATGATGAAATGGCGGGCCTCTCTCCCTGGCAGCCGGTCAAGCTGCATGTGCCTGCACCAGACACCTTCCCGATCGATCTATCGATGGTCTTTGATGTTGGTTCGCTGTTGCAACCGAACGATCCAGCGACTTCCGACAATACCTGGACCCATTTTCAGTTGGCATCCATGGGTGATGAACGGGTCACGCTGGCACTCACGGATGAATGGGAGCGAAAAAATAAAACTGAGGCTCATCAACCTCGTGATTTTCAGATTTGGGTAGAGGAGCGGCTGATTGTTGACTCGGGCTTTTATGCGGGTTCGGCGGATGAAGCAAGGCGCTCTCTGGTTGGCGGCGCTGAGCCGAATCTGGGCGCGCTCTCCGCCGACCAACCCGTGCTCTCGTTGAGTGACAAGTTCCAGATTGAAGTCGAGCCGGTAGCCGGCGAACCGGGGACTTGGGTGTTTTCCAACACCCAACCATTTAAGCGTGATGGCTATGCCTATCGCTTTTATATCCGTCCAATCTACCAGGGCGAGTCGGGTGATGAAGGTGATGAAGCGGAAGGGACGCTGCGTTCGTTGACGCTGGCAATTTCCAAGAACATTCCTTCCGTGGCAAACAAAACGGAACCAAAATTCAAAGATATGTCGGATGCTCAGCTTGACGCATTCGTCTCTGCGCCAGAGACACATTTCTGGTATGAAAATCGGAAGGGATTGAACCCTGCCGCTCCAGGGCTGCGAACAGTACGACAAATTGAGTGGATCGATCAGGCGGAAGTCGATCTGCTGAACGACCTGTGCTTCTCTGATAGCAACGAGACCCCAATAGACTCCATCGTTCCGGTCAGCGTTAGCGCGCGCTCTTTGGAACGGGACTATCCAGCCGCTAAACGGCGTCGCCGGGTTGGTATCAGCTGGAACCACTCAGGGCGCACTCACGGCGGTGTTGAGATCCAAATTCGTGACCGCGACGATGCGGCGGTGGCGGCGCGATTTGTTTGTCAGATGCGGGAATATACGGCATACCAACATTCCATTCGCGACTTCTCCAACGATTCGGCCTGGCGCTTGACGCGACGAGAAAATGTGCAGCGACTGACCCCTCCTGAGTCGACCCCTCCTGGTGTGCCGGTTCGGGATGCGGTTTCTGACTCTGATTTTGAGAAGTGTCTGGTTAACCAGACGCTGTTTCTGGATAACGGCAACCCATTGATTCAGTTATTCACTCTGCACAAGGTTGAGTTGACCAGTGCGATTGAGAGTGGTGCGGATTGGGATTCGGCGGCGATCGCCGCGTCTGGGATGATGGCGGCGATCGGGGAATTTGAAAAATCGCCGCTCAACCTTAATGACAAACCGTTGCAAACGGTTATCTCACAGATTGAGGCATTGGTTTGTTATCTGTTCCTCGGCCTTGAGGCTGAGGGTGTCAAGGATCTGGACGAGTTGACTACTGAACGAATTGAGTCCATCAATTCGGCGCTGCGCAACACATTGCTGGATATCGATGATCTGAACCCGGAATCCGCTGATTTTGAGGATTCAGAAGATGGGGCAATCAACGCGCGGAAAGCTTTTTTGGATGCGGACTATGCCCGCAAACTCACATCGATTATTCGTCGGCGATGGATCATCGGAGAGGATGTGTTGGCGACCGTTGGCGAAGGGTTACCTCTGTCCGCAGTAGAAAGAGATCAGGACCGCAACTGGTTACCACGTGGTGCGGTATTTGAATTCATTCGAAATAAACAGGCAGAAGCTGACAAGGAGTTTGGTGTTGGTGGCAGCCTTCCGAACGTCACCAAATTGTTGAAATGGTTTCCTGAAACAACGGAGAAACCGAAGTGGGCCAGTGATCGATTAAAGGAAGCGGTCGATGAGCTACAATCACTCATCACATACGAATCGGAGGATAACGGTCGCCGTAAAGCAGCCGCATCCGTTGTCGCCAAAGCCGCCGGACTGACAATCGGTCTGCAACGTCTGGAGCGGCAATTTGAAACGGATGGCTGGCGATTGGAGCGTCGGCCTCATCACCGCGTGACGGTTGCCGAGAACAACATTGGCGCAAAGGCGCCCGAATTGATTGAGATGAAGGTGTTGCTGCCCGATTCGCACCGGTCGTTGGATGACGTGGGTGGTAGCACGCCGACAGGAAGCTCTTCCGAACCGCATCTGGTCGCTTACTTTAATCTGTTGGAACGCATGGGGTTCGCGCTGGATCTTGGCGGTACGGATGAAACGGGTGAACCTTTGCCACAAGCCGATCTGGTGGATGCCATTCGCAGGGCGAATCTTGAGGTGTTGTTCGAGCAGAAGCAGAACACCATCGACCCGCACTATGTTTATCTGGTAACGCCGCGAGAACCCGATTCCGAGTATCGGGGGCAGTTTCCTGACCCTAGTCCTGACTCAAACCAAGATAACGCTTACTTCTATGCCGGGTTCTCCTTCGTTAAGCTTATTATCGTTCCCAAGTTATTTCATGATCTACTGATCTCGCATCACCCCCTATTGAATCCAGAACAGGAGAGTGTCTACGACAAACTTAAGGATTGGTTTGAAATTCGTGGTGTGATCCTGGAGAGCAATGAGGCCAATGCTAAAAGGCAAGTGGAGCTGTTTGCCAGAGTAGCCTATTTCGCTTCATGGCAAAGAGCTGAAGATAAGACCAAGCCAGTTGCAGTCGGTCAGCTGTTACAGCTTCGCATGATGCCGCTCGAACTGCATTACCGCACCGTTCCACACGTTAACGGGTTTGCTCACATCGACTGGGAAACGCCGGATCGGCGAGGACATCGGTTTGAAGTGTCCGCCCGGTCGATGTCCCGCTATGAACCGCTGATTCGCTGGGCGCGCGACCTGCCTCGTCCGGAGGTCACTCACGCCGGGGCGGAACTGGATGCCAGGCGTATCATCACCCGCGATGACGGAGTCGATCTGCCCATTCCATTACCGATCTCCAACTTCCCGCATCCTGAGCTGTTGCGTTTTAGTTATACGTTGCCACCGGCTGGCATTCGATCATTACTTAACCGGATTTCAGCCATTCGCACCGGTTATCGAGGCTGCCAGCTCACCTTCCAATACTCGCTCGTGGATCACGATGAGCCGGACAAACGGTGGGAAAAGATCGTGCAGAAGATAATGGTGGAAGCAACCACTGAGACCGTTGTTGATTCCTCCCCCGTCATTGTGCCGACCCCGCGCAGCAGTACCGCGGAGGTTCGGCTGTTTCGTCACGAACGATTGATTACGTTAGAAGAGATCCCTTACTTTTACGCTGTCCAACTGTCTGTCAACGGGCAGTTCGAAGGCGACCTGGAGGGAGCGCCTCCGCAGCACGATCCAATGACCGATTCTGAACCGGCTCGGCGCATGCCAGCCGTGATCGCTTATCGACCTCCGGTTGTGAGGACGCCAGAAGAAGGAAAATATGCGATTGAAGTTGTGCTCACGCGGCTCGGTGAGATGGCATCCCCTGCGGAACTGGCCGGTGGAGTGCCCTTGCTCTCTCCACGAACATTCAAGGGGGGAACGAAGAGCCCCCTCCCGGACGATGTTCTGCCAATGCCAGCGCTCGGTTACCATTTCTATTACCGTGTTGCAGATGATTCAGACAATGCGGAGGCCAATTCTGACAGCATCTATCGAAGTGTTGTTGACCTGCTCATGCCTTGGCAGGAAGGGTACCAGACGGATGATGCCAAGGGCGCCAAGCCCTATGTCCGATCATTCGATTCGGCTGTTGAAATCATCGACCCCTATCCCGAAATCGAGCTTCGCACAGTAACCGGAACTGATCCTGAAGAGTTAGTTCCAGTCGTCACTGTCACGTTTAAGACTAAAGAGGATAAACTGTTTGACGACGCCTCTCGACGTTACATTCAAGTGTCGTGTTACGGCAAGCTCACGGCAGCCACTCTATTGAGGGAAAGCTCATGACTCAGTTCGTCTCACTCACGCTTCACAGTAAAGCCTCGACCCGTTTTCCGCTATCCATTTGTCTGCGCGTTCCAAAGGAGTGGCTGGCAAAACATGCCGCGCCCGTCGTCGCTGATCCCACACTTGGATCTATTGAAAGCGAGCGTCTGTTTAGCCTGCCGATTCGGCGAATGGATATTGCTCAGTGGTTTCTTGGAGAGAAACCTCGGGAGGTTCTCATCCTCAGATGTTTTGATTTCACAGTAGATATCGACCCAAACAGCTTGTTTCTACATATTTCTGAGGATGAAGACAGACCACATCATCTGAATGATGCGATTAAACTGAGTGCTTCGGTAATGGTGAAATTCGATGACAAAAGCACTGGCTCCGATTATCACGCAACCATTGTTTCTGGAGGTGTTCGACTCATCACCACCGAGGGGTTGTTTAAAGCGAACAGCTCCCACCCGGTAGCGTCCAACAAGTTATTTATTGGAATGAACGACACGCAACTCTCCGCATGGCTGAATGCACTATGGCACGAAAAGGGTGTGGAAGTCGCTGGAATCTCTTTTGGCGCCAATGACTTTGAGTTGGAATTGCTGGGACCGGAGTTGTCTCTAAGGCGGCGCGTGTCGCTTCAAATCGACGAAGTTTCTTTTCAATTATGGCGTTTGTCGGAGTGCGGTGGAGATGAGTTTGTCAGTACGGGTCAAGAGCTTGCCAGCTATCGTAATAAGTTACAAAAGTTGCTGGAAGGCTCTTCGATTCAAGTCATCAAACGTCCGGCTGTGCAGCAGGAGAAGAGTGCTTCGGTGTTTTATCTCCGCCACACGGGATCTGGCATCGAAACGTTCATGCGGCCAAATTTCGCACTGCTATTTAGAGACGGGGAGGACGAAGGCCGTTGGACGCCACTGTCGTTACGCGAAATTGGTTCTCGATTGATTCTCACCGACCGTGACTTACGGCTTGCCAACCGCGATGAAGTGGCTGATCTTCTTGTTGATGCCCCCCTACCAGGCCCTCCAGAGCATCCGATTATTCACTGGAAAAATGGCACGCTTACCGGTGTGGAAAATATTCCTCCACGCCAATTCAAGTGCGTCGGCATTTCAGGAAATGCATTGCAGGCGGGGTACCTGTGGCAATATGGTAACGTTTCACCACGCCCGCCATCACTGGCAGCAGAGATGCAAGGTTGGACTCGATTCCATATTCCGGATGCCAACGATACCGAATCGCTGCCATCGGGCAATGTGCTGCGCTTGCCCACCCGTCACGGCAATCGTGATTGGCGCTTTGATGTTGGCAGCGACATTCTCGATCCGGACGCCAAACCACTGGATCTCAAGTTAACCATCGACGAGAAGGAGAAGAGTCACTCGATTGACCTGGAAATTCTTAGCGGCAACATTATTGCTTATTCGCCACAATTCGACTGCTATTCGCGCCGACTGCAAGATCCTTCAGCACCGCCCAACACCAAGAGGTTGCACGGTGCGTTGAAAAAGGCGCGACTGATATTTGCCCGCATGATTGGTGACCAGAGCCGTTCGAATGGTGATTCATCGCATACCACTTTGCCTTCGATAAACATCCAATCCAGTGAAGCGCTTGAATTCAAGATGGAGTGCTCGAATCAAGCGGTGGTCACGTTCGCGCCGTTTGTTGGCGATGCGGGGATTGATTTTATCTCGGCAGGATCGACCAACCTGGTTCAAACACCGGACCCTCAAACGTTACGCATGATCGTTGAGCGCGATACGACGCATACCTTGATGCCATATGAGATCACCGATTGTCGGTTACAAATGACAGGGTCTGATGCAGCTGTATTGCACTCAGTCAAATATGACTCCGATCCCAGTATCGCCGCTGCCATGGCGCTTGCGCCGTGGGTCGGTATGTCGGATCGAGGTGCACAAGGAGCG
This sequence comes from Methylococcaceae bacterium UBA2778, assembly GCA_002352385.1. Taxonomy (GTDB): domain Bacteria; phylum Pseudomonadota; class Gammaproteobacteria; order Methylococcales; family UBA2778; genus UBA2778. The sequence continues at coordinate 20,736 of DEII01000052.1, read as the reverse complement.
GACAAGAGACGCCAGCTGTTTCATCGTAATCTTGTGCTGGAACACGGAGAGTTAGCCACTGCGAGCACCGACCGTTCCATCGACGGCACTCCAAAGGCATTAGTCGGCTCCGTCAATGAGTTCCTGGCTTCGGTACGCGATGATTATGCGCTCGCTGTAACGGATCTGAAGGATTCTGAGGCGCAAGCTGGCGAGATCGTAAATTGGCTTCCGGGAGCCGAAATGATAGACGGACAGTCACCCTCTGCGTGGATTGATTACCAGGGTTCTGCGGATGATCTACATGCAAAAGCACCGGTTGTTAATTTAATGATGCCTGGATTTGGTCAGGCTCAGGAACTTAGCATCAGTTCCGAAAAAGCAGGTACAGAGCAGCAGGATTGGCTCACTTTTGATGTACGATTAAAGAGCGTCGATATCAAAAAGAAAGGATGTAAGGATTTTCCAGTTCCGCAGGTTGCAATCACCGTAGCAGATTCTGAAGATTCCGAATTTGAAGATGGAAGCAGTCGAGCCAGAAACGGAAGCGTCCCGCTGTTATTCGACGGTGCGGATTTTGTCTCATGTATCGGCGATTCACGATCAGGCGACGTGTCGCCTCTCCCATGGTTTGTAACGGAATTGACAAATGGTGATTTGGCCGTTGTGGACCGATTGACGGGTAAGCGATTGACACTGTTGAAGCCAAAGGATGGTCAATCAGCTGCTGCCATCGGGGCGGGCCAGTCAGTCGATACCCATTGGATCGTTCGGGTTGCTTCGAATGGTGAAGTCGAAGCGTGGTTGAAGCACAAGGAGAGCGACTGGCCGACTGATTCGGTCAGCGTCGGTTCGGCTGGAATTGCAGCCGAGACTGCAAACGTTTCGGCGCACGAAAACGTTGTTTGCGTGTTAGTCGCGAGTACCAGCGAAGAGCAAGTGCGTTTGATGTTCTGGTCGTGGTCGCCGGCGGAAACTATAAGTAGCACCAATCCCGCTGTGGTTGATCCGGCGGCCGATGGTGCATTCAATCCCTCGGACAGTAAAAACTGGACTCTGTTGCTTATCGCTCCGGACACGCTCTGCCTGGCTGCAACTGTTTCCAACGCACCAGCCATCGTCTTACGTGGCTTAAAATCAAGTGGTACATGGTCATTTAAGCCGTTGACGTTGGAAAACAGAGCCGATACAGTCCAGCCGCTTGACTCGCCTGCTGCTGCAGTGTCGCTTGCGCGCTACGGCAATTCCATCGCCCTTGTCACGTTGTCTGATAAGAAGAAACATTGGTCACTGGGTGAGATTGATGGTGACAAAGTCGCCCAGTTTGACTCCGTTATCTTGCCCGAAGAAGCTGTCAGCATCTGTTTGCAAGATCGCCCCACCGGTGACGATGGATTGCCGGTCGGCTGCCAATCGCTGTGGATTTGTGTCGCCAATAAAACCGGTTCGATTGATGTTTGGCTCTCGACCAAAGAGTCTCAGCTGCGATCCATTCAAACTCGACTGGCGGTCGACCTGGAAGACTTTCAACGCCAACCCTACTTCCGATTGGATGGGCATTTCGGCACGATTAACTGTGTTGATCCCTGTTTGCTGCAAATTGTAACGTCAACATCGCGTAGTGATCTTCACAGCGGTCTTGTTACGTGTGGTGTTGATGGCACAACTCGGTTGTGGGATCTTGATGCTAACCGACTGGTTTGCAGTCACCGCGATAGTCACTGGATGATGGACAATCTAGGCACGTTACGGAGTAGTGCGAATAAAACCGCAGATCCGGGACGAGTCATCATTACTCCCGTCAGTCGGCCTAAAGATCCGGGTGCGACACGCGGCTCTGTCAGTGCTTCGCACGAAGAGGCGGGAGCGACAATTTTGATTAGCTATGTTCCCAATGCTGCGGATGCGTGCCGAATTGTCAGTGATGTTAAGCGTCCTGAAGTTGTTACGGAGATCTGTTTTTCTTGTGAGGGATTGCGACTGAAAAAGTCTGGCGACTTTTGGATACCGGAATGGGTTGAAGAGGAACCGACCAAAGACTCCAATGAAAACGGAGCGCTGCTTACCAGCCGCGGTTACTTCGGGGTGTTTGGTTTTTTCTCCACTATAGTCGGCAAAACTGCCGTGACCTCGTACCTGCCACGCGTGAAGGGTATTCCTCTTTTTATTCACGAAATCGTCGCCATGACATTTTTCGAAGATACAGTGAATAGTGGAAAAATCAAGAGCATGACGTTGAACGCGGCGTTGATCAACCCGCTTCTTCTTGATGGAACAGCATCGGCTGTCAGTGACGATTTGAAGGGCCAACTTCCTGCTCCAATTGCGCAGGCCATCGCAGAAAAATCTCTCGTTCAAATTCAACTGAGTTCCGAAGACAATGGTAACCTTGAACTTAGTTCTGTAACAGGGTTACCCGATGGAGAGAGTGATCACCGGTCCATTAAATGGAATATATTGGTGGCGGATTCCACATCTGACAGTTCAGAAAGCGGATTTGATGGCTTGCTGGAATCGATCGAATTCAAGGTTAAGTATGACAAAGAATCACCTCGAATATTATTGGAACTTTCGAACAACAGTCGTGCACGTCTGTTAGGTGGAAGTCATCCATTAACAACTGTTTCGGATCAATCTATCGTGCTTGGGGGATATGGTGTCGAGCCCGATGGAGAGGCATTGTATGGTTTCGAGACACTCTGGGAGTTGTCTAAGACGAGTGACAAAGATACCGCAGTCGATCCCGTTCAACTGCCAATGTTGTCGGTATCAGAACCACGATATGAGTTCTCAAATGTCCCGCAGGAAGAGGTCGTTTGCGTAACAAATGGCGCGGACTTGGGAATGTCCGATGCTGTTACGATTCATCAGCCCATAGGTGAAACGGACAAGGACAGCCATGTGTGTTGGTGGGATACACTGACCGGGAGTCTGCGGCAAGAGTTTAAAGCTGATCATACGATTCAACAAGCTGCCGTGGGTCGCGCGATCATTCCAACGTTGGTCGCGCCGATCTCGAGCAAGAGTTTTGAGCTCGGCAACGCTGATCTGACATTCGACACACAGGCAAAACAAGGAAACCTCAATAATGTTATCCATGATTTTTCCATAACGAAATGCTGTCTGGTGTCCGATCAACGCAATACCTATTTGGTCACTGGTGACGAAGCTGGCGAAGTGCGAATATGGGACGCGTTAAGCGGCAAGAAACTGCGTCAATTAAACATCGCCGCAGGCGCGGTGACGATGCTTGTTGGAACCGAGCACCAAGGAGAAGCGTATGTTGCTGCGATTATTGATGGTCGAGGTTATGTGCTTGAGGTCGCTCAAGGGACTTTGTCTGAACTGCCTGGCAATAACAGATCGCTTTCGACTGGAATTGATATTCGTTCCTTTAACGCAACGCTTTGGGTCGGTGCTGGAACAGAAACAGAGGCGCTATTATGGAAGGTACAGTCTGATAATGTACTTTCTATTCAGGAACCGCTGTCGATTGATCCTTCGGGTTCTATCGACTCCGTAGCGATTGGCCTCAGTGATGGTACTCTTGCTGTTTTTGTCGCTGTTGGCAAAGACAATAAGTCGATAAAGTCTTATAAGGAGTCCAGTGGTCAGTTTGACCCTGATCCTTCAATTGTTCCTGAGTTTGATTTTTCAACTGTCGCTGATCCTGAAAAAAAAAGCATCTCGCTCAAATGTTTCTCTCACGACGCACAGACACATTTTCTTGTAGCTGCAGTGCCTGTTCGAGAAGGGGCAGTGTTTGAAACCAAATTGTACTCGTTCGTGTTTGTACCGAGTTCCGGTGCGGATCCCGGTGGCTGGAAACGTCGTGAACACACCGATTCATTGCCATCCTGGTCGTCTGCTGTTATCCAGATCGTTCGTACCGCGGCAACTTCAAAGGCCGTTGTGGGGCCAGGTCCAACCACGGTGGTAAACGACAAGGGTATTTCTGAATCGCGGGCTTTTGATTTGCTCGACCCTGGAAAGAGCGAGCTATTTACACTCAGATCGATCGCCCAAAAACCTGTTCCCTTTGCCGCAGGTGGTGTTTGGGCGCCACACCTTGCAACCGTGGATGGAAGTAAAGAGATTCGTGTAGTCGATCTGAATTTAGAAAAAACGCGGGCTACTCTGAAAGCATCCAACGAACTCACTCGTGTCGAGTTTGCCGAACAGGCTGGGAGTGGTTCTGTTATTGTTGGATTTGAGGCTGAAGCGGTGCGTACCTGGACAATGATTGATTGGACAGAGGCAGAATTGCCTGACACAAAAGGGACGATTGAAGCCGTTGCGGTTTCTCAAGGGTTCGGACTGGTTGCCGACGACGAGGGAGCGATGTTGTGGCCGATCGGTTCTGAACTGGAAAAGGACGCGCATATCAGGTTGGGAGAATCGTTAAAGTTCGATTTCGCATCTTTCGATCTGCGATCTAACACTGAAATTACCGCAGCGCTTAAGTTAAAAGGCAGCAATACGTGTCACTTGTATACTATCGACATCAGTAACAAGACAGCACTCAAGATTACCGAGGTGTCGCTTGCGGATTCTACCATTCTGCAGGATGTTGTTACTCTTGGTCAGCGCCCACATCTACTGACAAGAACAAAAGTAGGTAAAGATGAAACATCCCTTTCACTTTGGTCTTTTTCCGACCAGCATACCCAACCACTGCATCGTTGGGCATTCAAAACCGGCGCTCTCTCGATTCATTCCGCAGTTGCCAAAGCCGGTGATAGCGTTCAGGTTCTGGTCGCTTCGCCTGGCAACCTCGGTGTTTGGTCCATTGATGGTTTGATTCAATTGGACGAAACTGGACGAGTCAGGGCTGATTCAGAGGTCTCTTTGGAAGTTTCTGACGTTGATGCGCTGGGTTTCGAGGTACACGCCCGAGTCTGTCACGATGGCAGTGTGGCACTCACCAACAGACGCACGTGGAACGACAGTCACACACCGATGCTGGCCGGTGTTTACCGACAAGGAATGTATGCGCTCCTGATCGATCCGTTGGCGGGTGGTTCTGCCGCTGCGGGCATGCTCACCCTATGGCGGGAAAAGGGAGGAAAATTGGCGGGTACCGTCACACAGGTAATCCATCGCCAGGACGACACAGAAGTCCGTATTGCTACGCAAGACGGTTCCATCATGAACTTCAACGCGACTTTTAACCGGGTTGAATTGCGAGCACGTCTGTTCGGTCGTGGTGAGGAGAACCATCAGGAGATAGTGCTTGGTGGTGTTCTGAAAATCACTCTGGGGGAGGGTCAAAAAGCAACACTTTTTATCTCTGATCAGCTGATCACTGTTGAAAAAGGGATCCTTGCTTACAACCTGACAGGGTTCCTTGAGCTCGACATAAAATCCGGCATCTTTCAAGGACCTTTACGCTGCCAGTGTACCTTCAAAGATGATTTTACCAAGACTTCAGACTTCGAATTACTTCCCGGCCTCTATCGTGCGGTTCCTGCCAAGACGTCGGCAGATGACGATGTGATTAATCTTGACGCAGCCTTTGCCGATCCACATCTGCACTTAATGCATACCATCAACCTGGCAGCTTCGGACACGTCCAATCCTAAGTCCGAACTGTTCGTACAATTCGTCGGAGTCGAAGAGACATGTACCATCAAAGTCGTGGAATTATCGAATGAACTGGTTCCGGTCGATAGGTGCCTCGATAGTGAAGCTCTGGTGCCATTCGGCATCGCATCGCCGCATATTGCACGATTGACTCATCTACAAGGGCTGGGGTCGCGGTTACGGTTTGCTCCGGTTGATGCGAAATCGATCGTAGTGAAACCCGAAATAGACAAGCTATCCGATGATAAGGCTAAGGACAAGCATTCTGAAGATGAAACCGTGAGATGGTTGATACAACCCGTTCTGTCGGATGCTTCCGGAACTCGTATATTGGATCTTGGTGTTGTAGCGGAAATTAATGAAGGGCAAGAAGCCAAGCATTCAACAGAGAACATCTTGTCCGTTACTCGCCCGCCCGAGGGTGGCACTGACCGTTCTCTGATGAAGTGCCTGGCTAGCACGACCGGTGAAATCGGTCGGTCGGCGTTATTCGATTCGCAAGATTTTGCCCACTATTCAATCAATCGCTGGATCCTTATCCGGCACACGGTCCGTGGCGCCAATACCCCGCAATTGTCGATTCTTGAAGGGCAGGAGATGTCAGCCGGTGAGTCCTTTCAACTGTCGGCTACCACGAGCACCGAGAAAGCGTCTGGAATCATCCGTTCGGATCTTCGCCGATTAACCCACATGGAAGCTCGACAATGGCTCTGCTCTTTGGACAACCAATATACCGTGCGCCCGGACACGCCATCGGTGGAGCGAGATTTGGATCGCACCGCATGGCGGGAAATCGTGGTTGGTCGATCTGAGCCGACGCAGCCGGTGCGCTTGGAAGATAAAACTCTGCGGTCTCTATTGCTGCAAGAAGCAACCGCATTTCATCGCATGCCTCGACAGTGGTTTTTGCCGAAAACATGGTGTGATCTCAGAATAATGTTAGCAAGTGATGGTAGTAATAAAGAGGACTTGATTGACCAGTTCAAAACTGAATTTAATTTAAAAAAGGATGTATGCGCTGTTTTAATTGTAGCTGTTGCGACAAATGATTCTAAAAATTGGATTATTGCCGGATTTAATGATGCAGGAGAATTTATTACTGTACTAAATAACGACGTCAACAAGGAGTTGTTAATAGAGCTAAATAACGGAGGCGATAACACAGATAAGATCATTGAACTAGCTACATCAGAGCTAGATCCTACCCACACATTCCATCCAACTGCGCTACGCATGCGGCTTGCGCCGGACAAGCCGGGCGCAATGATGCACCATCGTCTTCAATTTGTTTCGACTAGACCGCAGCCATCGTCTCAGTCAGCAGGTCCCACTGATTCATGGTTTCATTTAGGATCGAGCATCGATTTCTCACTAAGGGAACCGATGCAATTGAATCCGCCACTCGGCTCGTCCATCGAATTGATAAACACAAAATACAGTTCCTTGTCTGGTGGACTAGGTAGCCGTGTTTTGTTCGAATGGAAGGAGACTCTGGGCACGATTCCAATCATCGCGACCGGAACCGAAATGGAAATCAGGCAGTTGCCAAGCCAGCAAGCGGAAGGTGTAGCCTCAGATGACGTGCGTATTGAAATCAAGCCCAAGTCTCAACATTGCTTGCAACTGATCGTTCAGATCAATGACCAGCTCATTGATCTCGACGAACGGCAACCGTTGTTTCCCGTTTACGACGCGCGGCAGGTGGCTAACACAAAGCAATCCATTGTTTTGAAAAACGAATCAAATCTGTTGGCGGAGCTGGATCCTTTGCCAGGCGCAACGGACGTCGAGTTACGCGCCTACAAGCGAAACACCATTGTTCTTGCCAAGTCCGGGACAAAGTGGGAAGCGTCCTCAGTGCGCGACCCACAGGCCCCGGCGGGGATCACATTAGAACCAAGGATTGCCCCGGATGACGTCGTTACGCTGACGCAGGACGTCAAGGGGGCTCCTGTGATTCTGGCTGCTTCTGACAGCAAGGTCCAGGCATTTCAGTTGTCCGACAAGAGTCCGCTAACGTTGCAGGAAAACGACATCGCCGCGTTGGACGTGGCGACCGCGAGGACAAAGCGTGGTGCGATGGTGTTTGATACGTTTTCCGCTTTGGAAAAGGATAGCGACAATCGCATCATTCACTTCTGGAGCCCAAACGTGGGCGGACCTGGTTACGTTCGTCAATTTACGGATTCGTTCAAACCGGGTGGGGACTATGATCGCCTGTTGCTTGCAGGAGATGAATCTAATGTTGTCTTCGCCGTCTGCTGGGGTGAAGGGAAAAAGTGGGAAATATGGAGACTCACTCTGCCCGAGAAAGATCAACCCCAAGATAAACCGGAAAGTGTCGCAACGATCGTATCATCACACACCGCACAGGCCGTCGCACTGCACTCGGTACGTAGCGGCAACTTCCACGAGCCAGTTCTGTTCGTTGCCGAGGATGACGGCTACGTCCGATCATACGATCAAAATGGAGATGTCACTCGCGAGATCCCAGTTCCCCAGCCGGTCAACAGCATGAGTTTGAATGTTGAAACGAGCAGGCCCTTGCTTACGATTAGCACTGGTAAGAAAGATGATGATCCGGACACTCGCCGTGTAGCGATTATTGATGTAGAGAGTGGACGTGTACTACGGGAAGTTACATCTGTTTCGCGTGCAGGACGTCTCGTTATGTTTGGTGATCGTCCGGTGCTGGTCTGCTTAGGTGGAGATGATCAAATCCACTTAGTAGAGACCTACCTTTCTACTCGTCGTCCACCCAATATCTTTTTGGTAAGTGAGTTGAAGGGGATTGACAAAGGGGTGAGAGTAAAAGTTAAACTGAAAAATTTAGATGACCCAGTGGACGTGACGCTGAAGCCGGTGTTGGTGCTTGAGCCGCAGAATGCTGCTTCCGGAAAATCACCATTGGCAGAAATACCCATAGTCGTTGGGGATGAGGAGTCGTTCGAAATGGTCTCGGATCTTGACAATAAGTACAAGCTTTATCAATTCAACTCCAAAAACAAGAACCACGATAAAAACAAGAACCACGATTTAAAATTGGATCAAGCCCAGACGATTCGAATTAGTTGGAAGGGTGAGTTCACGGATGGCGATGGGAAAAAGCATCCTGTCGAAGTTGTATACGGCGGCTCCGCGGGGGAAAAAAAGCTGCGACTGGTTCCCTACGCCTCGACCACCCCCAAGTGCTGTGCTGTGCTGGTTGTCGACGCGAAGGAAGACGAAGGGTTCCGTCAAGTCATGCATCGGAATCTGATCTTTGGTGATGCAGCCAACGCCGGTTCCGGCAAGGGCGTCCTGCGTCCAACGAATGGAAGCAAACCTCTCTTTGCTTTCGAGTCAGAGGACAGAGAAGAAGTGGATACCCCACTACCAACTATCGACGATGATGACCAGATCGGACTCGTCCTTGTCAAGTACTTTGCCAATGGTCAAACTTTGAGAACGCACTATAACAAGTTGACGAAAATTTAGCAGATAAATTCATGATTTGATCAAGGCAGGCCTTCTATCGCATTCCGTTATGGTTAATCGGTCTGGAGCCAGGCTTTATGGAGTGAATGAGTAAGTATTGCTCATTTCGGCTAGTTATCTTCCAGGATTATGCTTATATGTGAAGTAATGAAAACTGGATAGATATTCAAAAATCCGTGCTTAAGCGGAACTGGCATATCAAAGATGGGGGGTAAACATTTTAAATACCAGATAGAACGGACGGTTAATGCCGTTCTCATCCCCGATTGCGCAGGGCGCATTCTCGTTTTGTGGACTATGCGACGACCTTTATTGTTGGCGCTAACGCTATACTTTTCAATGTGTTCCAGCGGCCAGCCTTGAAATAGGAGCGGAGCAATATGATTGCCTCGGCACTTTCTTCTTTCCAGTAAATCGCAGGCCCTTTGATACGCAAATTAAGAACACGCCGAATAGCACTTTCTATAGCCCCGCTTCCGATTGGAAGGCCTAATACCTTCAATTTATCATAGGCCATGTGGGCTTTGTGCTTGATGAAATAGTTCAGTTCGGTTCGTATCGCCTTATTTCCACCCCAGCATAGCGAGCGGATCTGTTTGATCACTGCTTCCACTTCACCTCGTTTCAGCATGCGACGATGTTTCGTCAGCCAGGCTTTACGCTCTTTTGCAGTCCATTTTTTGCGCAGTTGAGTGACCTTGGCGAGGTGTTCAACTGCATGGTAGAAGTCCAAAACAGGAAAAACCTGTTTTGGATTGAGACCCAAGTCCATCATCAAACCGGGGATGCGCTCCCAAATCCAAGGCGCACCGTCGGAAACGAAGACAACGGACTCGGCTTTGGTGATCTCCAATTTTCTGAGATAGAAACGGATATACCCGTACAAAACATCCGGCCCTTTCATCGTTCCATCAATGTAGGGTGAAAACTGCTTTTCTCGGCGGCCCTGCTCATCGACGGTATAGATGATCAATAATTTGGGCTCTTTCCAATCGGTATGATAGCGAGAGCGCCCTTTCTTGGTTTTCTGTCCTTTTTTGTTACGGCGTATTCGCACCCGCCCACCATCGCTCGACACGACTACCCGCCGCTTTCCAGCTTTATCGACCAATTGAACCGCTTCATGGCCCAATCGCTGGCGCACCCGTTCCGCCCATTGGTAGGCGATCCGACAGATGGCATTAACACTCAGACGAATACCACGCTGTTGCAACTCGTTGCGTGCTTCCTCCATAGAGCTCAGCGCTGCCAGCGTTCTGGCGGCTTCAGAACCTGTCATTCGGTATGGTGGACCCCACTGTCAAGACCATTTCCAGCTAAAAATAAACAAATTATTGTTGTATCAAAATAACCCGTGGTGGGTAAGCTGTGGGCGGCCTGTGTGTCCACAGAGCCGTCCATGGCTTATCCACCACTCCTCATTTCCGTCCCTGGTCGAGATATACCGCAGCTGGAGTGCGATAGCTTAGGGCTTGATGCGGCCGTTCCTCGTTGTAAAAACGAAAATAGCGCTTCAGCCCCTGCTCCAATTCGATAACCGTTGTATAGTCCTTGAGATAAATGTCCTCATACTTGACCGTACGCCACAAGCGCTCCACGAATATGTTGTCAAAGGCCCGGCCTCGACCGTCCATGCTGATCTGTATGTCCTGGGCTTTCAGCTTGCCGGTAAAAGCATCGGATGTAAACTGCACTCCTTGATCGCTATTGAAGATCTCCGGCCGTGCTCGATTTAACGCTTCGTCCAAACTCTCCAGACAAAACAGGGTCTCCAAGCTATTGGAAAGCGCCCAAGCAACGACGTAGCGGCTGTACCAGTCGAGGATTGCCACCAGGTACATGAACCCCAACCGCATCGGGATATAGGTAATATCGACGCTCCACACATGATTTGGATACGCTACCTCGAGATTATTCAGCAGATATGGATAGATCTTGTGTCGGGGGTGCTTTCGGCTCGTATTCGGCCCCGGCGCCAGTCCTTCCAACCCCATTTTCCGCATCAATCGCTGTATCCGCTTGCGGTTGACTCCATAGTCAAGATCATTGAGATACACGGTCATTCGGCGCGAACCATAAAATGGTGTACGCAGGTACTGTTCGTCGATCAGGCGCATCAGCATCAGGTTGTCCTCGCTTTCCTGCGCGGGCTGATAATACAGGCTTGACCGACAAAGGCCAATCAATTCGCGTTGGCGACGAATGCTCAATTCCGGATGCATCGGATCAATCCACTCCCGTTTAACCTCAACTAATTCTGGAAGTGTTTTTTTTTAACCAATCCAAGTTCCACCTTGAGCCTGCCAATCTCCTCATACAGGCTCGCCTGGAGCGCCTGCTGGTCACGATCTTCCTTGCTCCGGCGCGTGGCGAAAATGTCTCGAACGCCCGCCAGCAGCTGTCGCTTCCATTCGCTGATCTGGGTCGCATGGACACCATGCCGGCTGCTCAATTCAGCGAGCGTGTTGACGCCCTTAACCGCTTCCAGCGCAATCTTTGCTTTGAAATCCGCGCTATGCCTTTTTCGTTTTGTTGTCATGGTTACCCTCATTTTCGGACCGATAAGCTTAGCTTATTCGGTGGTTCAAATATTGGGGTCCACTATACGGCGTGCAACGATCATAGATTCCCAATAGCCGTAATGCCGGGTACATTCCTTTGCCTTTAGCCTTTTTTCCATTGCCAGAATAATAACGGGCTCGGACGGTAATTGCGATGCCCCATGACGTTTGCAGTGTAACCTCTCTCACGCCCCGATTCTTTAACTTCTTCGGCCAACCTTTAATCAGTTCTCGCTCATCTTTCCTTATTTTTTCTGAATCGATTGCTGCCTGGATATCCCGTTCAAGCACCTTGGCTGACAATGCGCCTACCCAAGCACGCAGATCAATCTCTCGCCTTTCAATAGACTGTGCATCTTCTAAATCCGGCGCCACAGCCACAGCAAACATGAAGCTATCAATTAGGCCTTGTATTTCTGAGTCAACGCAGTCAATATCCGTACTCGTGCACAGTTCCTGGGTCATCGTGGTGCTTTCCTATAGGCGGTTAAAGTCACCACTACGATCCTCTGATCGTGCACGTTTGTCTACCTCATGATGTTGCTCAGCTTACTTCGTTTGTGAAGAATGTCCACATTTTGAGAATGCGCCCGTTCGGCTTGTTGTCGACTACGCAGATTGCCGTTATTGTCGAATACATTGAGTTCACCGAGAAGACAACGATAAAGATAGCTGAAATTATCGTAAAGCGTAACCGCCTTCTCGGCGGCCTCAGCGACGTTCTCGTATTCCGCCAGCCGTTCCTCCTGCGCTTGGTCGCTCTTTGCCGAATCCAGTTTTTTTTCGCACGCATCCTCTATGTCAATCGCCTTGTAAGCCGCCTTCTCAAGGCGATCCATCCAATTCCCAAGCTGGTGGGCAATGGCATGATAGGTATCAGACTGCCGCACGACATCACTCATCGCCTCTGCATGGCCGGCGCGTATTCCCATACCTTCATCGGAAACCAAATAAATCGCTTCCACTCCGTTATCAAAGAGACACTCAAAGTGGTTTTTCCAATCTTCGGCCTTCCGGCTATCGGCCAGTTCGATTCGAAGAATCGTGCTACTGCACGGATCCACGGTCACCAGGATCGGAGTGGTTTTCGAAAAGATCTCATCACTGGCAAATACAAGATATTGAGTGGCGCCGTCTTCTGGGGATATCGTCATTGGCAGCAAGCCCCCGATACGTGATAGTATTTGACTAATGGAGCCAGTAGAGGACAACTCAAGCTCAAATCGATTCATGATCGTCGAGATTGCACCAATACTGCTTCGCCCCTCCAGTCGAAGTGACAGCATCATATAAATCGATAGTCCTCGAAGAGATAAGGAATGGGCGAATTCAGCTGTTTCTGAAAAAGAAACTGCCCGGCTTCGTTTAGCGTATGGGCAAGGGAATATACAAAAGTTCTGGATATGCTGTATTCAATCGCCAGATTGCTGATCGTTCCCCATACGCCGTGCAACATAGCATAAAGAGCATTAATGGCTATCGCTACGCGTATCCTGTTTGAAAGATCGGTACGCCGAGTAAATAGTCTTCTGTCAAATTGGTCTTCAAAGGAAGATTTAACCTTTGCTGTATTTGGTAATATCATAGATACAAATCTCAATGTAAAACGAACTAAAAAAACACCCCCAGTTCGTTATACAGGAAAATGTATCGTTTGTCTAGTATTGTGGTGATTTACCGAATATGTGGTTGCAATAAGATCAACTACTTTGGATTCAAATTTATATTATGAGCTATTTACCTTTTTATAAACATTAAAGTGTAAACCGAGAAATGAAGGATGCCGAAATATTCAATACAGACCAAGGAAGCCAATTTACCACCAATCGGTTTACGAAGCCTCTGTTGGACAAAGGCATCCAGGTGAGCATGGATGGCAGAGGGCGGGCGTTGGACAATATTTTTGTCGAACGACTCTGGCGTTCAGTCAAATACGAAAAGGTGTATTTGCAAGGTTTCAGGACCGTCAGTGACGCCTTCCAGGGACTGAAGGAATATTTCGAGTTTTACAATCATGAGAGGCCTCATCAGTCATTGGATGACAAAACGCCCGCTGAAGTGTATTTGGCTGGTACAATGCAATGATGCAGGGTCGAGAGGCGGACTCCGTGTGGACAAAGCGTGAATGTCCTCCGCTGCGCTCCGGAACGTGTGGACAAGCTGATGGAAAACGCCTTAGGCGTTTCCCACAACTTGACCACACTCATTCACCCTTTGACCACACTCCGCCGCGACAGGTGAGTGCCACAAATTAGGACGCCTGCGGCGCAACAATAACTATTTTTTAATAAAAGAGGAAGACAATGCACTATCTTAAATATTATAGGTTTTGGTCTTGACAATAGGGAGCGTTATAGGTATATGCGGGAGGCGTGGCGGCCGCTGCTGTTTTGTGACGAGGAGCTGGAAGCAAAAGCGCTTCGGGATCCGGTTGCTCCTGCACAGCGTTCGGAGTCTGCGCAGCATAAAGTGCGCACCAAGACACTGGAAGACGGCACCCAAGTCCAAAGCTTTCAAACATTGATCGAATCGCTCAGCGGGATCGTTCTCAACCTCGTTTATGCCCCAGGGTTCGATGACGATACCGGTGCCTTTGAGATCATTACGACACCCAATCAAACCCAACAGCAGGCCCTCGATTTACTGAAAACCATTCAGTTGTAGGCAGCACGGACACCCACTGATCCCTCTATCTTCATGATAGATAAGAGAGTTTCAACTATCGGCTCCAGGAACTTCAGACTAATCTTAGTGTGTTACAATAAGAATAATAATGAAGTTTGATAGAGTCGTATTGACCTTTTACCTGAAAAAACTAAACACATATACATATAAAATTTGTTTCGATTATAAGCACATGACTAAGGGAGAGGGTGTGTCTATGCCTAAGAATCAAAGCACAGATACTTATTGCAGTGTTCAATCGTTTTTACAAAACATAACACGCTGATATTTCTAATATGAACGACAATAAATCATCTGGCCAGTTTCCAATTCCCGGGATAGCGCTAGTGGTACTTGCGCTCGGTGTCCTGGTATTTTCTGATAATCCATTCAACCCCACGCGACCTGAAGCACCTCAAAAAATAACATCAACCGCCGAAGATGTACTGGCGCGACTTTGGCAAGATCCCTTCGAGGCAATCGAAAGGCATCGAAAGGACATGCATTCTGGCAAAATTAGCAAACCAGCAGTATTAAAAACATCTACTCTCGCAGAGTACACTAAATATCAGGACCAACTACATCGAGTCTGTAGCTTTAGTAACGAAAATGAAACCGAAATTTTGTTAAGTACCTCTGCACATTCAATTAAAGAATTACGATGTCAGATTCTGCGCGATATCGAAGTCGACAGTCATATAGCTGATTTGCACGTACTGGCTGTAATGGTGTCAGGCGGCCCATATGCCGAAAACCGCGAACACCGTATCAGAAGCAGATATGCAGTAGTTTCCGGGTTATCAAATGCTGGGTATATACCAAAAGATGCTGAACACATCGGATATATTGATTTTTCCGGTATTTGTAAAAAAGGTTTAAGAGAAAATGATGAAAAACTAATTAAGTCTTGCGATTGGCCCGCAACTATACCCTTTGAGTGGTTTGAACCTAAAGAGGCACCTGATCATAAACATAGCGAGCAAAATCCTCAGTCAAAAAAAGATAAAAATTTTGCTAAAAATATTCTTGTGTTGTGGCTAGATGATGAAGAAATCGCACAGGCAAAACCTTTGTCAATGCTTGATAGATTGTGGTTTGGGCTTATACCTGGGTTACGCGAACGATATTCCATGGATAAAAAAGAAGTATGTATTAAGTTCGATGTGCTTGGCCCAGCAGGGTCAACAACGCTCGTTAAAATGTACCGTGAAGGTGACAAAGCAAGTCGTAATGACGGTTATCGTCTCAGCAAAAAATGTCAGGAGAAAACTTTCAGAATTATTTCACCGAGAGCAACAATTGACAATGAAGCTATCGCAAACATTTTAAAGATACCAGAGGATAAACTGGTAAAAGACTGGCCAAAAATCTATCGAACAATACCAACCGATAAAAAGCTTGTTGAAAATTTATTGTGCGAACTGATGAGAAGAGGTGTCAATCCATACTCAAAAGATAGTAACTTCCTTACGTTTAAAGATGATAAGTCAGATAAAATCAAAGACAAGAAAATAATTAAAGATAAAAATTTGGAAATGAGTCACTGTAGAGATTATCCAATCAACAACCTTAACAAAAATGATAAACAGGATCATATAGTATTAATTGGCGAGTGGGATACAGTGTACTCCAGGAACTTTAATCGTTTATTCAATGTGCTAATTAAAGATTTAAGTGTATCAATAAACAACAATAGTAATAAAAACGAACCTGTCGAACAAAACCATACCGATACAGTAAGTTGGCTACACAGTTACAATTATTTTCGAGGAATCGATGGCTCAATAGGGCACAACAAGAATAAAGATAAGAAAGAGAGCAAAGACGACAAGAAAAAAGCATTTAGACGACCTGTTGGCGCTAACCAGCTTGACTACTTGAGAAGATTGGGAGATCAATTAACTGATTTATCACAATCATTAATTGAAGAAGACAAGGGAGTTATACGTGCAATTGGTATAGTAGGTAGCGATACTTACGATAAACTTCTGATATTGCAGGCGTTAAGAAGTCGCTTTCCAAATGTTATATTTTTTACAACCGACCTTGATGCGCGCATGTTACATAACGAAGAGAACAAATGGGCTCGCAACCTGGTAGTTGCATCAGGCTACGGATTAGTTCCAGACGACTCAGGATTTCAAGGTCTGGCATTTCGAGACGGCTACCAAACGTCACTTTATCTCTCCACACAAAATGCTGTTTTGCTAAACGAAACCGTTCTAAATAATCACACCCAGGCAAAAATATTCGAAATTGGAAATACGAAAGCTATTGATTACAGTCATAACAAAAAAGTATCAAAACAACTTTACACAAACAACATGATTTTGTACCTGGGAATGTCTGTATTACTTCTGTTTTTGCTTATATATCAAACCAGTAATAACACGAGATTATATATCTTTATAACTGCTTTGGTAATTTACGCTGTAATTATCTGGCTTATAATTATCAGACCATACGAAACCAGCGAATTTAATGCAATGCTGTCCGGTACGAGTATCTGGCCTTCCGTAATCATAAGAATGTTTGCGGCGGTACTGGCCGTAGTTTTCATACTGCTTACGCTAACAGCGTTAAAGAACAATTCATTAACAATCATTAAAGAAAACGAGTTATCAGATAGTAAACATAAGAGCATTGCTGACCAACTTCGTGATTGCTGTGATATAAATTTAAAAATACGTCAAAATATCTGGATGTCTGTACTGACATTCGGTAATAAATTAATTGACTCAATTAAAGGGTTTTACGGAATCAGGTTTTTTAGCAAATCTGATATCGAAAATCGGAATTTAGAACAACCAAGCATATGGTCTCATATCTTTCTGACATCATGGGGATGGCGATATCGAAAAAATGAAGAGGCGCGAATCGATGAATTGTTTTATCAATATATGCATATCGCCAAGACCAGGTGGTGGTTACCCAGAGTTACTATATTGACAATTATTTATGTACTTATGTCACGCTTATTTATAATTTCATTTCCAACTTTACCATTTACTCCCTTTAGTGATGAAATAAGTGCTCGATCAAATTTTTATGTGCTATGGGCAGGTTTAATACCATATATTTTTCTTATTTTTCTTGTGGTGGATGTAACACGACTCTATGCCCGGTTTGTAGAGCTATTAATTAAATGCAAGGTTAAATGGTCTGAAAGTGTTTTAACTAAATGCCGTGAAGATTACGGCGTTTCTGAAGACGTTGCAGTAGAAAAACTCAAGCTCGATTTAATTGTGCGAAGATCCAGGGCGGTTGATGTATTAATATTTTTACCATTTTTTGTACTATCTTTAATGATATTATCCCGTAGCAACTATTTTGACCGTTGGTTCATGCCTTTGTCACTTGCAGGCGTAATATTGCTTGGGGCTATTATCGCGCTTAGTAGTGCTATTAGACTCAGGAGAACAGGTAAAAATGCGCGACAAGTCGCCATTGAAAATCTAACTAAGGAATACCATAAGCAATGCCACGAAGAAAACAAACCAGATACAACAGTTAAAAATATGGCTGAACGCATAGAGGCGTTAATAGAAGAGATTAAACAAATCAACTCCGGACCTTTCGCACCAATAACAAGACACCCCATCGTTACAGCAGTCGCAATGCCATTTGGTGGCGTTGGCGGTCTATACCTGATCGATTACATGGCTGGGCTATAGATAGTCAGAAAATTAACTGCAAGAGACAGAACCTGTAAGTCATTGAAATAGCAGCCGTATTTTTTCTTGGTTTTGTGCAATTATTTATCTGAAAAACTATAGGTGTATAGAGCTTGCATCAATTTATTTCTCATAATTTGTGCATAGAACCAAGAAATCTGGATGTACTCAACCAAAAATCTGGGAAAACCTAACTACTAATCAATGAGGTCTAATCAATTGTATCTGTCCCCCATTGATTCTTGTCTATGCTGAACAGCCAACTAAGTATGCAAGTAAATATTATTACGCATATGTTACATATCATTCTTTGATTCCTTGTACCTCGAAAACCATTTATATTACTTATGTCAATTTATAAAATATACGACAACTGCTATAAATCCAATATTGATAATTATAAAGCTGCTTATAATAAGGATTAATATTGTAATCCATGCTAGAGAATAAATTATTAGATGATCTTTTGGTTTCAGAATATTTTTCTCAAACTTTCTCCTCATAGAGTTTGGGAAAACAATCGCTTTAATATAACCAATAGTTTTAATTAGAAACAAAGGAAATGAATCGAAAATAGATAGTTCATAGGCACTATAATGTGCCTTGTTGAAATATATGGGATCGAGCACTTTCTTAAAAATAAAATGTTGAATAAATAGTAATGGAATTAAGCCAAGTATAGCCAATCGTGCTGTCCGGATGCATCGGACAATGCCCGGCTGGGAGCAGTCAGCTTTGTTAATCCGTTTGGTTCGGCGCTGAACCAAAACATCCATTTCTACTGCTGCGTCATCGATGGCCTGTTTAGCGTCGAAAATGAAGCGCTTAGGTTTGACAAGGCCGCCATAAACACTGAAGCAATTGCGAAGGTGCAGGCCGAGATCAGGGAACGGGTACTTCGTCTGTTCAAGCGGCGAGAGCTGCTTTCGCCGGAAGCTGTGGAAGCGATGCGCGAGTGGGGGGCATGAAGGTAGATTTTCTCTGAACGCCGACGTTACTGTACCAGCCTGGGACCGTGCCGGTTTAGAATGCTCGTTTCGCTACTGCGCCCGGCCTATCTTCACCAGCGAGCGGCTGCAGTGGATCGAGAAGGATCAGCGGCTGGTTTACCGTCTTCCTAAATCCAGGCCCGATAGGCAAACTGTTCTTTATCTCACACCCCTGGAGTTTTTGGATAAGCTCGCTGTGCTGATACCACCACCGCGCAAGCATCGATATTAGGGTGTCCTGGCGCCAAACGCGCCACTCCATAATGACCCGCGTTAGACGGAAACAAACATAATAGTCCATCGCTCGATGAGCATTCCGCGATCGATCAATGCTTCAAGATGGATAGCTTTTTACATATGATATTTCGGCATCCTTCATTTGATATACAAAGTAGTTGACACTTTTGTCGCCACAAAAAATTGGCAATAGGCTACCGTAGCCATTAAAAAAATATGCCTCTAAACTTTACGCCGCCAATGGTGTCTGAATCAAGACCTTAAACAAAGATCATGGCACTACAAACCGACCCGTAAAAATAGCCCTTGATTTTAAAGGCCTTTTTTTGCCAAAATAGTGCCGGCAACGAAGAATCAATGGGTTAGGGCAGTTTGATCGGCAAAAATGGGTTAAGCTGCGTAAAGTTTAGAGGCATATTAAAAAATGGCTACTATATATAGAGGTTTGAATGACTGCCTGCTTCTTATATTCTAAGAAGCGAGCAGTAATCCTGGGTCCTTTTCTTTGATTATTTCAAAAAGGATTGAAAGCCAATCTTTTTCTTGCTCTTTTCCTGTAAGAAGCTCCATTGGTGTTTTACCCTTTCTTACTCCATCACGATAACGCCGATGGTTGTGGTAATGCATAATGAGATTAAGCTGCTCTTGGGTTACGTGATTCTTTGTGGTATTTAAGTAGGGTCGGATAATTGAATTGATACATTCCACCAAGGCTGAACTCTGGACGATTGTATCGAGCTTGGAATAGATTTCTCCCTGAAGATCTAAAGACTCTTCCTGATGCAGGCCATTGGCTATTTCCAAACAGAAGTCTGCTCGCTCTTGCGCTCTTCTTTTTCGGCCGCTCTTTTTGGCTTTCCTGACGGCTTTACCCCATTGCCATGCGATACAATAAGCCTTCAGGCTTTCATCATCAATGGGTAGCTGTTTGCACTCGTCGACGACCTTTTTGGCAACATCGAAGTAATGGAACAAATCCGGCAATGTACGCTCAATTTTCTTCACGCCTTCTGTGATGCGTTCATGGTTTAATTCCTCAATAAGCGCAAGGCCGGCTTTGACCCCCTCTTCGGCTTGTTGTCGACTACGCAGATTGCTGTTATTGTCGAATACATTGAGCTCACCGAGAAGATACCGATAAAGATAGCTGAAATCATCGTAAAGCGTTACCGCCTTGTCGGCGGCTTCGGCGGCGTTCTCGTATTCCTCCAGCCGTTTCTCCTGTGCTTGGTCGCTCTTTGCCGAATCCAGTTTTTTCTCGCACGCATCCTCTATGCCAATCGCCTTGTAAGCCGCCTTCTCAAGGCGATCCAGCCAATTCCCAAGCTGGTGGGCAATCGCATGATAGGTATCAGACTGCCGCACGACATCACTCATCGCCTCTGCATGGCCGGCGCGTATTCCAGTACCTTCATCGGAAACCAAATAAATCGCTTCCACTCCGTTATCTGTCAAGACCCGTGAGATTGTATACACGTTTGTTAAAGAGTTTGGGTTGTTTTTCGTGCCATTGTTTAAGTGCCTCAATGGGTGTGCAATGGTATAGAACTCGTTGTGGGATGGAGCCATTAT
>DEII01000217.1:5044-11831 GCA_002352385.1 Methylococcaceae bacterium UBA2778 | reverse complement strand
GGCACCTGCTACAAGGCCGCCAATTGGAGCCATGTCGGCCAGACCAAAGGGCGAGGAAAGCTCGGCCCGGCAGGCAAACAGAGTGTTCCCATCAAAGATATATGGCTCTATCCGCTCGACCGCCGGTTCCGAGCACACCTAACCAGATGATTTTGTTGGATATGGGTTGGCCGAATATTTACCTTCGATCTCTCCATACCCCTTGCGCGCCGCAACCCGACGGAATGCTACAACATCTCATTTTCCGCCAAACTATCCACGACGATTTTCGCCAACTCGTCCATCGTCCTGCCGATGGATTTCGGCGGGTTGAACGTCTCGGTGGCGCCGGACCAAACCAGCGTCATCGTTTCCGCCGTATACACATTGGTTTCGAGCTTGACGATGGTATGCTCGGTAATATAGTCCTTTGAACGGATGGTGCGCGAGGCCCGAAAGTAATAATCATCGAAAGAACCGGTGCGGGCGGGCTGATCGCGTTTTCTTTTCTCCTCGCTCACCAACCGCGTCACGAGCACGGCATCGATACCGGTCCCTTTGATCGCTTCGGTGATCCGTTCGGTATCGAGTTCGCTCCGCTCATCGATCAGCCCGATACTGGGGATCGCATCGACTCCGTGGCGCATATCGAGTCGACGCACGAATTCTTCCTCGAACAACCGTCGTTCGCCAGGCCGCTCGCTCATTCCGATCACCAGGATTTTTTTGAACGGAGGGCCTGTGTACTGCGGATCAGTCCATAGATTGACCAGCTTCGTCGAGCTGCAGCCGGCCAGGAGAACAATCAACAATGCCAGAGAGGCCGGCTGAAAAGATCGAACAGCGATCATCGTTCCTCCTGTCGCATCATCCCTGGCCGGGAAAATACCGCCGCCACATTGTTCCGGCTTCGGCCCTGTTTTACGGGACACCCGCATAAACGGATCATTGATCGGACGCTCCCTGCCCGGACACCGGTTCCGATCGCCCCGCCCGGTAAGGATATTTTTCAAAAATCGCGGCGACCGCTGCATCCACGGCCTGCTTCAAATTGTCGTAGTCCTCTTCTGTCACTCTGCCAATTGCCACCCCCTCCCAAACCATTTGCATGTCCGCCCGGTCCACGAGATCGATATTCAGCGTCCCTTCGGTGTACTCTTCGACATAGGTATCGTACGCGTAGCCGCCCCATGGACCATAATAGCCCCAGCGGTAGCCATAATAGCCGCGGGAATAGCCGCCGGCCGGGCTGCGAACGACGCGTTGCTTCTCCTTGACCTTGGCATGGAAATTAACCAGCAGGCCCGGCTCTTCCGAATAACGATATCCTCGGCGCTCCATTTCACGGCTGACCGCCTCTTTGAGGTACTTGGTCAGTAAAGTGGTATACGCTTCATCGGTGCCAAGCTTATCGAAAAAGCCATAGGTCTTGAAACGACTGAAATCCTCGCTTGGATCATGATCGGAGCGAACGAGAGGCCGCGTCGAGGCGCAGCTTGCAATGGCCACCACACACAGCAAACACAATGAATTGACGATTTGTTTCATAGTCCGTCCTCCTGTAGCTTGCCGACAAACCCCGGCATCGACTGATCTGGATAACCACCGTCAGCGCCCAATGCTGCTGAATTAAGACGGGGCACTCCTTCTCCCTCCGGGAGAAGNNGGGATGAGGGGATCAAAATGGCTGATTTCCTTTGTTTATAGCCCCCTCACCCAACCCTCTCCCGCTGGAGAGGGCTTAAGGCAACAGCATTGCCGTCAGCGCTTGATGTTTCACCTCATCCAGTGCGATTCAGTATACTACCGGTTCCTGTTTTCAGCGAGCACAACGCGCCCTTGCCGACACTCGGAACGATGGCTGACAGCAAGTCTTGACATCGAGTTGCCGGATGGCGGCTATCCTGATCCTGTCACGTATGCACGCGCTTTTGAGAATACTGTACGCTGTGGTTCTACCGTTGCTCAACGCCTGCGCACAGCAGCAGCTCGTTCATGACCGCTATCCTGCGTGGGGCGAGGAGATTCTGATCGATGTGCCGCAGCGTAAGACGCCGCTGCATTTGCGCGTGATGATGCCGCCACAGCCGGAGAAGGCACCGGCGTGCCTTCTGATCGTACATGGCATGAACGAATATGTCGGACGCTACAAGGCGATCGCTGCCCATTTCGCGCAGCGTTTCATCGTTGCCGGCGTCGATCTGTATGGTCACGGGTTATCCAATCCCACATTTCTGTCGGCGGATCGTGCAATCGCATCCGGCAGGCTTTCCGTCGATGTCAGCGATGCTTATCTGATGCAGAGCGAGCTGCGTACGCTGAAACCGATGCAAGACGATCTCGATCAGGCCCTGCGCTATTTGATCGAACGCTGCGACGCAGCGACGGATTCATCGCATCCGCGCCCGCTGTTCATACTGTCCCACAGCCTGGGTTCGCTCGTGTCGGCGCTCTATCTGTCGGCACCGCATACCACTGGCGGTCCTCGAGACCGCGTCGAGGGCATCGTCTTCAGCGGTCCGGCTTTCTCGGTGACAGAAGTGCCCGGCTGGCGCGGGTGGTTTCAAAACCCGTTCGTCAAATTCTCTTTCCACACCCATGAGCATTTCCTGACGCCCCACGACGAACCGCTGCCTCTTATGCTCTTCAATCAGGTGCTGGCCCTTGTTGCCGTGCCGCTGCATGACGGGATCATCGAGCTTTTGTCATTGCCCGGGCCGCGTCGATTGTTTACCCCCACTACACCCGGGTGGGTTGTCGATTACCTGACCGATTGGGAAGAAGAAAAAGAGCGCCATCGGGCCGATCCGTACATCATTCGCCGAAGCCTGCTGCGCTATGTTCTCTCAGTGGAGCGGGCGATCATCCGGTTTCGCCGGAACATGGGCCGCTTTAGCACGCCTTATCTGTTGATCTATTCCGCCCACGACCCCATTACTCCGGCCTGGGGCGTTCATGATTTTGCCGCGCTCACCCTGCAGACCCACCCGGATAACGAACTGATCGTGCTCCCGGACAAGCAACACCATGAGCAGCTGTTTTCCGCACCGCCGCTCGATCAGTGGCTGCTGCAGGCCATCGATCGGTGGCTCGACCGCCGGTTGAAAAAACAGCAAGACAGCGTCGCTCGAGGAAGGCGGGATTAATCAGCATTGTCGATTTGACTCATTTATAATGGGGTGATTGGCGACGAAATTTCGAGACCGGCGCTCAACTTCGATTGAAGTCAAGGATTCAGCATGGCACTGAATCTTATCCATCACGATAAACCGTTACGTTTTTCACGCACAGCGCATTGTCGAAACAAAAGAGGCACACCATGACTGATACAGAAGATCCAAGGATTCATACCGAAGAGCTTCACGATTCCGCTCAGCAGGCAGTCGAGCAGGAGCAGGAGATCGACATCCGCGAAAAGGTTCGCGATATCACCCTGAACGCACTGACCCGGAGAAAACTGGACGCGGACAGCATCAAAGCCGTGGTCGGCGCGGTGGCCGAAGGCTCCCGCGTCGGCGCGGTCTCTCACGGCGAGCGCATGGGGGAGGCCTTGAAAGAGGCGATCAAAGGATTGGACGATGCCCTCACCAAAGCAGCGGAAGCAACAAAGCTTGCAATCGAAGAGGCGGCCGGTCGGACCGGCGATTTTTCCCAGCAGGAGCTGAAACGCTCGATGAGCGATCTCGGCGAGCTGGAGAAACTCTATCTCGACACATTGACCGACATCGCCAAAAACGGCACCGACCGCGCCGCCGAAATACTCACCGATCTGGTCACTCACGCGCGCAACAGCGGCACAGCGGTCGGTGAACAGGTGGTCACAGCATTGGCCGACCTGCAGCGCCTGCTGCAGCAAACGGGAAAAGCCGGCCTGGAGGCGGGCGTCGAGACCGCGCGGACAACCGGAGCACAGATCGTTCAGATCGCCAGCGGAATACTGGCGGGCATTGCCGACAGTTTGCAGCCACCGGAAAAAACCAAATCGGGCGACAAATAGACCCTGCCGCCATCGACCGATGATCTGGGAAGCGTTGAGCGCCGTCCGCGACCTTGGACGGCTGCACGACATCGCGTCGATCCTGATCCGCTATGGTTTCGGCGACATCGTCCGCCGCGCCGGCCTGGGCCACTTTCTGGAGCGGGCAGGCAAGGCGCTGCACTGGAAATACCCTGCGGAACAGTCCCATCTGGAGACCCCGCAGCGCATACGCCGGGCCCTGGAAGAGATGGGGCCGACTTTCATCAAGCTCGGTCAGATCCTGGCAACCCGCGTCGACCTCTTTCAGCCGGAATGGATCCGTGAATTCGAAAAACTTCAGGATCAGGCGCCCGCGTTGCCGTTCGAAGCACTCGAAAAACAGCTGCTCGAGGACTTGGGCGCTCCCGTCGACGAGATATTTCCCGAACTGGACAGGAAACCGCTGGCAGCGGCCTCCATCGCCCAGGTGCATCGCGCCCGCCTCGAGGACGGCACGCTTGTCGTCGTAAAAATCCGCCGTCCCGGAATCGAGCGGATCATCGAAGCCGATCTGCGGCTGCTGGAGCGGCTGGCCAGAATCCTCGAGAGTGAAGTTGCCGAACTGCGCCGCTATCGCCCACAGGAGATCGTTCATCAATTCACGCTGTCGATGCGTCGCGAACTCGATCTTGCGGTCGAGTGCCGCAACGCAGAACGGGTGGCCGCCAATTTCGAGGACAAGCCGGAGATCATCGTCCCCAAGGTCTACTGGGACTGGGTCAGCGAGCGCATCAATGTCCAGCAGTTCATCCGAGGCATCGCCGGCCGGAACCAGCAGGCGATCGATGCCGCCGGTCTGAGCCGCTCCCTGCTGGCGACCCGCGGGGCGAATGCCGTGCTGCAGATGGTGCTGATCGATGGTCTGTTCCATGCCGATCCCCATCCGGGAAACATCATCTATCTGCCGGACAACCGCATCGCATTCATCGACTTCGGGATGGTCGGGCGGTTGTCCGAGTCCCGCCGCGATCAGGTGATCGATCTGCTCCATTCCATCGTCAACCGGGATTGCAGCGGCGTAGTCGATGTCCTGCTGGACTGGTCGGGCGAGATCTATGTCGACACAACCAGCCTCGCCACCGAAGTCGATCTCTTCATCGACACCTACCACGGCGTACCACTCAAGGCGCTCAACATGGCCTCCATGCTGGCCGATCTGACCACTCTGATGCGGGATCACCAGTTGGCGCTGCCGCCGGATCTGACCCTGCTGTTCAAGGCCTTGATCACTCTGGAAGGGATGGGACGTCAGCTCGATCCCGATTTTGACATGATCTCGACGGCGGCCCCGTTTCTGGAGCGGGCCATGCTCGCCCGCTACCGGCCCGATATCCTGGCCAAACGCAGTTTCCGTCAATTCGCAGGAATACTCGACATCGTCACCGGTATGCCCCAGGACCTGCGCCGACTATTGAAATCTCTGCGCGGCGGCGCACTGAAAATCAACGTTGGCGTAACCGAACTGAACCACTTCGGCTGGCAGCTGGACCGCGCCGCCAGCCGTCTCACCATTGGTCTCGTTACCTCCGCATTGATCATCGGTTCATCGGTCGTCATGACCGTGACCGGCGGTCCCACTCTGTTCGGATTGCCGGTGTTCGGCTTCCTGGGCTTTCTCGGCGCCGGCTTCGGGGGCGTCTGGCTGATGCTCTCCATATGGCGGGGAAAGCACGATACGGGAAAGTAAGCCATTTGCTTGATTCCACCAGGATTTGATCCGATAATTGATCGCATCACCTGTCTCACACGACCCCATACAACACACACTTATGCAAGCAGTCACGATAGATCGAGCAGGCGGACCGGAGGTTATGACTCTTCGAGAGATTGAACGACCCGCAATCACCCGCCCCCACCAGTTATTGGTGCGGCTCAAAGCGGCGGGCATCAACCCCATCGACACCAAGATCCGTTGTGCGGTCGACCGCTTCCCGGTTCAGATGCCGGCGATCCTGGGGTGCGACGGCGCCGGTGTCGTCGAGGCAATCGGCGATGAAGTGTCCGATTTCAAACCGGGCGATGCCGTCTATTACTGCCAGTGCGGCTTCGGCGGTCGGCAGGGAAACTATGCCGAATACGCTGTGGTCGATCAAAACTTTGTCGCCCATAAACCTGAATCGCTCAGCTTCGTCGAGGCCGCCGCGGCGCCTTTGGTGCTGATTACCGCCTGGGAAGCACTGTGTGATCGGGTCGCTGTCGAGAATGGTCACAACGTTCTGATCCATGCCGGCGCCGGCGGTGTCGGCCATATCGCCATACAGCTGGCCAAACAGGCCGGCGCCAAGGTATGCACCACGGTCAGCACGCCGGAAAAAGGCAAGTTCGCCAAGGATTTGGGTGCCGACGAGGTGGTTTTTTATCGGCATGAGGATGTCGTTCGGGCCGTCTCCGAATGGACCGGTGGTCGCGGCGTCGACATCGCCTTCGATACCGTCGGCGAAAGGGTGTTCGAGCAGTGCTGCGCCTGCACCCGCTGCTACGGCGACCTGGTGACCATTCTGCAGCCGCCGGCCGACATCGACTGGACGGAGGCAAGAACACGCAATCTGCGGATCAGCCTGGAGATGATGCTGGCACCGACCCTGCTGGAGCTGGACGATGCTCAGCAGCATCAGGGCAGCATTCTCACCCGGTGCGCCCGGCTGTTCGACATCGGCACACTGTCGATCACTGTCGCCCGCACCTTCCCTCTTGCCCAAGCCCCCGAGGCGCACCGCCACCTCGAACAGGAGAAACCGATCGGCAAGGTGGTTCTGACCATCGAATGATGCAGACCGTCGGGCAGGCGGC
>DEII01000217.1:0-5011 GCA_002352385.1 Methylococcaceae bacterium UBA2778 | reverse complement strand
CGGCGACGATCGCCACGTTGGGCGTTGCCGCAATCCTTGTCACGCCCTACTGCGGCCTGTTGTTCGGCTGCGGCTGCAGCTGGCCATGGTCTGGCCTTGCCGCACAGTGCAGCTTTTTTCATCCTCAATCCCGGATCGTGTGCCCATGGTGCGAGCATGTCTTCGCCGGCATTGCATCGGTCTTGCTGTCGGCGGCATCGGCTGCGCTGATTGCCGCCAAAACGGGCCTCAGCAAGTCGTTGTCCCAGCGCTCCGCCATCGTTGTACGAACCCTCATCGCGACAGCCGTCTTCCTTCTCGTTGCGACGATCGCGGGCTGGGTAACCGCGGTGGCAACCGAATACCCGGGATTTCTGATGCCGACGCCTTCCTTCGCGGCACAATATTGAACCGACACTCATTCCAACCGCTTTGCACATGCGTAATGGCGAGCACGATGCCCCTGGGAGGCTGCAGCGCGCACCAATCGGGCGGTTGTTCCACACCCGTTTTTGGCATATACGAACGATCGGAGTATAGTGATTATCACTTCACCGGACGTGCCTTGGGACGCACCGCGCTTCAGAAAGACCGGGCGTTGTGTTTCGGGGTGGAGTCCTGATAAGATTCACCGATTCCTCCAGATCGCGCACAGCCTATTCGCACCGGGAGACCGCCATGAAAAAAACCAGAACCTTGAAAAAAGGCTTGCACGCTTTGTATGCGGACGATCCTGAAGCAGCCGATAAATCGATATGGGACAGAGAAGTCGATCCAGTCAGCCGGCGGGGTTTTCTGAAAAAAAGCAGCCTGCTCGCCATGGGCGCAGCAGTGGGCGCCCATATCCCATTTGCCGATCATATGCCAGGCGGGCTGATCCCCGCCGCATTGGCGCAGAGCGAGGAACCGTTCCGGATTCCCGGCAAGGATCCCGGCCTGATTGTACTCAATGACCGCCCGGTCAATGCGGAAACGCCGCCCTGGCTGCTCGATGATCCGGTGACACCGGCCGACCGGCTGTTCGTAAGAAACAACGGCATACCGCCCCAGGAGATCGACGTCGACGCCTGGACGCTCAACGTCGAAGGCGAAGCCGCCAAGTCATCGGTCTCCTATACCCTAAAG
Organism: Methylococcaceae bacterium UBA2778; assembly: GCA_002352385.1. Lineage (GTDB taxonomy): Bacteria > Pseudomonadota > Gammaproteobacteria > Methylococcales > UBA2778 > UBA2778. The sequence goes on along the minus strand of DEII01000217.1, from coordinate 3,907 downwards.
GAGCTGAAAGAGCGATTCGAACACCACACCTACCAAATGACCATCGAGTGCGGCGGCAATGGCAGAGCCGAGTTCATTCCGCCGGCAAAAGGCAACCAATGGCGCCTCGGCGCGGTGGGCTGCCCGCAATGGACCGGTGTGCGCCTACGGGATGTACTGGAGTCGGCGGGAATCGGTGAGGATGCGGTTTATATCGGCTACTACGGCCGCGACACGCACATCAGCGGCGATCCGAACAAAGTCCCGATCTCGCGGGGCGTGCCGATCAGCAAGGCTTTGGAGAATGAATCACTGCTGGTCTGGGCCATCAACGGCAAGGATCTTCCGGTAATGAACGGTTATCCGCTGCGCTTGGTGATCGGCGGCTGGCCCGGCTCGACCTGCGGTAAATGGCTGGAGAAAATCGTTATCCGCAACAAAATCCATGACGGGGCGAAAATGGGTGGCTATTCGTATCGAGTGCCCTGCCACCCCGTCGCGCCCGGCGCCGAAGTGGCCGAAGCCGATATGTGCATCATCGAATCCATGCCGGTGAAATCGCTGATCACCTATCCACGCTCCGGCGTCATGATCCAACCCGATCAGACATTGAAGGTGCGCGGTCACGCCTGGGCGGGCGATCACTCGGTGGCCGCCATGGCGGTCTCCATCGATTTCGGGGCAACCTGGCAGCCCTGCAAACTCAAACCTGCAGTGAACCGCTTCGCCTGGCAGCAGTGGTCGAGCGAACTGCGTTTCCCGGGCAAAGGCTACTACGAAGTCTGGGCGCGGGCAACCGACAGCATGGAGAGAATGCAGCCGATGGTGGTGCCCGGCTGGAACCCGAAAGGCTACCTCAACAACGCCTGCCATCGCATCGCCGTCAAAGTGGTCTGATAAGGAGCCGCCCATGAACGATTCCAAGAATCTGGCGGTTTTGTTTCTATTGCTGTTGGTCGCTTCAACCGCAATGAGCCGAGAGAAGACCGATGCCCAGACTGGGCTCATCATCGATCAGGGCTTCGAAACGGTCAAACAAAACTGCACCGCCTGCCATTCCGCCAGGCTCATCACCCAGTCCGGCGCCACCCGGACAGGCTGGAAGGAGAGCATCCGCTGGATGCAGAAGACGCAAAACCTGTGGCAGTTCCCCCCCGAGACTGAAAAAACCATTCTGGACTATCTGGCGAAAAACTATGCGCCGCCACACGCCGACGGGCGTCGGGCGCCTTTGGTCGTCGACAAATGGTACCGGCTGGACGTTAGAGCTTCGAAACAATAACGAGCGACCAGACTGGTTGAGCTGGTTGCACCGCTCTGCGGTGCAACCAATCCCTTTTGGCACCCTACGCCAGCGAATCTCTCCCTACCGGCTCCCATTCCTCATCCTGATCGACCGCAATTGACCCACCTTCGAACATATTTTACCGCCATCGTTTCGGCGCTGCTGCTGATCTCGCTGCTGCTGCACCTCTTCGTCGCCGGGCAGACCCATCCGGTCGCGCCGGCGATCGGCAACGGGATTCATCCACCGGCCCGGTGGAGCGACAGCCGGGTCACACGATTCCGGGTCGCTACTTACAACATTCATCGCGGCAAAGGACTGGATGGCGTCCGCGACCTGAAGCGCACGGCGGCGGTGCTGAAGGGGGCCGATATCATCGGCATCAACGAAGCGGCGGGACCTTCCGCCCTGGGCGATCCCAATCAGGTGGCGCAATTGGCCGAAATACTGGGGATGGGGTGGCTGTTCGCCGCCAACCAGTATCGCTGGTACCGCCGCTATTTCGGCAACGGCCTGCTGAGCCGCTTCGATGTCACCAAATGGTTCAACGAACCCCTGATCTACAACGAAGCAAGCGGCCGCGGCCTGCGCAACATGATCACCGCCCGCATTCCGCTCGGCGGCAAAAATATCACCGTCATGGTCACCCATCTGGATCGGGGTCCGATACGCGACGAGCAGCTGCGTTATATGATCCAGGAATTCAAACAGTACCAGCGGGTCATCTTGATGGGAGATTTCAACACCAGCATCGAAAATTCCCAGATGAAAGCACTGTTCGAAGATCACGGGACTATCGACGCCATCGACGCCGCACTCGGCGACAAAAAGCCGACCGCCAAGGGCGATTGGATCATTACCAGCGGTTTCCGGGTGCTCGGCGGCGGCAGGACCCCGGCCGGCGTCTCCGATCACCCCTGTTTCTGGGTCGATCTCGAAATCGAGTGATCCTTCGGGGATTTATCGTTGCATGATTGCCGGCGCGTTCATCTTTTCCGGGACGGATGGGGAATCACCCCGGCTGATCGCGCCGTGATCGAAGAGATTGCCATCGGCGTCGATCGCCTGAAAAGTGATGCTGTCAGCGGAGACATCCACGATCCAGACATGATTCCTGGAAAAAGCTCTTTCCAGATACCATAGTTCCGGGACCACCTCGCGCGGCTTCTGTCCCCATGAGCCGTCGCCGAGATAGACGGTGCCCCGCCCATCGTTGGAGACGGCGTTGTGCGCAAGGAGTTTGGTTCGTTTGTGCGTATGGTAGTGGTTTTCCAACCCAAGCGTTAGGTGAAACCGGTCGAATGCGGGCAGCCAGGCAGAAATCAGATCCTCTGCCTCGCCCGGTTCGTAACCCGGGTAACGCCCTCCCGGATACAATGGGCGGTGATAAACGGCAAACCGGTACGGACGATCCTGGTAGCGCTCGAGCTGCTGTTGCAGCCAGGCTTTTTGCGGCCCATCGGCGCGATGCAGATGGGATGAGTCCAGCACCACGAGCCCGATGTTGGCGCCGATCGAGCGGGCAAAATAGGTGCCGTTGGCATCGTCCTGATGCAGATATCTGAAATAAAAAGGCGCCTTTTCGGCCGGCGGAGCGCTTTTCACCGGGTCGACCTCATGATTGCCGATGGCGGCGATCAGCGGAATCAGGCGGCCGTCGGCTGTCATCATGGTATCGGTCCAGTTCTGAAGCCATTCGTCCCAGAGTTCGGTATTCCCAAGTTTACCGTTGGCGTAGGCGATATCCCCGCCGACGATCGCCAAGTCGGGATTGGCTTTTGCCGCTTGTCTGCTGAGCGCCAGCGCCTCATCGGTGATTCCCATGTCACCCCCGGCAACGATGCGAACGGCGGAGCCGTCGGCAGGGAGCGTGCGAAACTTCATCTCCTTGCTGCGCACCCGATGCGCATCGGCGATCACGAAATAATAGGTGGTCGCAGGCTGCAGGCCGGTCAGCTCCGCCGTATGAATCGTCCGATTCAATTCCGTGAACCGGTCGCCGGTTCCGGTCTGCTGAAAGCGGTATTGCCGAGGATCACCATGGCGGCTCGTGGTGTCGTACAGCACCCGGCTCACACCCGGATCGTCCTGCGTCTGATAGAGTACCGTCATCGTACGGCCGGTGTCCTCGCTGCGCCAGGTCAGCAGTACATGACTCAATGGGCCGACAGCGTTCGCTGCCATATTGCAGCGGACGACAACGATAGACAGCAGAAGGAGGGCTAAAGCCGATACAAAAAAAGCCTGTTTTTTCTTCATTGCGCTACAGGGAATAGAGGCACGCGTTCCGCCCCCAATCTCGGGAATAGAACAGGTGTGCGTCAGGTCGGGCGCCGCGAATCGAGGAAGCCATCACGTAGGGCAGAACGCGAAGCGGTTCCGCCACCGAGCGTTAATTATATGCCACGGTTGCATGGCGGATCGCCCTTCGGGCATCCGCCCTACATGGTAGGAGGCTGTCCGAGAATAGCGATCGTAGCGAGGGCGAGACTGATTGAGTCAGATTTTTCGATCATTTGAGGTGAATAGCGGGCATATGTAACGACAAATCCGCCGGGAGCGGATTTGGATCGCGTTAGCGACCCCGCAGGGGTGAAATACAGGATGTATTTCATCAGCATGATAGGGAAATCTGGCCAATCA
>DEII01000004.1 GCA_002352385.1 Methylococcaceae bacterium UBA2778 | reverse complement strand
AAAATGATCGGGAAATCTGGCCGATCAGGCTTGTCCGCAGTAGATCAGTCTATTCTCGGGCAGCCTCCTAAGTCGTGATGTGCGCTCCGCCGGTTCTTTTTTGCCGTCCTGCCAAGCGGTTGCAGCGGCATCTGGAGCTCGGAGGTGCGTTTTTAGCCCCTGTCATGGCCGTTCCACACGGAAGCGCTGGCCTTCGAAGCGGAGCACCAGGCTGTCCGGTCTGATCGCTTCCAACACAGGACCGTTCTCGAGTTTGTCGCCGGTTTTGTATTTGGCCATGTTGATAATCACAAAGCGCTCCTTGACGCGTTTCGAATAAACGAAGACATTGATGGTCATAGCCGGGACTTTACGGCGAAAGTCGCTGGGCAGCTTGCGCAACAGCGGAATGGATTCGGCCCGCTGGCGGGCGCTGCCGTCCGAGGTCGCTGGTGGAGGAGAGCGCAGTGCCGTGACTTCGGAGGCAGGGCGTTTTTTATCCTCGGTCTTTTTAATCGTGGTCGCCCGTGTTGGGCTCTTTTTCTTTACCGGGACCGTCACCTTCTCTTTGGTCCGCGGTGATGCCGCCCGAGTGATCGGGGCAGGCGTTTTCGCGGCCGGGGTTTTCGGCCCACGCACGCTTCTGGCCTGCTGCTGGGGGGCTGCCGGTTTTTGTTTCTCCTTGGCTGCTATCATTTCCGCGATCGATGTCGGGGCATCTGTGGCTGGTTGCCCGGTCGCTGCGAATGGTTTGATGGCCGGGCTCGGTTCGGCGGTCACAGTGGCAGGCGCGGTTTTAGCCGCTTCATTTGCAGCAGAATCCTTGGTGTTTTCGGCCAAGGGAGTGCCTTTATGTTGGCTGCTGTCCGGTTTTGCGAAAAAAACGTAAAGCAGGATGCCGCTGTTGATAATGACCAGAAAGGCAATGATGCTGATCAGCCAGTGATTTCGCCGCGGCGGCTCCTTGGCGGTCGGTTCGGGCTCCAGGGTCGGAACCTGTCCGATGCGGCGTTCCTGTTCCGATTTACGTAAAGCATCAAGTAAGTAGGACATCGGTTAATCGGTTGTTGAGTCAAGCCTGGGTACACCCGCTGTCCCGGCTTTGTTATTCAAATGGATGAACGTTCGCGGGCCGACAACTCCATCGGGCAGCAACCGGCGCGCCCGTTGAAAGGCGGTGACACGTTGTTTAAGTCTAGCATCATAATAGCGCGCTCCGGCACCCGACTGCATCGGTTCACCGGCGGGAGTGAGTTGTTCGCGCACCCACTCGACCCAAGGGGATCGCATGCCCGGGGCCAGATAGGTGACGTTGGGCTCGGGCGGCTTCCACAGCACCATATAATTCCCGTGCCAGAATGGGGCGACTTGCTCACGGGGCACTTGATAGCGCTTGCCGCCGAATTGTAAAGTAACATGATCGCCGTTGACCGCTACCAGTGTCGTGTACCGTTTGGTGTTCCCCGCCAAGTCGAATTCCAGTATCGCCGGCCGGTTGAAGTCTACCATTTGCTGCCAGGTCCCGTGCAGTGCAAGGCAGCGCAAGCCGCTTTCTTCCGCTCCGGTGCAATCATGTTTCACAACGGCCGCATCGGGCAATTGCCACTGACTGAAAAGGTCACCAAACGTGGCTTTCAGGGTATGATCGGGGTTGGTGATCAGTTCGGCAAAGTTGGCATTATGTTCTTCAGCGCGAGCATCAGTTTCGGGCGCCGTCGCTGCTTGCATCTCGGCCTTCGACCGTTTTTCCGGCTCCTGCGTTGTTGCCGGCTGTTCCTGGTTGTGCGGCTGATGCTCTTTTTTCTCGACAATCTTGCCGGTATCCGCTGCAGACGTTTCAATGTGTGCACTGGATTGCGGCCACTGCAAAAATCCGCCGGCCACGACGCCTATGAGAAGAGACAAGGCGATGGTTGTGCTCAGCAACAGCGCAGGGCGAAGATAACGCGTCCTCCGTCTGGATTGTGGAAGCACTTCCTCGGCCGCTTTGCGTACAACGCCGGTATTGACCCGCTGGTGTCCGCGGCTGTAGGCGCCCAGCAATGCCCGGTCGCAGATGTTGTTGATGATCCGCGGTATGCCTTTGGAGTAGCCGTAGATCGCGCGAATCGAGGATGTTGTAAAAAGCGATGCATGGCCGCCGCCGCTGACCGAGATGCGGTGTCGGATGTAGGCCGAGGTTTCGCTGAGTGACAGCGGTTCGAGATAATAACGGGCGGTGATCCGTTGATTCAATTGACGCAAGTTTTCCTGTTCCAGCAGCTGATTGAGTTCCGGCTGACCGACCAGGATGATATGCAGCAGCTTGGTCCGGGTGGTTTCGAGGTTGGTCAACAGACGGATCTGTTCCAATACTTCGAAACTGAGGTTCTGCGCTTCGTCGATCATTACCACGGTGCGCCGGCCTTTTGCGTGGGCTGAAAGCAGGTGGCTGTTCAACGCGTCCACCAGCACTTTCAGGCTGTGCGAATCGGTTGGATAGCTTATTCTCAATTCGTCGCACAGGCTTTTGAGCAATTCGAGCGCGTTCATGCGCGGATTGAGGACCAAAGCCATATCGACATCCTCGGGCAGTTGCTCCAGCAGGCAGTGGCACAAGGTTGTCTTGCCGGTTCCCACCTCGCCGGTCAGCGCAACGAACCCACCGTCTTCTCCGGTACCATAGAGCAGATGGGCGAGGGCTTCCTGATGCCTCGCGCTCATGAACAAGTAGTGCGGGTCGGGAGCGAGTGAAAAAGGTCGTTCTTTGAGTCCGAAATAGTGTGTGTACATGGTGGTCAGGCACAAAGGCCATCGGGTTTGCCGGCGCGTTTGGCCCGTCTGTTCCGGTTCCTGCGGGTTGATTGCGCTGGAAACATCGACTGTTTCTTGCGCACATGCAACAAGGAATGTTGCTGCTTTACTATATCATTATGTGATCTTGATGCATGGCACCGCGCAGTGGTGCACTGTGGGGCTCAACCTGCTGCATTTCACGAAAACCAGGCTTGACGATACAATCTCATGGAGAGGGCGCGCGGAAAAAGTCTGAAAAATCCATTCTACATTATCTGTCGACCGAGCTGCTGTCCGATGCAAGTCGCGGCAATCATCTTGACACGCGCATATAATACGATAAAATGGCTGTTTTCGACAGTAGGGCGGGAATAGCTCAGATGGTAGAGCACAACCTTGCCAAGGTTGGGGTCGCGGGTTCGAATCCCGTTTCCCGCTCCATTCGCCGAAACAGTAAAAGCCGCGCAACAACATCGCGGCTTTTACGTCTTACGCCTCCGGCTGCGTGGCAGAGTGGTTATGCAGCGGCCTGCAAAGCCGTGGACGCCGGTTCGATCCCGACCGCAGCCTCCAGTTTAAGCTCCAACGAACTACAACAAGCCCAACAACCCGCGTGGTTGTTGGGTTTGTCTCTTTTCTGTTTGTCCAATAAGTCCTATAAATCGATTGTAAGCCAATAACAAACACGGTATCGTACACGGTATCGGGGACTCGAATTGGACCGATACCGTAAAAAATGCTTACAGACCGCGCCATTCGTGCGCTGCAGCCATTCACTAGGGCCTATAAGGTCACCGATGACCGGGGTCTATATCTGTTCATCACGAAAGCCGGCGCCAAGTGCTGGCGATTCGATTACACCTTTGCCGGCAAACGTAAAACACTTGCCATCGGCACCTATCCAGACGTTTCATTGAAGCAGGCGCGCGACCTTCGCGACGATGCCAAGCGCCAGTTAAAACACGGTATCGATCCGGCATCGAGGCACGGTATCGGCGAATCATTGGAAGAAATCGCACGCGAATGGCACGGCCGCAATACCAACACCTGGACGGACGGCCACGCACAACGGATTCTGGCGAGGCTTGAACGGAACATTTTTCCCTGGATTGGACAGCTCAACATCAATGCCATTGATGCTCCGCTGCTATTGCAGACGCTGAGACGCATCGAGGCACGAGGCGCACATGAGACGGCTCACCGTGTGCTATCGATCTGTGGCCGGGTTTTTCGTTATGGTGTGGCAACCGGAAGATGCAAACGCGATCCGTCCGGCGATCTGAGAGGCGCACTGACACCGACGAACGCTAAACATTTCTCAAGCATCATCGATCCGCGCGAACTTGGCCGCCTGCTGCGCGACCTGGATAACTATCAAGGTACTTTCATCGTCAGACAGGCTTTGCGGCTGGGCCTATATGTTTTCGTGCGTCCCGGAGAGCTGCGGCAGGCGGAATGGCGCGAAATAGATACCGGCAATGGTGAATGGCGCATACCGGCTGAAAAGATGAAAATGAGGCGGACACATATCGTTCCGCTGAGCGCCCAGGCGATATCGATCATCGATGAATTGCGGCCGCTCACAGGCGATTCTAAATACCTGTTTCCGAGTTTGCGAAGCAACGATAGGCCGATGTCTGAAAACACCGTCAACGCGGCGCTGCGTCGGCTTGGATACTCAAAAGACGAGATTACCGGGCACGGATTCAGAACAACAGCCAGCACGTTGTTGCACGAGCAAGGCTGGCCGTCAGACGCGATCGAAAGACAGCTTGCGCACGCGGAAACGAATAAAGTGAAAGGGGTTTACAACTACGCCGAACACTTACCCGAGCGACGAAAAATGATGCAGGCATGGGCCGACTATTTGGACGGGCTGAAGGCCGGTGCTGACATCGTTAATTTTAAGATAAAATAGTTTACGCCAGGCTAGGGTAGCTCCCGAAAGGCGGGTACTCGCACCCGCCTTGCCTGGTTCCTATCATGCGAGATTGAACACAAGCGAGGTGTTTATGAAAAAAGATCATTTCCTTGATCGATTCCTATCTGCCGTGGATAGCGGCGAAAATCCAACACAAGAAGACTTGCATGCGGTTGCTGATGCGCTTAAGGAAGCCGACAGCGGAACACCGTTTAAGACTGCGTTTGATCGCAAGAAAAAACCCGGCCGTAAGCGGCCTAAAGTAAGGGATCTTCGTAAGAAGGAATGGCCGATCGTATCGGAGATTGTCCGTCGTATTGACGAGCACGGCGGCGAGGAAGCGGCGCCAATCACACAGATCGTAAACGACGTTGCGGACGAATACGGAGAGAAGCGCAAGACGG
>DEII01000044.1:942-5880 GCA_002352385.1 Methylococcaceae bacterium UBA2778 | reverse complement strand
TTCTATTTGCAGGTACTGCAGTGGTCGGAATTCGCGGTGCAACTGCAGGTTCCGAAGAAAGCGCAGCGGATTCCGGAGTTATTGACGCGCAACGAGGTCACACGGATTATTTTGGCGTGTGCCAATGGCAAACACTGGATGCTGCTGACGACCTGCTACGGCTGTGGTTTGCGGGTCAGCGAAGTCGTCGCGCTCAAGGTTCGTCACATTGACGGCGAGCGGCATTTGTTGCGGGTTGAACCGGGCAAGGGCGCTAAAGATCGGCATGTGCTTATTTCACAAACGCTGCTGAACAGCTTGCGCCGCTATATACCAGCTCGGCTCGCAGCCGCTCGGCCATCCGCAGTAGATCAGTCTATTTTCGGACAGCCTCCTAGGTTAATCCAGCGCCGCATCTGTGCGTGTGACTGTTACAGGCCCTATGTTTCGGTTAGCATGAACCGATGGCGGCGAAAAGGAATCGCTTGATCAATCAGCAGATACAAGAGTTTGACCATTGACAAATAGCGACCTGAAAAAGCTCAAGCTGGACCGTAGCGGAAAGCGCTCAATTGGCGTGTCTCAAAAGAAACCATACCGTCGATTTGTGATCCCGGCGGTCGTGCTGGCCGCATTAGTCGATGCATACTTGGCGTTTTCGGGTTTTTGGTCTTCCGGCATACCGGTGGAAGTGGGGAAGGTTCAGCGCGCTTATCCTTCGCAAGCTTTTACTCTACTGAACGCCACCGGTTACGTCGTACCGCAGACAAAGGCTGACGTTGCCTCCAAAGGAACCGGTCGGCTCGAGTGGATGGAGGTCAGGGAAGGCAGCGAGGTCAAGAAGGGCGAGATAATCGCCCGTTTGGAGAGCCAAGACGTGGTGGCGGCCAGACAACAGGCCGCTGCCAACTTGGGAGTTGCTAAAGCGGCCCTGGGCGAAGCCAGGGCAGAGGAAAAAGACGCGCGCTTAAGGTTAAAGCGGGCCAAAAGACTCATAGGGAAACACTTCGTCAGCGAAGAGGCCTACGACGCTGCAGTCGCCCGCCACGATAAGGCGATAGCCGGGATCAACAGTGCCAAGGCGGGTATCTTGGCCGCCCAGGCAGCCTATGACGGCGCCAAGATCGCGGTGGAATATACGTTGATCCGCGCTCCGTTCGATGGCGTGATCTTATCCAAGCACGCCGATATCGGTGATGTGGTCGCACCGTTCTCGTCGACGACCGAGTCCAAGGGGGCGGTCGCGTCCATGGCTGACATGGATACCTTGGAAGTGGAGGCGGATGTATCGGAATCCAATCTTCTTAAGGTCTACATCGGGCAACCCTGCGAAGTCCAACTCGACGCACTGCCTGACCATCGATTCCGCTGTGTGGTGCACCGGATCGTGCCGACGGTCGATCGAAGCAAGGCGACGGTGATCGTGAAGGTCCGGTTTGTCGACAAGGACCGCCGCATCTTGCCGGACATGAGCGCCAAGGTCGCTTTTTTGACCAGAGAGCTCAGCCCAGCCGAGCGAGAGCCGGTCACTGTAGTGCCGCCTTCGGCAGTGGTTACCCGGGATGGCTACGACACGGTCTTTGTCATTGAGGGCACCCGGGTCAAGGCGGTTCCACTCGAAACCACAGCAAGAATCGGCGAGATGCAAGCCGTAGGCGACGATTTAAAACCTGGGGATCAGGTGGTCCTGGAGCCGTCGGAAAAACTAAAGAACGGTTCCGAAGTCAAATTAATCAAGCCATGACAAACCCCATCGTCGAGATTCGAAACCTGAGTAAATCGTACCGACGGGGCGATCAAATTATCCCCGTGCTGACAGATATTTCCCTGACAATTGACGAGGGCGATTTTCTTGCCCTGATGGGGCCGTCGGGTTCCGGCAAAAGCACCCTGATGAATCTGATTGCGGGCATCGACACACCGGACAGCGGGTCAATTCGAGTCGCCGGTGTGGATATTGCCGCGTTATCCGAGTCGGCACTGGCCGCCTGGCGGGCCAATCATATCGGTTTTGTCTTTCAATTCTACAACCTCATGCCGGTGTTGACTGCCTACGAAAACGTGGAGCTCCCGTTATTGTTGACGGCACTGTCGAGAAGGGAGCGCAAGGAACGCGCCGAATTGGTGCTCGACCTGGTCGGACTCACCGATCGCATGGACCATTACCCGTCGCAGCTTTCCGGCGGCCAGCAGCAGCGCGTCGCCATCGCCCGGGCGCTGGTCGCCGACCCCACCATGATCGTCGCCGATGAACCAACCGGTGATCTCGACCGTGTCTCGGCCGAGGAGATTCTGGCGCTTGCCGAACGGCTCAACATGGAATTGGGCAAAACTATCATCATGGTTACCCATGACCAACGGGCGGCGGCTAAGGCGCATTGCATCCGGCATCTGGACAAAGGCGTGTTGGACGAAGTCGTGGAAACAATGGACTAAGCCATGCTGGGCCTTTTCAGACTGGCGGTCAGGAATGCATTACGACACAAGCTGCGCACCGGGCTCACGGTGCTCGGCATCATCGTCGCGACAATGGCCTTCGGTCTGCTGCGCACCGTGGTCGACGCCTGGTATGCGGGGGCTGATGCGACTTCGGCCAACCGTCTTGTGACCCGCAACGCCATCTCGTTGATGTTTGATCTGCCGCTCAGTTACCGCAACAAGATTCGACAGGCGGAAGGGGTCGAATCGGTCAGCTATGCCAATTGGTTCGGCGGCATCTACATCGACGAAAAAAACTTCTTTCCCCAATTCGCGATCGACGCCGCAAGCTATCTCGACCTGTACCCCGAGTATATTCTTTCGGAGGAGGAGAAACGCGCTTTTATGCGTGATCGCCAGGGCGCAATTGCCGGACGCAAGCTCGCAGAGGAGTATGGCTGGAAGGTAGGCGATATCATCCCGATTCGCGGCACGATCTATGCCGGCAACTGGAGCTTCGTGCTGCGCGGCATTTATCGAGGGGCCGACAAGAAGACCGATCAGACCCAGTTTTTTTTCCACTGGGACAATCTGAACGAAACCGTGAAAAAAAGGGAACCGAACAGAGCTGATAAGGTCGGGGTGTACATCGTGAGTATCCGTGACTCCGGCAGGGCCGCGGAAATATCGAAAGAGATCGACGCGGTGTTCGCCAACTCATTGGCGGAAACCCTGACTGAAACAGAAAAGGCGTTTCAACTGGGTTTCGTCGCGATGACGGAGGCCATTGTCATCGCCATCGAAATCGTGTCGATCGTAATCATCGGAATCATCATGGCGGTGATGGCCAATACCATGGCGATGAGCGCGCGTGAGCGAGTGCGCGAATATGCGACGATGAAGGCATTGGGCTTCGGTCCACGCCACCTTGTGGTTTTGATCTTTGCCGAATCCTTGACCATCTCCCTAAGCGCTGCGCTCGCCGGCATCGCGCTGATCTTTCCCGCGGCTGACTTTTTTGCATCGAAGGTCGGCACTCTGTTCCCAGTGTTCAACGTTTCCGAACAAACGTTGTGGATGGCCTTTGCCGCCGCTACTTGTATCGGCGTAGTGGCCGCCGTGTTTCCCGCGTGGCGCGCGGCGACGGGCTCGATTACGAAGGGATTGGGGAGCATTGGTTAGTGCAGATCCCGATCGTCTACACGTGGAAGAATCTTTGGGCAAGGCGAATCACCACGGTGCTCACTGCCACTGGCATGGCGCTCGTCGTATTTGTATTTGCCACAATGCTGATGCTGTCCCAGGGGCTCGAGCAAACGTTGGTCGACACCGGAAGTCCCGGCAATGTCATGGTGATCCGCCGCGGGTCGGAGACGGAAGTACAAAGCAGCATCGCTCGAGCACAAGCGGCCATCGTCGAAACGCTGCCCGAGATCGCCAACGACATCTATGGAAAGCGGCTTCTCTCGAAAGAGACGGTCGTGCTCATGGTGCTGAACAAGCGAGGTAGTGACAATCCAGGCAACGTGACGATCCGTGGGCTCTCGGCTTCAGGTTTAGCGCTGCGCCCACAGGTTCAGCTCATAAACGGTCGCATGTTTCGTTCCGGCTCTTCGGAAATCATGGTCGGTCGCAAGGTGGCCGAGGGTTTCAACGGTGTCGGGATCGGCGAAACGTTGCGCTTTGGTCTCAGCGATTGGGCGGTTGTGGGCATTTTTGACGCCGGAAACACGGGCTTCAGCTCGGAAATTTGGGGCGACGCCGATCAGTTGATGCAAGCTTTCAGGCGTCAATCTTATTCGTCGGTGATTTTCACGCTGGCCGATCCATTGGCCTTTGACCGGGTCAAAGAACGTATCGAAAATGATCCCCGGCTACCGCTGGAATCGAAAAGGGAGACCGAATTCTACGCCGAGCAATCCGAACTGATGGGAAACTTTCTATCCATTCTTGGACTGACCTTGAGCGTGATCTTTTCGATCGGCGCAACCATCGGCGCAATGATCACGATGCATGCCTCTGTGGCAAGCCGCACCCGCGAGATTGGTACCCTGCGCGCTCTCGGTTTCAATAAACCAAGCATACTCGCTGCGTTCATGCTGGAATCGCTCCTGCTCGGACTGATCGGGGGCATCGTTGGTCTCGCGTTGGCCTCCACCATGCAATTTCTGACGATTTCGACCATGAATTGGCAAACGTTCGCCGAACTCGCTTTTACCTTCACCCTGACCGGTGACATTGTCGTGAGATCAATCATGTTTGCTTTGGTCATGGGCTTTGTCGGCGGCTTTCTTCCGTCGGTGCGTGCTGCCCGCATGAACATCATCGATGCGCTACGGGCCGATTGAGCTTACGGACCAAATGAAGCTTTAGGCTCGCGGTATCGCGTTAGTGGCGAAACGCGGGTCTGATCGATTTTGCTCGATCCACTCATTCGGGGTTTTTATAGCGCGATACTCTTTGAGCTTGCGACACTTTGGCAGATTCCTGCAGTAATGAGACGACGCGGATACCTGAAGAGCGCGACAAGGCTATTTCGAC
>DEII01000044.1:0-903 GCA_002352385.1 Methylococcaceae bacterium UBA2778 | reverse complement strand
ATTTCGACAGTCAATGGTTAGGCGACTATGAAAATGATGACCAATCGAGAAATTGCTATGGCATACCTTCGGTGCTTTTGCGCTGGAGATATCAGCGGGCTTACACCGCTGTTGGCATCGGATCTCCATTTCAAGGGCACACTTCATCAATATGGTTCCAGCGAGGAATATCTGAAAAGCCTAAAAAACGACCCGCCGGAGAAGTGCGGCCATCATGTATTAAATATCACAGAAGGCGATGATAGCGTGGCCGTGTTTTACGAGTACGAGAAGCCTGACAAGGTCATTACGATTGCCCAATTATTCAAGATAAAAAATCATCGGATAAATGAAGTACTCTTGGTTTTTGATTCCAGTGGGTTCGCCTAACGGTGCGGTGCCGGGCAGCCCTTGGTTACACGAAGAGCGTTGTCAGGTCTCCCGTTGCGTTAGAGAAATGAGAGGAGTAGAAGTTTGAGATTCAGAGGGGTTCACCATGTTGAGTTCTCTGTACTCGATTACGAGCAGTCTATAACGTTTTATGATCGAATGTTTGGGTGGCTTGGTTGCAAAAGCTTTTAGACGTTGGATATCGGGTATCGTTCGACATATTACATGGCAAAATTTCCTTTTTTTCATAGCTATATCGGTATACAGCCAGCAAAGACAGGTCAGAAGCTTAAACACGAAGACCATTCAACAGGTATTCATCATATTGCAATCTGGGTTCGCAGTAAGAAGGACGTTGACAAATTCCATGAAGACTTTCTTCTAAATATAGCGCAACACCATATGGTGCCTTACACAAACAAAGCAAACAGGCAATAAAAAAGCAGCGCTTAAAGGACTGCTTTTATTATTGTGTTGCATGCCCTGCTAACATAGGACCTCACCATAAAATATATTTAGTGCCTGAATGAAAAT
>DEII01000009.1:9547-34152 GCA_002352385.1 Methylococcaceae bacterium UBA2778 | reverse complement strand
CGCAAAAATAGCGACTCCCCGATTATCAGCAATCATAAATGGCCGGCATGTTGGAGATCCGCACGGTCCAACATGCCGGACCGAATGGATGAGCGGCCGGTCATCCAGCCATAGGTGGTTAAGCGGATCGTTCGGCCGGCTTGACGACCTCCTGCCAGGCGGTGAATCCGCCGGCCAGGTTGACTGCGTTGCAGTAGCCTAGTTTCGTCAATGCTTCGGTCGCCAATGCGCCGCGCCCGCCCGTCTTGCAATATACCAGAATATCTGCCTCTTTTTTATCCTTGAATTTCGGGTGTGCATCGATTTTGAATTCCAACACGCCGCGGGGGATGTTGATGGCCCCCGGCAGGCAGCCTGCGGCATACTCGTCCGGCTCGCGGACGTCGAGTACCAGGACATCGCATAACAGCGTCTTGGCCCTTGCAATATCGACTTCGGCAATGTTTTTCTTTGCGGCTGCGACAAGATCTTGAGCTGTCAGTGACATAATAGGATCCTCATATAAAAAAATCATTATATTACCATTTGAGATATCGTTATGCTAACTGTCTGTAATGGTCTCTTTCGATCATTCATTCCTCATCAATCATTCGAGCGAAGTTTGGAGTAAAATGAGTGGATAATAACAGGAGCAGTAGCCACAGACGTCGGATTACGGCGCGCTTAAGGTCCTGTGCCCAATTCAGCCCCATCGGAAGCGCGTCTGATCCGACCTACGCTAAAAGGCTAGTAGGTGGTCGGGTTGGCGCAGCGCAACCCGACAGCCCAAACTGTATCCGGTACTAATGCTATGAACCTTGAAAAAGTGATCTTCGGTTTTTTTATTGTGCTTGCATTGACCCTCAATTTCGGGTTTTTTCTTGGCAAAATCGAAAATCCGGAACATCATAATGTCATCGAGCTGTTTGCGGTGGTGGTCGTCAATTTTATCGCGACCGGCTTGAAGCTGGGAGACCGGTCGCACATCGGCGCGGTGCTGCTGGCAACCAGTCTGGTTGCCGATCTGGAGTTGATCGCCGCCTCCGTTTACTGGACCGTGGCGGTGCATGTGACCGGAATCGGGCTTACATCCGAAGTGATGGCAAGCATTATATCGCTCACGGGTGGGGCTCTGCTGGCCAATGTAATTTCGGTCATCATGCTCGTTTCGGAAACGTTGATGTCAAGACGTTAAGCGTTCATGGCTGCTTCACTCGAAATCGGCCGGGTCGGTGCGATCATTCTGCGCCAGATGCGCAGGCCGATCATGTCTCTGCTGGTGGTCTATGCCGTCGCCGTGTTCGGCATGACGGTGATTCCAGGCAAGGAGATCGATGGGCAGACCTATTACATGAGCCTTTTTCATGCCTTCTATTTTATTAGCTACACTGCGACGACGACCGGGTTTGGCGAAATTCCGGACGAGTTCAGCGAGGCGCAAAGGATTTGGGCCATTGCCTGCCTCTATGTGAGCGTCATTGCCTGGTTCTATGCCATCGGCGCTATTATCAGGCTGATTCAGAACCCCTATTTTCGGTTGGCGCTTGCGGAAAGAAATTTCGCCAACAGCGTCGAAAGGATCATCGGCCCTTTTTATATTCTGTGCGGGTTCGGGGATACCGGCAGTCTGCTGGCGCGTGGGCTAAGCGACGCCAGGATTCCGACTGTCGTTCTCGAAGCCGATGAGGCGCGTGTTCAAGCATTGACACTTCGCGACTATAAGGTTCCGATGCCCGGTCTCTGCGCGGACGCCAGCATTCCCATCCATTTGCAGGAGGCGGGTCTGGAGCGGCTGAACTGCAAAGCGGTCATCGCAGCGACCAACAACGAAGAGGTCAACCTGAGAATATCGGCCATCGTCAGTCTGCTCAATTCGAATGCGATGATCGTGACCCGGTCGCGCGTCGATGTATTCGAGGAGACCTTATCCTCCTGGAGCCGGAACCTGCATATCGTCGACCCTTTCAAGGTGTTTGCGAAAGGATTGAGTGCGGCAATCTTCAATCCTGTCCTGTACATGTTCAATGAGTGGCTGGTCGGTGCGCCCGGAGCGACCTCGGCGAGATTGAGTCGATGGCTGGACGGCACCCTCGAACCACGGGTTCGGGTTCCTCCAAAAGGGAAGTGGATCATCTGCGGCTATGGACGGATGGGACATGAAGCCCATGAAATGCTGGCGAAAAACGGTCTCAAGGTTGCCGTGATCGACCCGCATCCCGGACGCAGCGATGAGGATGGGCTGTCACAATATGTGGTCGGGCGGACCACCGCCAAGACACTTCGTAATGCCGGTATCGAAGATGCTGTCGGCATATTGGCGGGAACCGATGATGATGGGCATAATCTCGGCATTCTGCTGAATGCACGTGCGCTCAATCCCAATCTGTTCGTGATCGTGCGGCAGAACCGTCATGCGAACGAAGTGGCGTTCAACAAAGCCAACGCGGATATTATCATGCAGCCCTCGTTGGTGACCGCCCGGAGGATACTTTTGACGCTGATCGCTCCCCTGCTAAAGCCCTTTTTCAAGCTTTTGCTCAGACTGCCGGAGAACATCAAGGAGGAGTTCATGAATAATCTGCTGAGGCGCTTGGTCGAAACCGTCGGCGATGAGAAACCGCATTTGCTGACGCTGGACATCAACGATGAGACGAGCTCAGCGGTCGTGGAACTCTTGGACCGGGAGGAAACCGTCTTGCTCGGAGATGTTCTGCGCAATCCGGTCGACCGGGAACACTACATCGATACCGTTCCTCTTGTGGTCTGTTCGGAACCCAGCCAAAATTGCAGCGACACTGCGATTCAGGTGCTGCCCGGAAACGACTATGCCATCAACAAGGGCGATCAACTTCTATTATGCGGCAGGGAGAAGGCGCACAGGCTGTTCGATTCCACCTTGAACAATGAATACGCCCTGCATTATCTGAGAACGGGGAAAGAGAAGCCGAGGGGGTTCTTAATGCAATGGCTGGTGAAGCGTTATCCTCCGCTGGCCGGTTAGCTCTATTTCCCAGCAGCGTGTGCTGCAACGATCGACGACGATGGCAGGCCCAACCCTCTCCCGCTGGAGAGGGCTTGAGTCAACAGGATTCTCCTCTGCCTCCCGGTCTCCAAAGCACCTCGGTTCCGCCGTTTTGCCTCGCCAGGATGCGTGCGATGACGAACAATAGATCGGAAAGTCGGTTCAGAAAAGTGAGCGCGAACGGATTCACCGGCGCTTCGCGCGCCAGCGACACACAGACCCGTTCGCAACGCCGACAGACCGTTCTGGCAATATGGCAGGCGGCGGTGGCCTGGTTGCCGGCAGGGAGAATGAACTCTTGCAGCCATGGCAGATCGGCGTTGAATCGATCCAATGTCTGTTCCAGCCAGTCGATATGCCCGGATGTGATAGAAAGGGAATCGGGAACACACAGCTCACCGCCCAGGTCGAACAGCAGGTGCTGAACCTCATTCAGGCACTCCCTCACCGTGTCGGGTACCTCCAGCGCCAGGATCATTCCGACATGGCTGTTGAGCTCGTCCAGCGTACCATAGGCCTCGATGCGGGGTGAATCTTTGGCTACCCGGCTGCCGTCGCCGAGCGCCGTCGTGCCGCTGTCGCCGGTGCGGGTGTAGATTTTGGATAGTCGATGTCCCATGGCAGTGGCTGTTCGGCGTCGACGAACGGCGGCCTGTCGGCTAAATCAACCGTTTTGGGGCAACGATAATGCCATCTTCATCGACATAGATATAATGATCGGTTCTATAATTGACGCCGGCGAAGGTAATCAACATGTCCTTGTCGCCGATTCCGCTTTTGTGGCTTTTCAGAGGGTGTGTATGCAGCGCCCGGATACCGATCGGCATCGTGTTGATTTCGGCCGAATCGCGAATGCATCCGTACACGATGAGTCCTTGCCAGCCGTTGTCGACTGCCATTGTGGTGATGTTCCCGCCCAACAGAGCGCAGCGGTGAGAGCCGCCTCCGTCGATCACCAGCACGCGGTTTTCCACCTTTTCCTCCAGTGTCTTTCGAACCAGAGAGTTGTCTTCGAAAACCTTCAATGTGGTGATCTGCCCACAGAATGTCGAGTGTGCGCCGTATGGGCGAAAAATCGGTTCGGCAATCTGAAAATGTTCGGTGTCGGCATACTGGTCGCTGAGGTCAGCGGTTTTGAATGTCATTTCTCTTTCACGGGTCGGAATTGGTGATCGGTTTGCCGCTGCTCCAGCGGCGATCCAGTGCTTCATGATACGACAGCAGCACCGGAATGACCAGCAGGACAAGGCCGGTGGCGAAGGCCAGGCCGAAGGCGATGGCGGCTGCCATCGGGATGAGAAATTGCGCCTGCAGGGATGTTTCGAACAGCAGGGGCGCCAAGCCGGCGATGGTGGTGAGAGACGTCAACAGCACCGCCCGCAGCCGCCGACACGCTGCCTCCGTTAGCGCATCGTGAACATCCATGCCCCGGGCTCTCAGTTGCTTGTAGAAGCTGACCAGAATGATGGAGTCGTTGATGACTATGCCGGACAGACCGAACAGGCCGAACATCGAAAGAATCGTCAGGTTGATTCCCATGAACCAGTGTCCAACCACGGCGCCGATGAGGCCGAACGGGATCGCCGCCATGACTACCAGCGGCCAGCCGTAGGAGGCGAAGACCCAGGCAAGAATGATATAGATCAGCGCCAGGCCGATGACCAAGCCCTGCTTCATGCCCGCCATGGTTTCGCTCTGCTCGGCGGAGCGGCCTTCGAATGAATGGGAGACGCCATATCGATCCGCCAGTTGCGGCAGCGTTGATGTGGCCAGCGAATCCAGGATGCGTGCGGCATTGTTGATGTTCGGGTTGACCTGTGCCGAAACGTCGACCGCGAGCCGACCGTCGGCATGGCGCAGGATTTCGAAGCCCCGCTGCGAGTCCCATTCGGCGACCGTACTCAACGGCACGGTCTCGCCGCTCGGCAAGTGGATATTCAGCTTCTCCAATGCGCCCAGCTGCTCGCGTTCCTGCTCGGGCAGCTTCACCCGGACTTCCACCTCGTCCGGGCCGTCCTGAAACAGCTCGACCAAACGGCCTTCGAAGGTGGTTCGCAGCTGCCGGCCCAATTCGGCGGCGCTCAACCTCAGCGCTTCACCGGTTGGCGTGAGTTGAACGATCAGTTGATCGCGGCCGAACGGCATGTCGTCGGCAACATCGCTGACGCCCGGAATGATTTTCAGTGCTTCACCCAGTTCGATCGCGGCGTTTTTCAGGCGATCGGGATCGTGACTCGTCAGACGAACGGTGATATCGCGGCCGGGCGGCCCCGTCCGGCGTTCGATGATGGTCAGTATCTCGAGTCCCGGCGGCGATGTGATGCGCCGGCGCCAGGCTTTTATGAACGCTTTGTTGCGTACCGTGCGCTGGTCCGGCGGCAGCAGTTCGATCGTCATCGAGCCGATATGATCGCCGCGCTGCTGGCCGGCGCCGCGGCTCGAGACGCCGCTGCCGTGGCGGGTCAGCATGGTGGTTACGAAGGGCTGCTGCGAGAGCGCACGTTCCGTGTCGATCATCGTTTGTTCGAGGTGATGAAGGAAGCGGTTGACCTCACCTTTCGGCGTTCCCGGTACGAACCGAGCCGTGACATAGATCATCCTTGGTTCGGGCGAAGGGAAAAAGTTGAATTGAATACGGCCGCCCGCAAGCAGGCCGATGACCATGATCAACAGCGCCGCGACGACGCTCAGCGTGAGCCCGCGGTGGTGCAGGCACCACTCGACCAGAGGCCGAAAGGTGTGGTTCTTGAATTCATCGAACAGTCGATCCAGCCGTGCGCGCAGGCCTTTGGCGGGGGCATGATGAAGACGGAGGAACGCATGGCGAAGATGGCCTGGAAGGATCAGAAAGCTTTCGATCAGCGAGGCGAAAATGGCGGAGATAATGACCAGCGGAATGGCGAACAGGATCTTCCCGGTCGGGCCGCTGACCAGCATCAGTGGCAGAAAAGCAGCGACGGTGGTGAGCGATGAGGCGATGACCGGAGCCAGCATGCGTCGGGCGCCGCCTTCGGCCGCCAGCAGAGCCTCTTCGCCGGCCTGATAATGGGCCAGTGCGTCTTCGCCGACGACGATCGCATCGTCGACGATGATCCCCAGCGCCATGATCAACCCGAACAGGCTGATCATGTTGATGCTGCCGCCGGTGATGTAGAGCACCAGCAGAGTGGCCATGAAGGAGACCGGAATGCCGACCGCAATCCACCAGGCGACCCGTGTGGTGAGAAACAGATAGAGGATGGCGACGACCAGTATCAGCCCTCCGGCGCCATTCTTGACGAGCAGCATAATCCGCTCTTTGATCAATTGCCAGGATTCATTGTACACATGCAGCGTGATACCGGGCGGCAGCGTTGCGCGGGTTTCGGCCAGCCAGGCCTCGAAGCGCTGTGCCGCTTCCAGCGAATTGCCCTCTTCGGAGCGTCGGATTACCAGCTCGACAACCGGATGATTGCGCACGCTCAGTGTGATGCTGTTCTTTTTCGGTTGACGTTCGATATGAGCGACCGAACCCAGTTCGATCCTGCTGCGATCATCGCTGACGAGCGGCACCCTGGCGAAGCCCTGTTCGTGCCGGCGCTGGTCCAGAACGCGCAGTTCCCGCATGTTCTCCCGTTCACCGAAACTACCGGCGGGGACATCCTCGCTGAGTTGGTCGATGCGCCGTCCGATATCGTCCAGGCTCATCTGCAGTTGTTGCAGGGTATCACTGGCGATCTCGATCGACACTTCTTCCTCCGGCAGACCGTTGATGTCGACCTTATCGATGCCCCGGTCCAGCAGTTCCTGCTCGAATGAGCGGGCCAGATGCCGCAGTTCCCTGGGATCATCAGGGCCGCTCAGCAGCAGCCGGGCGACCGGTTCGTAACGGATGATGTTGAAGACTTTCGGCTCTTCGGCATCCTCCGGCAGGTTGCGGAATTCGTCCACCCGCTGTTTCGCCTGGTTGAGGGCGATCACCGGGTTGGTGCCTTCCTGCAGTTCCAGCGTGATCGAGGCGACGCCTTGAGCCGAAGTCGAAGTGATATGGCGCAGGTTGTCGACCGTTTTCAGGGTCTGTTCGAGCGGTATGGTAATGGCGGTTTCCACATCTTCGGCACTGGCGCCGCTCCAAACGACGCTGACCCGGATGAAATCGAGCTCGAAATTCGGGAAAAACTGAATGTTCAGCCTTTCCAGGGCAAAGATGCCGCCGATGATCATCAAAATCATCAGCAGGTTCGCGGCCACGGCGTGGTGCGCAAAAATCCCGATCAGATCGGCTTTATGTCGCATCGTCGACCGGCTGGTCGGGAACGGGTTCGGCGCGCAGGCCGGTGACGGCATTGGGCAGATGGGATGTCACGATGCGGTCGCCCGCTTTGAGCTGTGGACTGGTGACCAGCAATTCCGGGGAGCCGTGCCGGCCGATGCGTTCCCCCAGGCGGGTGACTTCGATGCCCTGCAGACGGCCGTCGACCAGAGTATAGATGCGATGGCTGCCATACAGCGCGGCGGCGGGGATGGCGACTGCACGGTCATGCGGTGGTCGTTGCAGCGCCAGGCTGAGGCGGCTGCCCAGCCGCAACTGCCCGGCGCCCCGGTCGATTCGAAAAAATGCATCGATGCCCCGCGGGTCGGCCTCTCCTGCGATTCGGCCGAGGGTCAACTGCAGCGGTTCGCCGGCAAAATCGCCGGTTGCCTGCAGCGTTTCGCCGCCGGCGACAGTGCGCTGCAATTCCGCTTGAAACGGCGCCGGGATCTTGGCGCGAATTTCCAGCCTGTCGCTGGGATACATGCTGAGCAAAAACTGGTTTGCGGTCACCTGATCGCCTGCCGCCACATCCACCTGAGCAATATAGCCGGCAAAGGGGGCGTGAATTCGGCTTCTTTCCAGATCGAGCCGGGCTGACGCCAGCTCGGCTTCGGCCTGCTGTAATTGGGCGTGCAGCTGATTCAGCCTTGCCGTATGATCGTCCAGTGCCAGCTTTCTCGCTGTCAGCACCAGCGCCTGGCGTTCATAGACCTCTCGTGCCTGGTCCAGTGCCGCCTCGGAGCCCAGCTTCCGCCGTTTCATCTTTTCGGCCCGTTCGACCGCCAGTTGTGCCAGTTCGAGCAGCGATTGGTCGTGTTTGAGCGCTTCCCGGTCGCTGGCATAGCGCAGATGTTCGCTTGCGATCCGGGCGTGGAGTTCATCAACCCGGGCCTGCGCCTGCTGCACCTTGGGTTCGAAATCGCGCGGATCGAGCGTGAGCACGAGCTGGTTCGGGGTGATGCGGCTGCCTTCCCGCACCAGAACCTGCTGGACACGCGCCCGTCCGGGTGCTGCCGCCTTGACCAGGTCCGGAGTCTCTACCTGACCGTACAGTGTCAGAACAGGCGCCAGGCGCTGCGGCTGTGCGGTGACCGTGTTGACATACCAGATGCGTTCCTTGGGCAGTACCTGTGGCTGCTGCGGTCGTGTCGCTTTCAGGCCGATAAAAACCGCGACCGCGCAGACGATGATCGCCGCGGGTAACCAACGTTTCAGGGTAGGGGACATCCGCTGTCGCAATCGTTATAGATAGCGTGCCAGCAGACTGTGACCGTTGGCGGTGGAGGGCAAGGGCACCCTCACTTCATACCCCCCGCCCGGTGCTTCCTGCATGGGGGCGCCGTTCATATCTTCCATGCGTTCGACGACGATGTCCCGGTTGCCCTCCGGGCGGATCAATTCAAGCCGGTCGCCGACCGCGAATTTGTTTTTCACCAGCACCTCTGCGGTGCTGTTTTCTTGATCATAGCCCCTGATTTCGCCGACGAACTGCTGCCGGCGGCTGCTCGAATAACCGCGAATATAGTTCTGCTGGTCGTGGCTGTGATGGCGTTGATAGAAGCCGTCGGTATAGCCGCGGTGCGCCAGGTTTTCCAGTACCCCGAGCAGCTCCGGCCGAAAAGAGCGGCCGGTCATTGCATCATCGATGGCCTGACGGTAGGTTTGCGCGGTGCGCGCGACGTAATAGTATGATTTGGTGCGGCCTTCGATCTTCAGGCTGTCGATGCCGATATCGACCAGCCGCTGGACGTGCTCGACCGCGCGCAGGTCTTTGGAATTCATGATGTAGGTGCCGTGTTCATCTTCCATTACTGGCATCAGCTCGCCCGGCCGGTTCTCCTCTTCGAGAAAATAGACCTTGTCCGCCAGCGGATGACGCTTGGCCCCGCCGCACTCCGCGCTGCTGAGGTCGGCCGGCGACAAGGCGGCGTCGGCGGCCACCATGACGCCTTCGGAGTTTTCGCGGGCGGGGAGGGTTTGGTACTTCCAGCGGCAGGAATTAGTGCAGGTGCCCTGATTGGGGTCGCGGTGATTAAAATAGCCCGACAGGAGGCAGCGCCCCGAATAGGCGATGCAGAGAGCGCCGTGGACGAAGACTTCCAGTTCCATGTCAGGGCACTGCTGGCGGATCTCCTCGATTTCATCCAACGAGAGTTCACGGGAGAGTATGATGCGCTCGATGCCGGCCGACTGCCAGAAGCGCACGGCTGCATAGTTGACCGTATTGGCCTGCACCGACAGGTGGATCGGCATCTCCGGCCAGGTCTCCCGGATCATCATGATCAGGCCGGGGTCTGCCATTATCAGGGCGTCCGGGCCCATCGCGATGATCGGTGCCATGTCCTTGAGAAAGGTCTTGATTTTGGAGTTGTGCGGTATGACGTTGGTGGCGAGAAAAAACTTCTTGCCGAGGCGACGTGCCTCCTCGATGCCGGTCGCCAGATTGTTCTCGAGAAAGTCGTTGTTGCGTACTCGCAGGCTGTAGCGGGGCTGTCCGGCATAGACCGCATCGGCGCCATAGGCGAAGGCGTAGCGCATGTTTTTCAGTGTGCCGGCGGGCGAGAGCAGTTCGACCTGTTTCATGGAGGGCAATGACAGCGAATTCCGATGGAAGTGATCCATTGTACAGTAGCGGAAATTGACGGGGAAAACTTAAAGGGGGAATCAATTTTGACCACCGCTGTCAAAGAATGTTCAGCTGTATATAATTTTAACTGTGGCGTCAAAAAAACGGGCGCTTCGGTACAGCTTTGTTTTTTACTACCAGTCAGGATCTTGCCATGCAACAGCTTCTTCTCGACCTGATTATTATCGTCCCGGTCTTTTTCATGATTTTTGCAATTATTCTGGTCGAATTCGGTGACCCGGAGATGCGCAAAAGTGCGCAGGAGTATCAGGAGCGGTATGGTGGGCGCGGCTTTTTTCATCGCGCCGGCCGACGCGACCTGTTTTTTTCCTGATTTCCGGCTTGCTTTCCAAAGAACCGTGATTGTTCTCGGGTCGCTAACGATTTGCGCGTTGAAAGCGATGCCGCAGATGGAGATGTTGGCGCAATACCCGTGAACGAATGTGAACGATTTGGTGCGCACGGCGCACCCTACGCTTGGTTCCGGCGGAAAAGCGGCGTAGGGTGCGCCGTACGCACCATTTCGAGCTTGACAATGGCTTGATATCATTGTGAATCGAACCAATGTGGATTCATTCACGGGTATTGGGTTTAGGCTGGTTGCGTTCAATAGCGCTCGGCGTTGGGGCGGTATGCATTCCCACGGAGGACCGTGGGAGCGAGAGGAAACGCGCCTTATTTGCCCATACGCCGCGCAACCGCAAACGGTGCATAAAGAATCAACAGCGAGAGCGTGCCGATCGCCTCGATTGCCAGGAGGTAGTACGGCCAGGGACCAAAATAGTCCAGCAGGCTCGGATGAGCCGGTTTTTCCGCGAGATAGCCGAAGTTGGTTCCGTACAGCCAATTGATGAACACAACGAGCGTCATATAGCCGTTGGTAATGATCCAGATCCAAATCACCGAACGAACCGTCGGCTGAACGCGATTTGTCGCTGTGAGATAGACGGCGCTGAGTACGATGCCGGCGTGAGTCAAAAAGAACTGAAACCACCAAAAGCCCGGAAACGAGGTGGTCAGGTCCGGCGTCAGGAGCGCATGCAGGCTGCCTCCCAATCCCCAAAAGTAGACCAATATGCAGGCCCAAGGCTGCAGACTGAACAGCGCCCAAATTGCGGCCAACAGGGCAAGATCGCATAGATTGAGCGGCACTACCAGATAGCCTTGGATCCATGCGACGACCCATCCGGATACTCCCCCCAGCAGCAGGTTGAATGCGAGGACGATCCTCGTCCAGCGGTCGAAACGGCCGGCAAAATGCTTCGCGGCGATGACCAGCAGTACAGCGGCCGTCAGCGTCAGGCCCAACACCGCCAGGTGGTCCGGCCTGAATGGGTGAAACAAACTGTTCGTATTCATGTCGGTGCCTCGGTTAGGTGGTCGATCAGAGCATCGACATCCGATTGATCGTTGCGGGTTGCATGCGCCTGGACTGCGGCGTGCGCGAGCATCGGGTACTGTATCATAGGGCTATTGGAACAATCATGTTCTTCCGAAGCATCTGATGGGGCCTCCAGGCGGGCCAGCCGGACAAAAAAGTCCTCTTCCGCCATTTGAAGGGCTATGTTCATGGCATTTTGCCTGTAAAATGACCCGTCAATGTACGGAACGCCACTAAAGAGGTGGGTAACGGTGCGCAAAAACAGGACAATCGATCGAACAAGTCCGAAGCGTCCGCCAATCGTCATTGTGCTGTTGCAAGCCGTGGTGGTGTTTGTGCTGCTGCTCGCGGGCATGGGATGTACCGACGCTACCGTTGAGTTGGGCGAGGCCGTTTATCCGCCGGATAGGGTTAGAACGGAGTGTGCGCCTGGAACCGCCGGGGGGTTGGCTGGCATCCGGTCGAACGCCGGCCGGTTTGGACGCGATGCATGGTTATTTGATAGAATTAAAAAATTTTCAACCGTTTTCTGCATTTGATGCCTTTGTGTATGCGTACAGCAATCATCTTTAACGACGCAAAACTTGCCGTTCTCGATGAATGACAGGATGATCGCATGGCCGGCCGCTGGCACGTGCAAACGATAGAAGTCCCTCTCTGTTTAGAGAATTGAAACCATTTCTTGACTTAACCGCTGGAGAACAATCAATGTCTATCAAAGTCGCAATCAATGGATATGGCCGCATCGGACGGAATATTTTACGTGCAGTGTATGAAGCCGGACGTGCCGATGAGATCGAGATCGTCGCCATCAACGATCTGGGCGATGCCAACACCAATGCGCATCTGACGCAATATGATTCCGTGCACGGAAAATTTCCGGGTGAGGTTGCCGTTGAGGGTGATTTTCTGGTCGTCAACGGCGATAAGGTTCGTGTTCTGGCCGAGCGCGACCCGGCGAAGCTGCCGTGGTCCGATCTGGGCGTCGATGTCGTGCATGAGTGTACCGGCTTTTTCGCATCCAAGGAGAAGGCGTCGGCTCACCACCGGGGTGGTGCCAAGAAAGTGATTATTTCCGCGCCGGGCGGCAAGGATGTGGACGCAACGATCGTATACGGCGTCAATCACGGCGTTCTGAAACCGACCGACACCGTTATTTCCAATGCATCCTGTACCACCAACTGCCTGGCCCCGCTGGTCAAGCCGTTGGTCGATGCTGTCGGCATCGAGCACGGCTTGATGACAACCATTCATTCCTATACCAACGACCAGGTTCTCATCGATGTGTACCATTCCGATCTCCGGCGCGCCCGCTCCGCTACGCAGTCGATGATCCCGACGAAGACCGGTGCTGCCGCTGCCGTCGGTCTGGTATTGCCGGAACTGGCCGGCAGGCTGGACGGGTTCGCCATCCGCGTGCCGACCATCAACGTCTCCATTGTCGATCTGACATTTCAGGCTTCCAGGAACACATCGAAAGAGGAGATCGACGACATTCTCATGAGTGCTTCGAAAGGATCGCTGAAAGGCATTTTGGAGTACAACGACAAGCCTTTGGTATCGATCGACTTCAACCACAACCCGGCCTCTTCGATCTATGAATCGTCGTTGACCAAAGTGATGCAGGGCACTCAGGTGAAGGTATTGTCCTGGTATGACAATGAATGGGGATTCTCGAATCGTATGATCGATACGACGATCGCTTTGATGAATGCCGGATAAGGCGGCCTCGTTTATGTTCAGGAGAACCAAAATTGTTGCAACGCTGGGCCCGGCGACGGATAGTCCGGGTGTTCTGGAAGAGGCGTTCAAAGCCGGTCTCGATGTCGTTCGCCTGAATTTCTCTCATGGGACGGCGGACGATCATCGTAAGCGGGCACAAGCGGTTCGGGAATTGTCGGACCGCTATGACCGGCATGTCGGCGTGTTGGCGGATCTGCAGGGCCCGAAAATACGCGTTGCCCGGTTTCGCAGCGGCAAAGTCGATCTCAAGGTCGGGCAGCGCTTCGTTCTCGATGTCGGGTTGGCCGCTGATGCAGGCGATGAAACCCGGGTCGGCTGTCTGTATGAGGACCTTCCGAACGATGTCAAGGCCGGCAACCGGCTGGTGCTGGATGATGGACGCGTTGTTATGGATGTCGACTCGGTGGAAGGCGGGAAAGTGATCTGCACCGTGGTGATCGGCGGTGTGTTGTCCGATTACAAAGGGATCAACCTGCAGGGCGGCGGCCTGTCGGCTGCGGCGCTGACCGACAAGGACCGGGAAGACATCAAGACAGCGGTCGATATCGGGGCCGATTATATTGCGGTCTCCTTTCCGCGCTCCGCCGACGATATCGAGGAAGCGCGTAGCCTGATGAAGGCAGCAGGCGGCCATGCCGGCATCGTCGCCAAGATCGAGCGGGCCGAAGCGCTTACTGTGATCGATGACATCATCAAGGCATCCGAAGCCATCATGGTGGCCCGCGGAGACTTGGGCGTCGAAATCGGCGATGCCAATCTGCCGCCGGTACAAAAGCATTTGATCAAGCGGTCGCGTGAGCTGGATACCGTGGTGATTACCGCCACCCAGATGATGGAGTCGATGATCTACAATCCCATGCCGACACGCGCCGAGGTGTTCGATGTCGCCAATGCGGTGGTGGATGGCACCGACGCTGTTATGCTCTCGGCGGAAACCGCAGCGGGAAAATACCCGGTGGAAGCGATCGCGGCGATGGGGCGGATCTGCAAGGAGGCGGAGAAACAGCCCAGTGTTCGCCGCTCCGATCACAGAGTCAATGAGCGGTTCGAGCGGGTCGATGAAGCGATTGCGATGTCGGCCGTCTATCTGGCCAACCATGCAAAAATAAAAGCCATTGCCGCCTTGACCGAGTCGGGCTCCACGCCTTTGTGGATGTCGCGAATCAGTTCGGGCATTCCGATTCTGGCGATGACCAACCACCTCAAAACAAGCCGCAAAGTGACGCTTTATCGAGGTGTCTATCCGCTCAGTTTCGAGCCGGGCACCGCCGATCACGTGGAAGCCAACAAAGCGGTGATCGATGAACTGATCAAGCGCAACGTGGTGGAAAATGGCGATCTGGTGATCATAACGAAAGGCGATCTAGTCGGCCGGGTGGGCGGAACGAATGCATTGAAAGTGGTGCGTGTCGGCGAAGGGCTGCTCGCTTGATGTTCGGGTTGGTGCCTTTTCCGGGACGGTGACGTTCAAACCGAGCGGTACTGTTTTTTTCGCAGTTTTTCAGGACATTCGATGAAAGGCATCTCCCTTACCCGATTCATCATACAGGAACAGCGCAGGACGCCGGGCGCTTCCGGCAACTTCACCTTGCTGCTGAACGACATCGCCAGCGCATGCAAAGCGATATCGCAGGAGGTCAACCGGGGAGCGCTGACCGGCGTACTCGGTGCGGCGGAAAGTGAAAATGTGCAGGGCGAAGTGCAGAAGAAACTGGGCCTCATCACCAACGATATTCTGGTCAACGCGCTGGAATGGAGTGGACAGGTGGCGGCGATGGTGTCGGAAGAGACGCCGGACATCATTCCGGTTCCGGTCCACTATCCCAAGGGCAAGCACCTGATCTGTTTCGACCCGCTGGACGGCTCGTCGAATATCGATGTGAACATTTCGGTCGGCACCATCTTCTCGATTTTGCGCTGCCCGTCGGAGGCGGTCGAGCAGCCGACGGAAGCGGCTTTTTTGCAGCCCGGCAGGAATCAGGTATGTGCAGGATTCTGCGTCTATGGGCCCTCCACCATCATGGTGTTGACCACCGGCAACGGCGTCAACGGGTTTACTCTGGATCGGGGTGTCGGCGAATTTTTATTGACCCATCCGAACATGCGCATTCCTGAGGAGGCCGGCGAATTTGCTATCAACATGTCCAACCGGCGCTTTTGGGAAGAACCGATCAGGCGCTATGTCGACGAGTGCGTCAAAGGCACGGACGGCGGCCGCGAGAAAAACTTCAATATGCGTTGGATCGCCTCGATGGTCTCCGAAGTGTTCCGGATATTGACCCGCGGCGGCATTTTCATGTATCCGTTCGATTACAGGAATCCGACCCGGCCCGGCAAGCTTCGACTGCTCTATGAAGCCAATCCGATGAGTTTTATCGTCGAGCAGGCGGGCGGGGTCAGTTCGACCGGCCGTCAGCGTATAATGGATATCCAGACGGAGAGTATTCACCAGCGCGTGCCGGTTATCCTCGGCACGAAAAACGAGGTGGAACGTTTGGAGTCCTACTATCGGGAGAGCCTGGAGACATAGTCGACCGCGCTCTCCGAGGCCTTAGCCCTTCCTGGGGACAGTGGGTGTAGATCCGTCAGGATGCGGCTTGCGAAGCAGTGAATCCTACTTATCCTTAGAAGGAGGAGTGATTCATGTCGAAAAAACACCCGGTTATTTCGATCACCGGCTCGTCCGGCGCCGGTACGACCACCGTCAAGAATGCATTTCAGCATATCTTTGCCCGATTGGGGTTGAAAGCCGTCATCGTCGAAGGCGACAGTTTCCACCGTTATGACCGCAAGGAGATGCGTCGGAAAATCGACGAATTCGATAGGAAAGGGTTGCCGTTCAGCCATTTTGCCGCGGAAGCCAACTTGCTCGATGAACTCGAAACCCTGTTCCGGCAATATGGAGAAACCGGTGGGGGAAAGGCGCGTCGCTATCTGCATACCCTTGAAGAAGCCGTGGCTTTTGGTCAGGAGCCGGGTACATTTACGCCCTGGCAGGAAATTCCGAAGAACACCGACCTGTTGTTTTATGAAGGTCTGCATGGGGCCGCAGTATCCAAAACAGCCGATGCGTCGAAATACGCCGATCTGATCGTCGGCGTTGTTCCCACCATCAATCTGGAATGGATACAGAAGATCCTTCGGGATATTGGCGAACGCGGCTACCGGCGCGATGAGGTGACCGACACGATTCTGCGCCGCATGTACGACTATGTGCACATGATCACGCCGCAGTTTTCCCGCACCGACATCAACTTTCAGCGGGTGCCGACCGTGGACACGTCGAATCCGTTTATTGCCCGTTATGTGCCCACACCTGACGAAAGCTTTGTCGTGATCCGCTTCAAGGAGCCGAAGAAATTCAAAGGCATCATCGACTTCCCTTATCTGGTCGCGATGCTGCACGATTCGTTTATGTCACGGCGCAACACCATTGTCATCCCGGGCGGCAAGATGGGCTTGGCCATCGAAATCATTTTTATGCCGATCATCGAAAAGCTGATGCGGG
The DNA here is from genome assembly GCA_002352385.1 of Methylococcaceae bacterium UBA2778. Taxonomy (GTDB): domain Bacteria; phylum Pseudomonadota; class Gammaproteobacteria; order Methylococcales; family UBA2778; genus UBA2778. The sequence goes on along the minus strand of DEII01000009.1, from coordinate 17,599 downwards.
ATCGGGGATTGTAGGCAATGCCGTTGAATCAAGAAGGCGTGCTCCTTCTCCCTCCGGGAGGAGGCTGGGATGAGGGGATCTAAATGGCTGAATTCCTTTGTTTATTGCCCCTCACCCAACCCTCTCCCGCTGGAGAGGGTTGGGTAAGGGTGTGTGTAGGGAACCCTCTCCGCTGCCGACGGACAGCGGCATCACTCCCAGACCGCAAGCTCAGCGTTGCTCAACGAATCCGGATGCTGCTTGCGGTATGCAAGCTTGCGTTCGATGGCATGGAAGATTTCCGCAGTAAAGGGCATTCGTTCGAACTGTTCGGCGCTGATCAGCCCGCCGGGGCTTTGTATGTTGATTTCCATGATTTTGTCGCCGACGATGTCCAGGCCGGCTAGAAAGATGCCATCCTCGCGCAGGCGCGGCCCGGTTTTTTCGACCACGGCCAGTACGGCGTCGGTCACCTTGGCGGGTGCCGGCCGGGCGCCGGTGGTCAGGTTGCTGCGCATGTCGGCGTCGCCGGTTCGTCGCTTGCGGCGCAGGACGGCGAATTTACCGCGTACCTGAAAAGGGCGCCCGTTCAGCATGAACAGCCGGGTATCGCCGTGAATGGCATCGTGGAGGTACTGCTGGACGATAAAGTAGTTGTCGCGGGCCACCGCTTCCAGCATCTGGTTGATGTTGGGCGTATCGTAGGGTTGCACCAGAAAGACATTGCGGCCGCCGGAGCCGGCCATCGGCTTGAGAACTGCGTAGCCGCCTTCAGCCGCGATAAAGTCCTTGGCTTCGTTCTTGTCGCGGGTGATCAGGGTGCGCGGCCGGATCGAATCGGGAAAATATTCCATATAGAGCTTGGTCAGACCCAGGCTCAGGCCGCCGGGGTCATTGAGCACCAAAACGCCGGCGCGCATCGCCAGACGTGAAAAGTTGATGGCCGCCATGCGGGCCCAGGGCCGCGTGACGGCGTCCAGACTGGGATCATTGCGCGGCATCAGCACATCCAGCTCATGCAGATCGATTTCTTTCCGGTTCTGTCGCGCGTGTTCTCTTACATCCTTCAGAAAGGCCTTGCCGGTACGATGCCGGTCGCTGGGGACGGCGTAGGCATGGGCATAGGTATGATCATCGGGCCGCAGGGCGAAGGCATCGACATCAATATACCAGACTTCATGACCCCGGTTGACCGCCGCCATCGCCATGCGGGTGGTGGTGTAATCGTCCATTTCGGTAAACAGATCATTGACGATCATTCCAATGCGCATCAGGCAGCCTCCTCGAGCATATTCAGAACGGTGATCCCTTGAGTGAGCCGGTCGCGCCGCCCGGCGGTTTCCAGCAGAGTGAACAGGCGAGGCAGCAGGGCCGGCGGCGCGAGGATCCGGCGCCAGCGCAGCTCTTCGATCAGCGGCAGGTACTGCTGAGCCACCTTGCCAAGATAAAGGGTTTGGAGATCGTGGCCCTGCGCCAGATGATCGAGCAGCTTCACCAGACCGCGCAGATAGACGGCATCTTTGGTGTAGCCGCCTCCGCGGAAGGTGCGCATGGTGATCATGAACGCGGCCTTGGCGCCAAAGCCCTGCTCTTTGTGCAGAACACGAAAAGTGTCGATAAATCCGGTGCCGTCACTGACCATCCTGACCGCCAGAACGCGCCCGGCCAGTTGACGTAGACGGCCGGCTCCCAGCTGCCCGCTGAGGTATTCGGCCAGCACCGCCAGACCTTCCTGCAAGGGTTCGTAGCCGGCCATCCCGCAGCGCAGTTCCTGAAACGGCTGCTGCCGGCCGTTGTGGCAGGTCAGAACATGGGTGCCGATTTCATGCGCCAGCGCCGCATCGACCCGATCCACTGGCACTTGGGCGGCGCCGCCGATCAGAAAATTGCCCTGCGAGACCATGATCCCGGCGATATCGTCGCGGACTTCCACCCGGGCGTTGAAGGAGGGATCCAGCCGTCGGTAATAGGTCAGTTCCCGCTCGGCCCGCTGCGCAAAAGTTTCGGCATCGAGCATTTCTGTTGTACTCTCGTTCTTTTCCGCCGCGCGCTCGTCAGCCAGAATGTCGTTGGCCAGATTCATCAGCTCCGGCTCCACGTCGCCGAACAGCTGCCGGCTGCCGAGCAAAAATCGGGGCGTATTGCGATCCGCCACCAGGGTGATCTGCCGGTCCAGTTCGTTCCGTTTGGCGGCAAAGATATCCGCCAACGTCGGATCCTCGATGGCTTCCAGCTCAATGGCATACAATTGCCGCTTCATCAGATCCGGATCGATTGTCCTGGGACGGTATAAAAATTCGACCTCCCGTTCACAGTGATGCCGCCGAAAATCCAGCCAGGCCTGTTCGCTGTTGACCGGGGTCACATGCAGCAGCAGATCGAAACCGTCACCGATGCGGGCCAGAGCGGCATCCACTGTGCGCACCGCCGGTGTGACTACCCGTGGGCCCAGTGCATGGTAATGCGGCGGGCGATGCGTCGTGCAGCGATGCGCAAAGAGATAAAAGATGCGCTTGAGAGCGCGGTTGAGACGGCGACGGAAGGCCCGGTGGGCAAAAATAAAGGTCTTGCCGCTGCCAGGGTCCCGGTAGACCGGGTTGATCTCCAGCCCAAGAGCGGTGCAGCCGCATTCCGCCCGCCGGGCTGTCGACAGCAGCGGCGGCAGGCCCGGTGCCGCTGTTTCGTCCCGGTAGTCGACGCTGATGCGCGGCTGCTGGCGATGAATGGTGACCCGCAGCAGGGCGGTTTCCATTTCCTCGAGCAGTTCGGCGGGGGCATGATGCGGCGGCGAGACGATGTGAAAGGCATGGGGCGGCGGAGTGTCGTGGTGTGTGCGGCCGTTCCACAGTTCCAGGATCAAGTAGGCCCCGAACGCCTGTTGGTGATAGTGTGTCAGGGCGCAGAGCAGTTCGGAGAGGTCGGTTTCGACCGGTGCGATCAGATAGGCGGCTTGGGTGGTGAGCAGCGCCTCCGTATCCGGCTCGGCATGATCGGCCTGGCGGCGGTAGACGCAAAGGAATGGCAGCGGCCGTTCGATATGCAGCCTCCCGCCGCCCTCCAGAGCGCAATCGACGGAGCCGCCGGCCCGCAGGGTTTTGACAATAGTCTCTGTTTCGGCATCAGTCATCGGCGCGGGATCCACACTGCGGAATGTTTTGCAGCTCTTCCAGAATCCCCGGCAAGGTGGCGTGCAGAGCCTTGCGGATCTTTACGACCTGATCGATGTCGGCGACCCCGGTCCATTCGTCCATGAAGAACTTCTTGAACTCGATAGCCAGAACACAGGATGACTGCGGGAATTTCTCGTGAATCCACCACGCCAGCTGCCTTCCTTTGAATTTCACATTCTCGCGCACGTCGAGATGATGGCCGAGAAAATCGTAGTTCCGCAGATCCTCGATAAAGCGGCGAACGACTGGCTCCCACCGTTTGCGGTCCAAAGAGCCGGTGCCGACGTTCACATCCGGGTTCTCCTTGGGGTCTCCCGGCGGTGCATGAGGGCCGCGGCGGCGGTAATTGTAGCTGTGCAGGTCGAAGACCACGAAACAGTTGTACGGCTTTTCGATCTTTTTCAGCAGGCGGTACAGCTCCTCATAGAATTTGTCGTATTCCTGCAATGAACGCTGGATCTTGGTTTCGCCGAGCGGCTTCTTCCAGACCTGCAGACCCCATGCCATCTCCGGTGCCAGGTAGACCGCCTCTTCCCGCGGGCGATTGAGATCCACCTCGAAGCGGGAGCGTCGGAAGGCGATCCAGGATGGGACTACTTTGATCAGCGCATCGGTATAGGGATCTTCTTCGCGGGCTCGGATGGGTTCGTCGATAGCCAGCAGCGGCAGCAAATCACGGCGCACCTCGTGCCCGGCATGAATGGCCGTCGCTACCACCGGGCCGTCGCCGACCTGCTCGACCCATAGCCCGTCGTCCTGCTTTCTCTCTCTTCCCGCACATGTCATGAGTTGGATTCTGAGGGTATCGGTGGAAAATTTCAACAGCCTAACAGGATGGGTCTTCGATTTTTGACAGGGTTTGGCGTGTGTGCGGTACGGCGCATTGCGGCGGGCAATTTCATGCGAACTTCGGTCATGGCTTAGAACCAAGAATTCACGCCCGCGGCAAGCCCCGCGCCGCTCGCTGCGCCTCGCCAACGTGAGGCCGGGCGCGTCCTGCCCCTCAAGGACTCGTTGAAAACGCTAAAGCAGCAACGTTTGCCGAAGCCCCGTTTCTAATGCTTCCATATCTTTCTGGCCAAGGCTTCCAGCTCGTTCGAGGAACCGCTTTTTGTCAACGGCTCTAATTTGATCGCAAACCGCGACACAAGCCCGATTCAAGCAATTGACGGGAACTGTTAAAGGCGGTCTGGGCCGGGCAGATGTTGATAACGGTACGACCACCACGGTGCGGCGGGCTTTATTGATCGGCGTGGCTCCCATCACGACACAGGGGCGCCGTTTGCGGATTTCCGAACCTTGGGTGGGATCAAGGTTGATCCAATAGACATCACCACGAGTCATCCACTATCCCGTCAGCGACAGTTTCTTCCCAATCTTTCATTTCCTCGTTCAGCGTTTCATCCGCCTCGACTTCCAAAGCGCATTCGTAGAGCGCCTGCTCCCGCCGCTCCAACTCCTTTTCCAGCAACGCAGCAACGACTTTGCTGCGTTGTTTGTTTGGAATGTGCGTACGCATTTTCGAGACCAATTGATCGGGAAGTGAAAACAAGACTTTTTGCACCATGATGCTCCGCTAATTCCGCTAATTGGATATACTCTATATTATATCCAGATAAAGGACTGAGCGGCAACCAGCGTTGGTAGGAGTGTTACGAGTGCGGCTTTGCTGAAGGCAACGCTGATTGGCGGCTCGCCGTTTCAGACCGCGCCGGCCGCGATGTCGGGAAACTCAACCGGTGGGAGCTGGATCTGGTCTTGTCCGAATAAAGCGGATTGGTGCGCACGGCGCACCCTGCATTCGGTGTTGCTGTGGAAGCGGTCTGTAGGGTGCGCCGTTCACACCATTTCGGGCTTGACATGTATCCATTGGGTCTGATCGGCGGGTATTGGAGTCAGGCGTGCCGCTGGTGGGTTTGAATTGGACACACAATCTTTATACCACCTGCAGATTGGCGTAGGATGCCATGAGCCATTTGGCGCCGCCTTTCTCGAAATTGACCTGAACACGGATTTGGCTGCCATCGCCTTCACATTGCAGCACGACACCCTCGCCAAACTTGTTGTGCATCACCCGCTGGCCGGGCGGAAAGCCGCAGCTGTCGTCGAGCAGCCCGGTCGGACGGGCTGCAGGCGCGGCGGTGACGGGTCGGCTGACGTGGGCGCGCATGCGTACTTCCTGCAGCAACTCGGGCGGGATTTCGCGCAGGAATCGTGACATTTTGGGATACGTCTCTCGGCCGTAGCGCCGACGGGATTCGGCGAAGGTGAAATGAAGCTGCTGCATGGCGCGGGTGATGCCGACGTAGCAAAGCCGCCGCTCCTCCTCCAGACGTCCCACTTCTTCCAACGATCGCTCACCGGGAAACAGGCCCTCTTCCATGCCGGCCATGAAGACCAGTTTGAACTCGAGTCCCTTCGCCGAGTGCATGGTCATCAGCTGCACGTACTCTTCCGCTTCGTCCGCCTGCGCATCGCCTGCTTCCAGCGCAGCCTGTGCGAGGAACAGGTGCAGGATTGGAATCCCTTCTTCGTTGCTGTCGCCATGTTCGTATTCGAATTGACGTGTCGCATTCACCAGTTCCTTCAGGTTGTCGATCCGCGTTTCACCTTTTTCGCCCTCTTTCTGATAATGTGGAATCAGACCGCTTCGTTCGATGATCTGTTTGCTCTGCTCGGAAAGCCCGATCTCCCGAACATCCGTTTCCATAGCGTCGACGAGTTGCAGAAACTGCTTCAATGCATTGAGTGCGCGCGCCGGCAGTGCCTTGGTTTCGCAGATGTTTTCGGCGGCGCGCCATAATGGCTGCTGTCGGGAGCGCGCTGCTTCACGGAGTATTTCCACTGTCCGCGCACCGATGCCGCGAGGCGGTGCATTGACGACCCGCTCGAACGAGGCGTCATCGTCCCGGTTGGCGATCAGGCGCAGATAGGCCAGGGCGTCCTTGATTTCGGCGCGATCGAAAAAACGCAGCCCACCGTATACCCGATAAGGAATGCCGGCCTGGATGAGCTTTTCTTCGAACAGTCTGGACTGAGCGTTAGAGCGATAGAGGATGGCGGCATCGCTGCGCAGGTGCCCCTGCTCGAGCCATTGTTTGATCCGTTCGACGACGAAATAGGCTTCGTCCTGTTCATTGAATGCGGCATACAGGCTGATCGGCTCACCTTGCGTCCCCTCGGTCCACAGTTTTTTGCCGAGCCGGTTTTCATTGTTTGCAATCAGCACGTTGGCTGCATTGAGGATGGTGGCGGTCGAGCGGTAGTTCTGCTCCAACCGCACCAGGCGATGATCCGGGTAGTCCCGGCGGAAGCGGTGGAGATTTTCGATCTTGGCGCCGCGCCAGCCGTAAATCGACTGATCGTCGTCGCCGACGACGAAGAGGTTGCCAGATTCGCCGGACAACAGCCGCAGCCAGGCGTACTGAATGGTATTGGTGTCCTGAAATTCGTCCACCAGCACGTGGTGAAAACGCTCCTGGTAGTGGCTCAGCAATTCGGCGTGATCACGCAGCAGCTCGTGTGCCCGCAACAGCAGTTCGGCGAAGTCGACAAGTCCGGAACGCTGACAGATGGCCTCATAGGCGGTATAGAGCTGTAGCATCTGGTGTTGAAACGGATCACCGGTTTCGACGATTGCCTTGGGCCGGCGCCCCTCGTCTTTCTGACCATTGATGTACCATTGAACCTGCCTGGGAGGCCAGCGGCCTTCGTCCAGGTTGAGCGATTTCAACAGACGTCTGATCAATCGGTATTGATCGTCTGCATCGAGAATCTGGAACGTCTCCGGCAGCCCGGCTGTTTCGGCGTGTCGGCGCAGCAGGCGGTGCGCCAAGCCGTGAAAGGTCCCGATCCACAGGCCGCGCGCCGAATGGTGCAGCAGCGCTTCGACGCGGCCCCGCATCTCGGCCGCCGCCTTATTGGTAAAGGTCACCGCCATCAGGCGATGAAGCGGGACCGCTTCGACTTGCGCCAGCCAGGCAATGCGGTGCACTAATACGCGGGTCTTACCGCTTCCGGCGCCGGCCAGAACCAGCGCGGAGCCGGCCGGCAGCGTGACCGCCTCGCGCTGCGCGTCGTTCAGTGCGTCGATGATTGTTGTCAAATCCATGAAAATATTGTATCAGACTTGCACAATTGGGTTTTAGCTTGCACAATCGTCAAGGCGTTTGCGCCGTGGTGAGGTTTCCGTCATGGTGGAACAGGTGCTCGGCGCAAATGTCTCATCGTACTGACCGCTTGGTGTGTCTGTCGTTCGCAGGCATCGGGCGTCATGAGTGCGGTGGTGTATGCTCATCCGGTTCGGATATGGGCAGCCAATATCAAAAATAATGAAACAAGTTTGGAGGAGGTAAACGACATGAATTTCGATTTTAAAAGAATGGTCCATTTTGAGCATAATGTGGGCTCGACAGATCAGAAAATACGCTATGCAGTCGGTATTGCGGCGCTCTTGGTGGCGGTGTTTTGGGGCAATATCTTTTTGCTGGTGTTGGGGATAATACTGGTTGGTTCCGCCTATCTGACCTGGTGTCCGGTTCTTTCCGGCCTTGGGAAGAATACCTGTGGCACCGACACCGGTGCGGCTGCTCCGGGTGGGGGCGAAGAGAAGGCTTCAGCGAGTGAGGAACCCGCTCCGGCCTCTGAGGGAGCGGCGCCAGCGAGCGAAGAACCTGCTTCCGCCGGTGAGGAGGCAGCTCCCTCTGATGAGGAGAAAACCTAACAGTTGTAGCGATCACCGGCTCCCGGTCCGGTGATTCGATGCAATGCCCCTGCGAGCGAACAGGCGTGCCTGATTCGCCCGCGGGGTGCATTGCATATTCCAATCGATGGCCACCCGAACAGGCGATCAAACCTAGGAGGCTGTCCGAGAACAGGCTGATCTACTGCGGCCGAGCCTGAT
>DEII01000009.1:0-9499 GCA_002352385.1 Methylococcaceae bacterium UBA2778 | reverse complement strand
CTATTCGCCTCAAATGATCAAAAAGTCTGACTCAATCAGTCCCGCCCTCGCTACGATCGCTATTCTCGGACAGCCTCTTAGCACCCAACCATCATGCCAGAAGATAATCGATGGCGAGCCCTGCGAACACCGCGCAGCCGAGCCAGTTGTTGTTCAAAAAGGCCTTGAAGCAGCCTTCCTTCGACCGAGTGAAGATCAGCATCTGCTGATAGCCGGCCAGCAGTGCTGCGGCGCTGAGCCCCAGATAATAGGGCCAACCCAGGCCGGCCCGCGTACCGACCGCCATCAGGATCAGCAGCACGAACACCTGAATCATCGCGATCAAAACTCTGTCCATATCTCCGAACAGAATGGCGGTCGATTTCACGCCGATTTTCAGGTCATCGTCCCGGTCCACCATTCCGTACATGGTATCGTAAGCCAATGCCCATAGGATCGTCGCCAGATAGAGCAGCCAGGCGACGTTTGGAACGGTTTCGGTTTCTGCTGCAAATACCATCGGCACTGCCCAGCCGAAAGCGATTCCCAGATAAAGCTGCGGCCAGTAGGTATAACGCTTCATGAATGGGTAGGAAGCGGCCAGAAAGGCACCGACGAACGACAGCAGGATGGTCATAGTGTTTAGGAGAAGAACCAGAGCAAATGCTGTCAGGCAGAGAATGGCAAACAGGGCCAGCGCCTCGTTCGGCGTGACCTGTTTGGCGGCGATCGGCCGTTGCCGGGTTCGAGCGACCAGCGGGTCGATTTCACGGTCGGCGTAGTCATTGATCACGCAGCCGGCCGCCCGCATCAAAATCACGCCGGCGACGATGACGAACAGGACCAAGGGGTCGGGATGTCCCTGTCCTGCGATCCAGAGCGCCCATAATGCCGGCCACAACAGCAGCAGGATGCCGATCGGCCGGTCGAAGCGCATCAAATACCAGTAGTGTTGGGCGCGGTCGGACAGAAGTGTAGTGAGCGCCGCCTTGTTTGCCGTCATCGCCGTTCCTCCAGTGCCAAAACCGCTGGCAGAAAGAATTCACAGACCAGCAGTTTGCGGCCGCTCAGCGAGTAGACGGTACGCCTGCCCCACACGCCCGAATCCGGCGCGAGGTCGGCCATCGACTCCGTGTTCCAGTCACTGTTCGTTACGTGTGCGACTTCCAGTCTCAGCCGCTGCAGTCCCGGGTAGGAAAAAATAACATCCCCCAACGGCCGCGTGCCCAGATTGGATAACCGGCGGTTGGCGCCACGTAAGGTTCTGGACGGAATAATGGTTCGCGCCAAAATAAGTGGCTGTTGGTCACATCGAAGCAATACTTCCCGAATCAGCGCATGTTGACCGTTCCTTATTCGCAAGGTTTTCGCTTCCCCTTGAAAAGGTTTCGTCCAGCACTGTTGCAGCAGGCGCACATGAAAGGCATGACCACAGGTATTGCGCAGACGCTGCGTGAGGGACGCGGATTCATAAAGCCAGGTGCGGGCTGTCGATGGAATGTTGCCTTGTTTGCCGCGCCAGGCAGGCAGCCAATTCGGCTCACGTTTGAACAGAAAACTTTTGTCAGTCAATATTCTTTTCTCTTTTCCAGCAATTTTCAATTTGGCGGATCAACCATGCGAAGGTTGGCTCGAGGAGTAGCGAAAGCTAACGGTTGGTTTTTAAACGTCTGCGTAACCGGCGGAATCGCCGAGCCAGCGTCGAATAATCGGTTCGATGCACTCTGGATGCGTCTGTTGAATCCACTCCGCGGCTTCCAGAACGCCGGGCAGAAGCGCTTTGTCCCGGGCCAGATCGGCGATGCGTAACTCGATGCGGCCGGTCTGGCGGGTACCCATCACTTCGCCGGGACCCCTTAACTTGAGATCCTCTTCGGCGATTGCAAAGCCATCGTTCGATTGACGAATGACGGACAATCGTTGCCGTGCAATGTCAGACAGGGGCGGTTGATACATCAGCATGCAGAAACTCTGTTTCGTGCCTCGGCCGACCCGTCCGCGCAGCTGGTGCAGCTGCGAGAGCCCCAAGCGCTCCGGGTTTTCGATGATCATGAGGTCCGCGTTCGGTACGTCGACGCCCACTTCGATCACGGTGGTCGCTATCAGCACATCGACTTCGTGCTGCATGAACGCACCCATCGTCGACTCTTTTTCAGAGGAGTGCATGCGTCCGTGCAGCAACCCAATCCGTATTTCGGGAAGCGCCGCGGCCAGCCTGCTCATCGTCTCCTCGGCCGCTTCACACTGCAGGATCTCCGACTCTTCGATCAAAGTGCAGACCCAGTAGGCTTGCCGGCCCTCCCGAACCCATCGACCGATTCGCTGGATGACTTCATCCCGCCGGCTTGCCGGCATCACGCTGGTACGCACCGGGATGCGCCCGGGCGGCAGTTCATCGATCACCGAAACGGCCGTGTCGGTAAAACTGAGCATCGCCAGGGTTCGTGGAATTGGTGTGGCGGTCATGATGAGCTGATGCGGATAAAAACCATCGTGCAGCCCTTTGGCACGCAGCGCCGATCGTTGATGCACACCAAAGCGATGCTGCTCGTCAATGATAACAAATCCCAGCCGCGAAAAGTTTACCTCTTCCTGAAACAGAGCGTGGGTTCCAATCGCCACGCCGACATCGCCCTGACGAATCGTCTGCACCGCCTCCGTTCGGCGTTTCCCCTTATATTTGCCGGTCAAACAGAGCACGTTTACGCCCAATGGGGTCAGCCAGGCGGTGAAATTTCGGTAGTGCTGTTCAGCCAGCAGTTCCGTCGGCGCCATTACCGCCACCTGATATCCGGCGGCCAGTGCTGACAGCGCACAGCAGGCGGCAACCGCCGTCTTTCCGGAGCCGACATCACCCTGTACCAGGCGCATCATCGGGGAGCCCGATGACAAGTCGGATTGGATCTCGGCGATGACGCGCTGCTGCGCCGGCGTCAGGCTGAACGGCAGTGCCGAGAGAAAATCGCGCTCGGCAGTATGGTTCGGTTGACAGACCGGGGCCCGGCGTGAGCGCATCCTGACCAGTCGTCGGGTCAGGCTCAAATGGTGCGCCAGCAACTCCTCGAATGCCAGCCGCTGTTGCGCGGGATGGTTCCAGCGGGTGATCGCCTCCAGTTCTGTGTCGGCGGCCGGCGCATGCAGCAGACCAATGGCCTCATGCAGCGGTGGATAGTGGTTCGAGCTTAGGATGGCGGGCGGAATCCAGTCCGGCAGTGCTTCATTCGGCCCGCTGTTGTCCAGCAGCTCCAGCGCCTGAGTGATCAGCCGTCTCAGCGTGGTTTGGTTCAGCCCTTCGGTGAGCGGATAGACCGGCGTCAGGCGGCCGCCGACGATGCCGGCCTGCTCTTCGCTTATACAGCGATATTCCGGATGGATCATCTCGTATCCCGAATAGCCGGAACGGACCTCGCCAAAACAGCGCAGCATCGTACCGCGGTCGAGTTCTGTGCGCTGGCGGGCTGTGAAGCGAAAAAAGCGCACCAGCAAATGTCCGCTGCCATCTCCGATTCGGCACACCAGCGCGGGACGTCGACGGGCTATGATTTCCGCCGTTTCGATGCGCCCCTCGACTAATACCCGCCGGCCCGGATGCAGCGCTCCGAGTGGATGAATTCTGGTGCGGTCTTCATAACGCAAAGGCAGGTGATAAAGCAGATCTTCGACTGTTCTTATGCCCAGTTTTTCGAGGCATCGAGCAGTTTTCGGGCCGACGCCTTTGAGAGAAACGACCGGGTGGCCAGCCAACGCCTGTTGCGACATCTCCCAAAACGCCGACGCGGGCGGTCTCCGACCTAGTAGGTGTATTCCGGATCGACCATCATGACGGCATCCATTTCGACGCCGGCGTCTTTGGGCAGGGCGGCGACGCCAACCGCGGCGCGCGCAGGATAGGGCGGTTGGAAATATTCCGCCATGAGTTCGTTGACTAGAGGAAAATGGGCGAGATCGGTCAGGAACACATTGAGTTTGACAATATCCGACAGGTTGCCCCCGGCCGCTTCGGCAACCTCCTTGAGATTGTCGAATACGCGCCGGATCTGCGCCTCCATATCACCGGAAACCATCGTCATCGTCATTGGGTTCAAAGGGATCTGCCCGGAAAGATAGACGGTATTGTAGACTTTGACCGCCTGTGAATAGGTACCAATGGCTTGAGGTGCATTGTCGGTGTTGATGATTTCCTTTTTCATGATCCTCGTTGGACGTCGAGTTCGGCCTTTTATAACGTTGATGATCTCTTGCTGATTTATTCTGATCGATATCAGGCCCTGACCCGGGCGATTCTCGAAACGATCGGCAGCTTTTTGAGTTGACGCATGATCCGCGCGAGATGGATCCGGTCGCGCACGGTCAGTGTCACGAAATCGGACGAAATTGGATCGTCCTGGTTTTTCAGCAGGATATTCTCGATGTTCGAATCGAGACGTGAGATGGTGGAGGCGATGGTAGCCAGTGTGCCGCGCTGATTCTGTACGTCCATGCGGATTTCCACCAGGAAGTCGCCCTCGACGTTTCGGTCCCATTCGAGTTCCAGCCAATTCACCGGCCTTTTGCGGATCTCAGTGACATTCTTGCAGTCGTTGAGGTGGACCGCGATGCCTTTTCCCGGATTGAAAAAACCGATAATCGGATCGCCGGGGATGGGTCGACAGCACTTCGCCAGATTGACGACCATCCCCTCGGTGCCTTTAATGGCAAGCGGTGAGTTGGAACCCCGCTCTTTTTCGTTCAGCTTGATGCCGGCGTTGATATCGTCCTGGCATAAGCGCTTCGCTACCAGCACCGGCATACGGTTGCCCAAACCAATGTCTTCCAGCAGTTGTTCGAGGGAGGAATAATCCAGCACTTTAAGCAACACGCCCAAGCGGGAATGGGGGATGTCATCCAGACGCGTTGTCATACCGCTGAGTTCTTTTTCGAGCAGACGCCGGCCCAAGTCGATGGCTTCCTGCCGCTTGAAATGTTTGAAGTAAGTGCGTATCGCCGAACGGGCCTTGGCGGTCGCCGCATGATTCAGCCACAGCGGATTGGGACGGGCCCATTCGGTCATGATGATTTCGACGGTCTGGCCGTTTTCCAGCGGCGTCTGCAGCGGCATCAGTTGCCTGTCCACCCTTGCCGAAATGCATGAATCGCCGATGTCGGTATGCACGGCATAAGCAAAATCGATAATGGTCGCGCCTTTGGGTAGTTTGACAATATCCCCCCGAGGGGTAAACACAAAGACCTCTTGTGAAAACAGGTCGACTTTGAGGTTTTCTATGAAGTCCTGCGAATTGCCGCCGTCTTTCTGGGTTTCAAGCAAATCCCTGATCCATTCGTGCGCCCGGGCCCGTGCGTCGGACGCTTCTCTGTCGTCGACCTTGTACAGCCAATGAGCGGCGATGCCGGATTCGGCCTGGCGATGCATACCGCGGGTCCGAATCTGAATCTCCAGTGGAAACCCGTAGGGGCCGACGAGGATGGTATGCAGCGACTGGTAGCCGTTGGCTTTCGGCAGAGCGATATAGTCCTTGAATCGTCCCGGCAGGGGTTTGTACAGAGCATGCATGAGTCCCAAGGCACGATAACAGTCACCCACTTCGTCGACGACGATTCTGAAAGCGTAGACATCGAACACTTCCGAAAATGAGATGCCCTTCTCCTTCATCTTTCGGTAGATGCTGTATAAATCTTTTTCTCTGCCGATGACCTGGCACTGCAGGCCCTCCTGAGTCAGGCGTTTCTTGATTGTCGATTCGATGGTGGCCAATACTTCTTTACGGTGGCCGCGTCTTTTTTTGACTGTACGGTCGAGAATGCGGTAGCGCATCGGATATTTGGCGGCAAATCCGTGATCCTCCAGTTCGCGCCGGATTTGGTCCATGCCCAGGCGAATGGCGATGGGGGCGTAGATTTCCAGCGTTTCAGTGGCGATACGCTTTTTTGCCTCCAGCGGCATGGCAGCCAATGTGCGCATATTGTGGGTCCGGTCAGCCAGTTTGACCATGATCACTCGCAGGTCACGCGCCGTCGCCAGAAACATTTTGCGCACATTTTCGGCTTGTGTCTCGGCGCGCGATTTGTTGCCCAACTTGGTGAGCTTGGTGACGCCATCGACCAGTTCTGCGACTTGCTCGCCGAATCGTTCGGCGATCTCTTCTTTCGAGGTCTGGGTATCTTCGATGACATCGTGCAAAATAGCCGCCATGATTCCTCTCGAATCCATTCGCATATCGGCCAGTATCATAGCGACAGAGAGCGGGTGGCAAATGTACGGTTCCCCATTTTTGCGGGACTGGCCGCGATGGGCTCGATCGGCGAGCCGAAAGCTTTCACGCACTTTTTCGATCTGGTCGGCATCGGTGTACGTGCTCAGCATCGCACACAAACGCCGCAGCAGTTTTTCCTGGGGTGATTCAGTTGCTACGGCCGGAGCCAGAGCTGCCGCGCATACTTCGGCTGGGGCGGAACTGAAACGCCCGTGGTCTTGTTCTGCGCGCATGTCTGGTGGCATTGGGACGGGATGAAAATCAATTACTCGAAATTGGAGTGCAGTGTCATCGTCTCTCAAGTGCTAGGAGGTTGTCCGAGAATAGCGATCGTAGCGAGGGCAATCAGGCTTGGCCGCAGTAGATCAGTCTGTTCTCGGACAGCCTCCTCTCCTACCTTCCATGCATTGTAACCGTGCTTAACGACCAAGTCCACCAAGGAGGCGGGCCGCCTCGTGCTATCGGTCACTCCGTCGCAGGGGTGTCTGTTTTGCTCGCAGACGGTTCAGCGGGTTCTGCTTCGTCGCTATCCGGGGCATTATCGGCCGTGGGTTCGGATGACGCTTGAGTGTAGAGCGTTTCCGGTGTGATGATACCCGCCGCGATTTCACGCAAGGCGACGACGGTCGCCTTGTCATTTTCCCAATCGACCTTCGGTTCAGCGGTCCCTCTCTCCAGCTGGCGCGCACGTTTGGCCGCCAGAAGGACCAGTTCAAAACGGTTTTCAACATTGTCCAGGCAATCTTCGACAGTCACTCGTGCCACAGGCGGAATCCTCCGTATCGTAATTATTCAGCAAGTCGTTTCTCGGCTGCCCAAAGCGCCGAAATGGAATGCGCATGTGTCATGCGCATGGTGTGTACTCTTGCATCCCGTTGTGATGACAACGGGAAAAAAGGCGGTTTTCATAGCTTTTCAATAAGCCGGGGCGACGCAAGAAGCGCCTTATTGAGAGTCACTGAATTTTTCAGTATAACGCATTGTTTTTTTATGCGCTATGGCTCTTTATTTCAGAGCCCGGCGCCGTTGGCCCGGGGAACGTCTGATTACGCTGTCGAACAAAAAGCCTCCGGTTTTCCTGATGAGAAACTGTGCGTATTCGTTGTAGTCAAGATCGGCGGCCATCAGGTCCAGATGTTTGCGCGGCACGCTTTTTGTTTTTGGCAACAGGCTGACAAAGAGCGGTTCGCTCCATTTGGGGAAGATGAGGTAGCGCAGCGCATTGGCCCAACGCAGTGAGCCGGCAATCGATGCATAGCCTGCTGCATAGTACCGACAGGCGGCTGCGGGTTGTCTCCGGGCGGCTGATTCGATGATCGCGCGGGCTGCCAGATAGCCGCTTTGCATGGCATAGGCGATGCCTTCTCCGGTGATCGGCTCCACCACACCGGCGGCATCGCCGCACAGCAATATGTTGCCGCGTCCCGGCACGCGGCGATAGTCGCCAAAAGGGATGTACTGGCCTTTTATTTTCGCCTGCGGCATCCCATGACATCGGTGCCGGACGAATCGGCGAAAGGCATTTTTGATGTCCCGGTTTTTTCTCCATAGCCCGGCAACCCCGATCGTCAGCGTCTCTTGCTTGGGAAACACCCAGCCGTAACCCCATTTGACCACACCGAAATAGATCTCGGGGTCGGTGATGTCCTGGAGCCGGCCGCCCAGCGGCGCTTCTATTTCCAGGCCGAAAGCGATGGTTTTTTTGTCGAAGGCCCGGCCGAACAGCGATTGCGCGACGATGCTGTTGACGCCGTCCGCGCCGATCAAATAATCCGCTTCGATGCGAATGCCGTCGGCCAGTGTCACGGTGCAGGACTCCGGTTCGACCGCTTTCACCGCGACGCCCTGCCGCATGCAGGCACCGTTGCTTTTTGCCAGATCGACCAGGTGGGCGTCGAATAGAGTCCGGCGCGTCCATGTCAGGTTCGTATAATCCTTGACTTCATTGAGCAAGCGGTCCCGGTAATAAAACCGCATGCCTCGCGAAAAACCCTCGACCGCCGGCTGCCAGCTGGTATTGAAAACGGTGTCGAATGCCTTGCGGCTGCGTTCGGTCAGCAGGCCGCCGCATAACTTGTCGCGCGGGAAGACGGCTTTATCCACCAGGCAGACGCCCATGCCGTGGCCTGCCAGCGTATAAGCAGCCGAAGCGCCGGCCGGGCCGCCGCCGACAACGATCACATCGAATGTTTTCTGTCGCATGACGCCGCCCCGAGTACCTTTATATTCTGCTCAAAACCCAGTCCAGAGCCCGCCAGGGAAGAATTCGCCGCAAAACGGCAAAAAGATGGGTTGGAACCGTGACCCCATAACGAATTTTAGGGGCCCGTGCTTCCAGAGCGTTGATCACTTTTCTTCAGCACGGCTTCCGGCGGCAGCGTGAACGGCACGACGGGCCCCTCTTGCTGCAGCCGCTTCGCAATCGCTTGATAAGCCTCGCGATGGACGCTGTGCTCGGCGTCGATGTTCTGTTGAAAGAGGCGAAACGCATTATCGCGAAACCGGCTGCTGATCGGGCCCGGTTCGATCAACACGACATGGATGTTGCTCCCGTGAAGCTCCAGCCGCAGTGTATCGACCAGACCTTCCAAGGCAAACTTGCTGGCGTTGTAGGCGCCGCGGTATTTCGCGGCGACAAAGCCCAACACCGAGCTGTTGTACAGAATCCTACCATGTCCCTGTCGACGCATCAAAGGGAGCACGTGGTTGGTCAATTCGTGGGTGCCGAACAGGTTGGTTTCGAATTGGAAGCGCAGTATATCGCGGGTAAGGTCCTCCACGGCGCCGGGCTGGCCGAAGGCGCCGTTGTTGAAGAGCGCGTCCAGTGTGCCACCGGTCTCTTCGGCAACGGCTTCGACCGCCGCCTGAATGCTCCCGCTGTCGGCAAGATCCAGTTGCACCGCTTCAAAGCCGGCCGCTTTCAGCCGCTCGACATCTTTCGTCTGTCGGGCCGAGGCGAACACCCGGTAGCCGCGCTCTTTCAATCCGTAGGCGGTGGTCTCACCGATGCCGCTGGAGCAGCCGGTGATGAGGATGCTGAATTTTTCAGGTTGTTCGGACATGAGTCAGGCTGTTGTCTTTTTACCGACCGTGGATTTCAGCGCTCACACTTTCGGCAGGGTGACGCCGCGCTGCCCCTGATATTTTCCGCCGCGGTCCTTGTAGGACTCTTCGCACAGTTCATCGGCACCGAGAAACAGCACTTGGGCCACGCCTTCATTGGCATAGATTTTTGCCGGCAACGGTGTCGTATTGGAAAATTCCAGGGT
>DEII01000054.1 GCA_002352385.1 Methylococcaceae bacterium UBA2778 | reverse complement strand
ACGGTCCACATTTAGAATTGCTGGTGACTTTCGGTTATGGTTGAAAATCCGGGAATTTCTCGTTCCCACGCTCCTGCGTCACTGCCATTAAGTTCCCCTCAGACCGACCCGTTGTCCAGATACCACCGAACAGTCTCCTCAAGCCCGGCTTCAACATCGACGGTCGGCTCGAAGCCAAGCTCCCGCTGGGCCTTTTCGGTCGAAAACACCCGGTCGGCCAGGGTCGATTCGATATTTTTCCGGGCGACCGGCGGCTGCTTTCCGACAAACGAAAAGGATCGTTCCACGGCCGATGCCAAACCAAGCGCGGCCCATTCAGGAACGTAGATCGGTGGACGCCAAACCCCAAGCCCCTTCAGTATGATGCGCCGCAGCCGGTCGAAAGGCTCGGACTGTTGATTGGTGATGAGATAGATTTCACCGGATTTTCCTTTTTCGGCGGCCAGCAGCAATCCCTGCACGGCATCGTCGGCATGAATGAGCGGCGTCAGCTTGGGCCGGCTGCCGATGGTCGGCCACAGCCCTTTTTTCGCCATTCGGGTCAGTTTCAATATATCCCGCGGATCGCCGGGGCCGTAAATCATGGAGAAGCGGACGATGGTGGCAGGCAGCCCTTGCTCTTCGACCAGGCGCAGCACTTCTTTTTCTGCACGCAGTTTGCTGCGTCCATAGGGATGGTGAGGGTTGCAGATCGACTGTTCGGTGGCGGGATTATCCTGGCAGATGCCCATCGCTGCGACCGAGCTGCAGTGAACTACCTTGGGAACGCCGGCGCGCAGCACTTCGGTCATGATGTTGATCGTACCCATGGCATTGATCTGCTCGAACATCTTTTCGGTCACGGTGAAGTTGTTCATGTGACCGAGCGTCGCCATGTGCAGCAGGCAGTCGACATCGTCGGCGAGACCGGCCAGCGTCTCCGGCTGGGTGATATCGCCGACGACCGTCTCCGCGCCGTACTCTTCAAGCTTTGTGGTGTCGCTGCCGCCGCGGACGAGGCAGCGACATTGACTGCCATCCGCGGCCAAACGGCGGACGAGATAAGGCCCCAAAAATCCTGTTGCTCCGGTGATCAGATAACGCACTGGTTTTTATTGCCTCCCGGATGAAGGCGCTGCCAACAAGCGGCGATAGAGCGCCAGCGTTGTTTGCGCGATGGAACGCCAACTCATCTCTTCGGCCAATTCCCTGGATTCGGCCTGCATGTGCTCGAGCTGTCCCGGTTTGCCGAGTGACCGCAGCATCGCATCGGCCAGCGCGTCGGGCTGTTGCGGCGGCACCACGAAGGATTTGTCCTTGACCAGATCCGGAAGCCCGCCGACATCGCTGACGATCAAAGGTTTGTCGAACGCCAGTGCCGCCGATCCGACGCCGCTTTGGCTGTCGAAATGGTGGTAGGGCAGCACGACCAGGTCGGCGGCTTCGAAGTATCGTGCCACTTCGTCGGACGGCACATAGTCCAGGTGGCAGTGCACTCTCTCCTTAATCTCCAGCGTTTCGATCAGCTGTTCGTAGGGCGCCCAGTCGATCCAGGCTTTTCCCGCAATGAGCAGGCGGGCTTCCGGGACTTTGTCGGCAATTTTGGAGAAAGCGAGCAAGGTCGTATCGACCCCTTTATAGAGTCGGATTGCACCGAACAGCAATACGACCCGGTGCGTCTCGGAAAAGCCAAGCATTTTTCTCGACAGATTCCGGTTTTCCTCTCCGGCCACGAAGAGATCGAGCGTGCCGTGCGGGATAACGCTGATCTTCTCAAGCGGAACGGCGTAATGGGTGCTCAGGCTCGCCTTATTCTGCTGCGTATGGACGATGAAATGGTTCGCCGTTCGAAACAGCAACCCCGCCAGCAAGGGGAAAAGTTTCGACTGCTCATGGGCGGTGACGTTGTGCACCGTCATGACGACAGGCTTTCCCCGCACTCTGAAACAGAGACAGATGACGATATAGATCGGCGCCAGCGGCAGGCTCCACCATTGGGCGTGGAGCAGCTCGGCCTGGATGGAGAACCCCTCTTTGAGCCAGCCGAACGGGTTGTACCAGGTGATTTTTCTCGATACCTCGAGCGCGGGATGGGTCGCCTTGGGAAAGCTTTGGTCATCCTTCAATCCCCCACCCGGGTAAAGGAACGCCGGGTAGATTGTTTTGAACGAAAGGAACCGGATCGGCGCATAATCAGCCAGCGCCAAAGCGAATTCGACGCAGTAACCGCTGATGGCGCGCAGCGGGGGAAAGGAGCCGAGAACCGCAATGGAGGGCGCGGCGGCGTGATCTGTTGTCATTGTTCAGTTCCTTCAGTTGGTCGGCGGCAGCAATTCACCCTTCGAAATCGGCGTTGCCAGTACATACTATCGATCCGCGTAGGTTGGGCAAAGCGCAGCGTGCCCAACATTTCTCCGCACACCGCTGGATGTGTCGCTGCCGCTCCGAACCCTAACCAACACAACATGATCGTATTATTCATAGTCAACGTTTTTGATATTTTCGGGCTCCGATCTACCCCAACCTTTTTCATACCACCCTTTTTGTATGCATCGTTCCAATGAGCTATAAGGCCATTCGCTAGGCACCGTTACATAACCGTGTTTCACAGGGTTGAAATAAATGTAATCCATGTGCCGTTGCCAATCGTGCTCATCTCGAATTGTGTGTTCCCAAAACCTTCGTTGCCAAACTGCTTTTTCCCGTTTTCTCATGCGGGAAATGGATAATGTCTGTCGCGTGTTAACACAGCCTACACTGAAATAGCGTTTTATTCGGCTTAATCGGCCAGCAAAGTCACAATCTTTTTCGGGCAGTGTCCAAATCGTGTGTAGATGATCAGGCAGGATAACGATTGCATCGATATCAAATGGATATTTTTCGATTTCCCGTTTGAACGCCGTTCTTAACCGATCAATATTCCTCTTGTCGGTAAGAATGTTGTGCCGTTGATAGGTGACAACGGTGAAAAAATAGCTGCCGCCTTGCTGTTTTGATCTGCGGTATTGCATGAGGAATATTACGGTTTTCGCACTTTTGTTAATCGCGTGGGTATGTTGGGCACGCTGCGCTTTGCCCAACCTACGTTTCGGAAAAGGCTTGTTGCTTGCGTAGAAGTTTTCTGTTCACCCATACCTGAAAATATTGAAAACCGTTTTCAACATATACTTCGGGCTGCTCAAAATATTGGAATACCATTGGTTTGCCAGAGGGCATGCGCAGTTGCCGTCTTTTATGTATCGTCTGACCTGGTTTGCCTGATGCGATTGCCAGAGCCTTTTAAAATCGTAATCGAAATCCCGCAAAAAATCCATCGGCTGGTCATAGGCCAGGACGGCGCAGGGCCAGACCTGGCCATCGTAGTTGATGTGCGCATTCGAGATGCCACCCAGGCAAGGTATGATTTGCCTGCGTTCCTGCAATATTTTTACCACCAGTTCGTAGTATACGAGGCGCATCGATTCGGTCACGCGTGCGAGCCTTCGTTTTTTCTTCATGCTGTTTCTGATCTTGTTGGAGAATTCCTCGATGATCGTTTTATAGGTATCGGCATCGGGCGTAATATCCTCTCCGACATTGAAAAATTCCGCTCTCTGCTCCGCGATCTCGTTGCGATAACTTTGCACGCCGAGCGAATGGACGTAGTCTTCCAGTTCCGACAGATGCTCCTTGTTGAAGTTGGAAATGACGGTGCCCAGTTCGAGATGAAAATTATCGAACTCCTTTTCGATCTCTTTGAGGTGGCCGATGGTTTTCTCCAGCCGCTTGAAATTTCCTTTGACACCGCGCACTTCGTCGTGAACGGCGCCGATGCCGTCGATCGATGGTTTCACCGTAAACTGAATCGATGGGTCGTAGCGATGGATGATGTTCAGGCTTTGACGGACGCGATCTTGGACCTGTTCCGATGTGATTGCATTGGTCGGTGAATGAATGAACCGTGGCTTGAGATGCCGGCACGCCAGTTCGATGATGTCGGCAATATCTTTGCGCAGAAACGGCTCGCCGCCGCTGATATTGAAAAAGTAGATCGGGCCGATGTTCTTGAAGATCCGTTCGATTTCATCGAGACTCAAATCCTGCCGGCTGCGAGCTGGATTTTCCAGCCACTTCATGCCGATATTGCATGTCTTGCACTTGGACTGGCAGGCGGCGGTAATCGAAAAATTCAGGATGATCGGCGTGACCGGCTTCACCAGGTTGTTCCTGACAGCCTTGAACAGAACAACTTTCGGAAGCAGGTAGGTGATATAATCTTTGAGGTTCACGGTTTATGTTCGAAGAATTTTGCCGGATGCAAACGCTGCAAAGCTAAAGTATAGGAGAGATCCCAGGAATTTTTGATCCGTCCGGGCAGAGACGGTGGGCTGAACCGGTATAATCATTCAGATTGCCTCCACCCTAACCCTACCGCCAGTTTACGTTGCGGTGTTAACCGTAGGGTGCGCCGTGCGCACCACTCGGCTAAATGATTGCATCGTTCGTGGTCCGAGTAGCGAAGAGCAACCATTACGGATGCGCGACCTTACATTTAGAATTGCCGGTAGATGAATTCGGCTGTCGAAGACGTGAGCAGAACTAAACCCTTTCCAAAATCAGTTCCAGCACCAGCTTGCTGCCGAAATAGGCGAGCATAAGCGCCACGAAGCCGCTGATTGTCCAGCGAATGGCGGTCTGGCCGCGCCAGCCGTAGCGCACTCGTCCCCAAAGGAGCACTGCAAAAACCATCCAGGCGAGGATCGACAAGACGGTCTTGTGCACCAGGTGCTGTGCAAACAGATCATCGAGAAACAGGAAGCCGCTCAGCAAGGACGCGGTCAACAAAACAAAACCGATGCCGATCATCTGGAACAGCAGCGATTCCATGGTTTGCAGGGGAGGAAGCGAGCGGATCAGTCGGTTCGGACGATGATGGCGCAGCTGCCAGTCCTGCAGTGCGAGCAATATCGCCTGAACCGCTGCAATATTCAGCAGGCTGTAGGCAAGTATCGATACCAGAATATGGGTTTCCATTCCGGGGGATAGATTATGCAGCCAGTGCGCCTTGCCGGGCATGGCTGCCTTGAGCGCCAGGCTCAATGCCGCGAGTGGAAAAATGACCAGCCCCAGCTTCTCGACCGGTTTCGTCAGTGCAGCCGCGAGCAAAAGCAGAACGACAATGAGCACGACCAGCGCACCGGTGCTGAAAAAATTGAAATTGATTCCACTTGGCGTCCAGAATGTATCGGCGAGTGAAAGGGCGTGAAATAAAGCCGCCACTCCCGCCAGGCTGAAAGAGCGTGGCCAGACCTGGGATTTCCCCTGCACCGATCGATGCTCGGTATTGAGAGACTTTATGATCAGCGCTGTTGCGATCAGATAGAATGCAACAGCGAAGCTCGTGAAAAGAGTAAAATGCATGATATCCGCTTTTATTCAGAATCCGAAATGAAGGTGATAGAACACGATGTTTGACAATCTAAGTGAACGTTTAAATAAATCTTTGAAGAAGATTCGGGGTCAGGGCCGACTTACCGAAGCCAATATCAAGGAGACACTGCGTGAAGTCCGCATGGCGCTGCTCGAAGCGGATGTTGCGCTTCCTGTTGTGCGTGACTTTATCGACCGGGTAAAAGAGCGTGCATTGGGGCAGGAGGTTCAGACCAGCCTGAGTCCGGGGCAAGCGCTGATTAAAATCGTTCAGAGCGAACTTGTCAAGGTGATGGGGGAGGCGAACGAAGGACTCAATCTGGCGACCAACCCGCCGGCGGTGATTCTGATGGCGGGGTTGCAGGGGTCGGGCAAAACGACGACCGTTGCAAAACTGGCCCGCTGGCTGAAGGAAAACGAAAAGAAAAAAGTCGGTGTGGTGAGCGCCGACGTCTATCGGCCGGCCGCAATCGAACAGTTGAAAACGTTGGCGGACGATCTCTCGATCGAGTTTTTTGCCAGTGACGTTTCCCAGAATCCTATCGATATCGCCAGGCAGGCGGTGGCGGATGCCGGCAAGCGCTTTCTCGATGTTTTGATCATCGATACCGCAGGGCGGCTTCACATCGATGATGAAATGATGGGCGAAATCAAGCAGCTGCACGCCGCCGTCGATCCGATAGAAACGCTGTTCGTCGTGGACAGCATGACCGGACAGGATGCAGCCAATACCGCCAAGGCCTTTCATGACGCTCTGCCTCTGAGCGGTGTGATCCTGACCAAAGCCGACGGTGATGCGCGCGGTGGCGCAGCATTGTCCATTCGCCATGTGACCGGCAAGCCCATTAAATTCATGGGCGTAGGTGAAAAAATGGATGCCTTGGAGCTGTTCCATCCCGACCGAATCGCCTCGCGGATTCTTGGCATGGGCGACATGCTCAGTCTGATCGAGGAGGTCGAACGAAAAACCGACAAGAAAAAAGCCGAAAAACTGGCCAGGAAACTGACCAAAGGAAAGGCTTTCGATCTGGACGATCTGCGCGATCAGCTGCAGCAGATGATCAACATGGGCGGAATCGGCTCTATGATGGACAAGATTCCGGGAATGGCGAACGTTCCTCAAAATGTGCGCGATCAGGCCAATAACAATAAAGCGATTCCGCAGCAGATTGCAATCATCAATTCGATGACGCCGCAGGAGCGGCGTGCTCCCATCACCGTTCTCAACGGATCGAGAAAGCGTCGGATCGCTCAAGGTTCCGGCACGACGATTCAGGATATCAATCGCTTGCTGAAACAGTTCAAACAGATGCAGAAGGTCATGAAAAAGTTCAAAAAAGGGAACATGGCCAACATGATGCGGGGAATGCAAGGCAATTTTCGGGGTGGCATGCCGTTTTGAACGAACGGCCGGGCAGCTCAAGCCTTCTGAAGCGATGGTTCCGTCCTTATTTCGACCTCTCGCCGGAGAAACAAGCGTAGGCCTGACAAGCGCCAGCGCAAAAACGTCTTCACATTTTTCGTAATTCGCGTAAAATGGCAAAGTTTATTTTTCGACTTGGAACAGGAACAAATGGTTAGAATTCGTCTTTCCAGAGCGGGGGCCAAAGACAACCCGTTTTACCATATCGTGGCTGCCGACAGCAGAAGCCGGCGTGATGGCCGGTATATCGAACGACTCGGTTTTTTCAATCCTGCTGCCCGTGGAGGGGAGGAACGATTGCGGCTGAATGATGAACGCATCGTTTATTGGAAATCTCACGGCGCGCAAACGAGCGATCGTGTCGCCCAGTTGATCAAGCAGAACGCCAAGGCCAAAAAAGTATCGGCGGCGGCTGAATAGAGCGCGACCCGAATAAGCCGATGGCAGTCGACCGGTGCTGCGTTGATGTCGGTGCCGTTTCCGGGGTTTTCGGAATCAAAGGCTGGATCAAAGTGTTCTCCTATACGGACCCGCGGGAAAATATATTGAATTATTCCCCGTGGTACCTGGATTTGAACGGAGAACGTACGGCTTTCATGTTCACGGAAGGGCAGTGTCACGGCAAAGGGATCATCGCGCATCTGCAAGGCATCCAGTCCAGAGAAGAGGCTGGGAAGCTGTGCGGCGCCCGAATTTCGATCGCGCGCGAGCAGTTGTTGCCGTTGCCGGCGAACCAATTTTATTGGAGCGATCTGGTCGGCCTCAAAGTGTACACGCGTTCCGGTCAGGAACTCGGGAGCGTGAAATCGATCATCGAAACGGGCGCCAATGATGTGTTGGTGGTCGACGGCGAGCGGGAGCGGCTGATCCCTTTTGTTTTGAACGAGGTTGTCGAGCATATCGATCTGGCTGCCGGAACGATGCACGTCGATTGGAATCCCGATTTTTGACCCGGCCGTGACGGCATGATGCGATTCGATGTCATCACGTTGTTCCCGGAGATGGTCAGGGATGCGGCCGGCTACGGAGTGACCGGCAGCGCGATTCAGCGGGGCATCGTCGACCTGGTTGTCTGGAATCCCAGAGACTATACGCAGGACAGGCGCCACACCGTCGATGACCGCCCGTACGGCGGTGGTCCGGGCATGGTGATGAAAGTCGAGCCGGTGCGTGATGCGATACGGGCCGCTCGGGCCGGCTCACCGATGCCCGCACGGGTGGTCTTTTTGAGCCCGCAGGGCAAGCGGTTGACCCAAGACGCTATGAATCGTTTCGCTGCTTCGGAGCGGATGATTCTGCTGGCCGGACGCTACGAAGGGATCGATCAACGGCTGGTTGATTCGGAGGTCGATGAAGAGTGGTCGGTCGGCGATTATGTGCTGAGCGGCGGCGAGTTGGCGGCGCTCATTGTGATCGATGCCGTCACCCGTTTGCTGCCGGACGTACTCGGGCAAGCCGAATCGGCCCGGCAGGACTCCCACATGCATGGCTTGCTCGACTTCCCACATTACACGCGGCCGGCTGCAATTGACGGGATGACGGTGCCTGAGGTTCTGCTGAGCGGCGATCATCGAGCGATCCAACGCTGGCGTACGAAGCAGGCGCTTGGCAAGACCTGGCTGCGACGTCCCGATCTATTGAACGACGCCACACTCAGCGCAGAAGAGAGAAAACTGCTCGAAGAATTTATCAACCAACACGTGGAAGGAGGTTAAACAGTGAGCAACATCATTAAAGAACTCGAAGCGGAGCAGATGACCCGGGAGCTCCCGGAATTCAGCCCCGGCGACACCGTCGTCGTTCAAGTCAAGGTAAAGGAAGGCAGCAGGGAACGGCTGCAGGCATTCGAAGGCGTCGTGATCGCAAAAAGGAATCGCGGGCTCAATTCGTCGTTTACGGTGCGGAAAATTTCGCACGGTGAGGGCGTCGAGCGCGTCTTTCAGGCCTACAGCCCGATGATCCAGGAGATCCGAGTCAAACGCCGCGGTGATGTTCGGCGGGCCAAATTGTATTATCTGCGCGATCGGTCAGGCAAGGCAGCTCGCATCAAGGAAAAGATTTAGCCTGCTTTTTTGCATCGGAGCTAAATAATTAAGCCCCTTAAAAGGCCGGCTGCTTCAGCAGGATGAACTGGGTTTTTCCGGTCTCTTCGGAGGCGGCCCATGCGGTCATCGCTGCTCCTTTCGGTAAACTGAGGATCGCCGTGATGGGTAATGCCGTGCATGCGATTGAATTCCTTGATGAAAATGAACCCGATCAAGCGCCTTCAGACCCGTTCCTGGCGACGGTGACCCGCCAGTTGGAAGCCTATTTCCGCAATCCAGCCTGGCAATTCACCGTGCCGTTGATCAGCCGGGGGAGCGGTTATCGGCGGCGAATCTGGGAAGAGTTGACGCGAATACAAGCGGGCCAGGTGCAAACGTATGGGGCACTTGCGCATCAATTGTCCAGCGGGGCGCGGGCTGTCGGCGCCGCGTGCCGGGCGAATCCGCTGCCCATCATCATTCCCTGCCATCGGGTCGTCGCGGCCGACGGATTGGGCGGTTTTGCCGGAGAGACTGCCGGTACCAGAATGGATATCAAGCGGTGGCTGCTGGCGCATGAAGGCGTCACGTTATAAATTTCAGCGGCGATGGAAACCGACTCGGAAACGTTGATCGAACAGTTCCAGGATACATTATGGATGGAACAGGGGTTGAGCGACAATACGCTGAAAGCCTACGGCAGTGATCTGAAACAATTCGCTTCATGGCTGAAGCACAAAAGCCTGTTGGATACTCAGGCGGCCGATGTGTCGACCTATCTTGCGGTAAAGTTTCAACAAGGGTCCAGCGCCCGTTCCAGCGCCCGACTGTTGTCGAGCCTTCGCCGGTTTTTTACCTTCCTGGTCCGCCATGGCGCCATGGCGGAAGACCCCTGCGCACGGATTGAAGCACCGCATGTGGGCAAGCGGTTGCCTGCCACCTTGAGCGAACAGGACGTCGAACAGTTGCTGGCTGCGCCCGATTGCTCGAACCTCCTTGGTTTGCGCGACCGCGCAATGCTGGAACTGCTGTATGCGACCGGGTTGCGAGTCTCCGAATTGGTCAGCCTGCGCATCGAGCAGATCAACTTTCGCCAGGGTGCCATTCGTGTCGTCGGCAAAGGGGACAAAGACCGGCTCATCCCGATGGGTGAAGAGGCGGTAACCTGGCTGGAGTCTTATAAGAACAACGCCCGCAAAGAGATTTTGGGGCAGCGGCAGACGGATGATCTTTTCGTGACCCGGCGGGCCGGCGCGATGACCCGGCAGGCGTTTTGGCATATCATCAAACGCTACGCCAAGAAAGCCGGGATCAACAAGCCATTGTCGCCGCACACGTTGCGGCACGCTTTCGCCACCCATCTGCTCAATCACGGAGCCGATCTGCGTGTGGTGCAGCTGCTGCTCGGCCATAGTGATTTGTCGACCACCCAAATCTATACGCATATTGCGCGCGAACGCCTGAAAGATCTGCACGCCCGGTGTCATCCGAGAGGATGACGTTGTCATGAGCAAAACCACCATCCATCCAACCGCACAGGTTGCATCAGGCGCTCGACTGGGCATCGGCGCAACTGTCGGGCCGTATGCTGTCATTGAAGACGATGTCAAAATCGGTGCCTATTCCACCATCGAGGCGCATGCGGTGATTCATCGCTATGTGACGATGGGAGAACACAGTCGGGTGCATCCACATGTGGTGATCGGGGGATTGCCGCAGGACATCAGCTTCGATGCCGACACGACCACCTTTGTTTCGATCGGTGATCGCACTGTGTTCCGGGAAGGGGTCACCATCAATCGGGCGACCAAACCCAACTCGGCGACGCATATCGGTTCCGGATGCTACTTCATGAACAACAGCCATGTGGCCCATGACTGCCGAGTCGGCGACGAAACGATCTTCGCCAGCAATGCTGCTATCGGCGGACATACCGAAGTGGGGAACAAGGTGTTCCTCGGCGGCGGCGCCATGGTGCACCAGTATTGCCGGATCGGCTCGTTGGTCATGGTGTCGGGAACCATGGGAGTGCTTCAGGACGTGCTACCGTATACCATGGTGATGGACAGCCCGGCCCGGCATTATCGATTGAACGTGGTCGGTCTGAAACGGGCCGGTATCGTCGGCAAGCGATACAAAGTGCTCTCGGCCGCATTTCGACGCCTCAAAAATCGGGAGTCGATCGACGATCTGGCCGAAACGCCGGAAATCATCGAACTGAAGCGTTGGTTGTCGGCCGAATCGAAACGCGGGATCAGTTCGTTCCTGGGAACGAGAAAAAGCGAACGGGGGGCCGGATGAAACCAGTGCGATGCGCCGTGATCGGGGCCGGTTACCTGGGTAAGTTCCATGCCGAAAAATATGCGGCGCTCGATGACTGCGAGCTGGTTGCGGTCGTGGATGCCGACGAAGCAACGGCGCGGACGATTGGCGATCGTCATGGGGTGCGGGCGCTTCTGGATTATCACGAACTTCTGGGAGAGGTCGATGCGGTGAGCATTGTCGTGCCGACCAGCCTGCATCACGCGGTTTCACACGATTTCCTCGATGCCGGCGCACATGTTCTGGTGGAAAAGCCGATCACGGTCACGGTGGAGGAGGCCGATGATCTGATCCGCATCGCCGACCGGAATCAGCGTATTCTGCAGGTGGGCCATCTTGAGCGATTCAATGCTGCGGTGCTCGGACTGGGACTCGCCGAAGAGCCGCCTCTGTTTATCGAATCGCATCGTTTGTCGCCGTTCAATCCGCGCGCGACCGATGTCAGCGTGGTGCTGGACTTGATGATCCACGACATCGACATCATTCTCGATATGATGGGATCGGAGGTCGAGCGCATCGACGCCAGCGGCACGCCGGTGCTCACCGACGAGCTCGACATCGCCAATG
The DNA here is from genome assembly GCA_002352385.1 of Methylococcaceae bacterium UBA2778. GTDB lineage: Bacteria > Pseudomonadota > Gammaproteobacteria > Methylococcales > UBA2778 > UBA2778. The sequence continues at coordinate 6,985 of DEII01000054.1, read as the reverse complement.
CCAGAATCACCTTCAAGAACGGCGCGGTCGCCAATGTGACCGCCAGCCGGGTCAGTATGAAGACGGAGCGCAAGATGCGTCTGTTCAGACCGAACGCCTATATCTCGATCGATTTCCAGAACCGCGTGCTGGTCCGCCACAAAACCGGTACGAAAGAGATGTTTCCCGGAATTCCCGAGATCGAAACCGAAGAATCGGTCTTCGAAAGCGGCGATGCGCTGCTGGAGGAGATCAAACATTTTATTGGATGCATCCGGGAAAGGCGGGAGCCTCTGGTATCGGGACGCGCAGGAAGACGGGCACTGGCGACGGCCATCGAAATCTCGCAGTTGTTGAATCCTTGACCGATCGAATGCCACGACTTCTAGGGTGCACCGCGCGCACCAGCCTTTACAGGAGAAAGGACATTAGCAACCCCATCAAGCAAACCGGAGCACCGAAATGATTCCGATGGTCAACCTGAAGCAGCAGTACCTGGAGATCAAAGACGAAATCAGTCAGGGGCTGGAGGCGGTGCTCGATGAGTGCCGTTTTATCCTCGGCCCTGAGTGCCAAGCCTTCGAGCAGGAGGCTGCGCGTTATCTCGGTGTCAAGCATGCCATCGGCGTCGCTTCCGGGACCGATGCGCTGCATCTGGCATTGATCGCGGAGGGCGTCGGCCCGGGTGACGAAGTCATTACGACGCCATTCACTTTTATCGCCACCGCCGAAGCCATACGCTACGTCGGCGCGACGCCGGTTTTTGTCGACATCGACCCGAACAGCTTCAATATCTCGCCTGCCGCGATCGAACAAGCGATTACACCCAAGACAAAAGCGGTCATGCCGGTTCACCTGTTCGGTCAGCCGGCCGACATGGCGCGCATGCAGGCCCTTTGCGAGCGAAATCGACTCAAACTGATCGAAGATTGCGCGCAGTCATTCGGGGCCTCCATTGACGGCAAACAGACAGGCAGTTTCGGCGACAGCGCCGGCTTCAGTTTTTTCCCCAGCAAAAATCTGGGCGCTTTCGGTGACGGGGGGTTGGTGACGACCGGTTCGGAGCGAGTTGCCGAACAGATCAAAACGCTGCGCAACCACGGTTCGAACAGGCGCTACCAGCACGATGTGATCGGCTACAACAGCCGTCTCGATGAGATGCAGGCGGTCATCCTGCGCATCAAATTGAGGCGGATAGACGACTACAACCGCCGGCGGCGGTATGTGGCGCACCTCTATTCCGAAGGGCTGGCGGATCTCCCGGTCACGGCACCCCATGAAGATGGCATCGGGGTGCACGTCTACCATCAATATACCCTGCTCTCCGAACGCCGCGACGCAGTCATGAAGGCTCTCCTGGCAGCCGATATCGCCTCGGCGATTTATTATCCTGTTCCGCTGCACAAGCAGAAGGTTTTCGCCGAACAGTGTGCGGGCCTTGCTCTGCCGGTCGCCGAACACGTTGCCGCGCGCTGCCTGTCGTTGCCGATCTATCCGGAACTGGAAGAGGCCGATATCGGCACGATCATTGATGTGATCAGGCGTGTTTTTCGTTGAGACAGGGCCTTTGTTGGGCACGCTGCGCTTTGCCAAACCTACAAAAGTTCAATATTTCAATGACTTGATGATACTGTGAATAGGCTAAACCTTTCATTGAAGACTGTCATGCTGGTCGCCGGTGAAGCGTCCGGGGATCGGCATGCAGCCAGTCTGTTTCTGGAGTTGAAAAAACGTCTGCCGGATGTGCGGGGCATCGGCATGGGAGGACGGAAAATGGCCGAGGCGGGCATCGATATTCGCTATGACTCCTCCGACATCGGCGTGATCGGCCTCGTCGAAGTGCTCAGACATTACGGCGATATCAAGCGGGCGCTCACATTAATGCAGACGATCGTCCGCGAGGAAAAGCCCGATCTGTTGATCTGCGTCGATTACAAAGAGTTCAACTTCAAGCTGGCGAAAAAAGCCACGAACTGCGGCGTCAAGGTGCTCTTCTATATCAGCCCCCAGATCTGGGCTTGGCGTCCGGGCCGCGTCAAGAAGTACGGGAAAGTCATCGATAGGATGGCGGTCATCTTTCCCTTTGAAGTGCCTTATTATGAACGGGAGGGCATTCCTGTCCGCTTTGTCGGTCATCCTTTGGCTGAAAAAGTGCACCCCACCGAAAGCCGGCGGAGCGTGATGAAACGGTTGCGGCTGAATGCCGGTGGGCCGGTCGTCGGGCTGCTGCCGGGCAGCCGCGCGAACGAGATCAAACGGCTGCTGCCGGTCATGCTGGCAACCGCCGAGCGGCTGATGAAGCGCTTTCCCGACATCCAATTCGTACTGCTGCAGGCCGATTCGGTCAGCGATGAAGCGCTTGGCACCCATCTACAGGGTTCCCGTCAACCGGTCAAAGTGGTCAAGGGAGAGACCTACGACGTTCTTCAATGCTGCGATGCCATAATCACCACATCCGGTACGGCCACCCTGGAAATTGCTTTGATGGGTGTGCCGATGGCCGTTATCTATCGGCTCGCTCCCTTGACCTATCTCATCGGCCGGATGTTGATCCGGGTGCCTTACATCGGTCTGCCCAACATCGTCGCCGGGCGCCGCATCGTTCAGGAATTCATTCAGCACGAAGCCAAGCCCGAGCGAATTGCCCCGGAAATCGAACGGGTCCTGACCGACCGCAATTATGCCGATTCGATGCGGCAGGCGCTGCGCACGGTCAAGGAAAAGCTCGGAACCGGCGGCGGGTCGGAGAGGATGGCGGAGTTGGCGTTGGAGATGTTGATCGATGAAAGATAATTCCGCTTCGGGAAGTGCCTCGATGGCCGCAAGAGATGAATTCGGTAGGCGTTGTCAATCCGCTTGACTGGAACAGGATACTTCCAACCGGCTCTTTCGATTTCTCACGCAACCGATTTACGGCAGCGCAACCACCTCGGGCGCCTCCCAGTCTTTGTTTCGATGTTCGGCGACAATTGTGGTATAAATGCCTCCGCGCACGTTGAATTCTGCTTCAATGCGCATAAAATTGGGCCGACAGGCTTTGATGAGGTCGTCGAGGATCTGATTGGTCACCGCCTCGTGAAAAGCGCCTTCATTCCGGAAGGACCACATATAGAGTTTGAGTGCTTTCAGCTCTAGACAGAGCGCATCGGCTACGTATTCAATCGTAATGGTGGCAAAGTCGGGCTGTCCGGTCTTGGGACATAAACAGGTAAATTCCGGAATTTCCATGCGTATCGTATAGTCCCGGCCAGGCGTTGGGTTGTCGAAGGTTTCCAGGGTTTTAGTCGGCTGCGTTGACATAAGTTGAGATTAAAGGGTTGTTGCCAAAAATAGAGAACAGGCTCAATACGCTGATTCAGAGTGTTTGACCTGTTTGTTTAAATCAATGCCGTCAAATTATTATCTTACCAGCAATGCGACTGGAAAAAATCAAACTGGCCGGTTTTAAGTCGTTTATCGATCCGACCACGATTCCCATTCCCGGCAGCCTCGTAGCGATCGTCGGGCCGAATGGCTGCGGTAAATCGAACATTATCGACGCGGTGCGGTGGGTGATGGGGGAAAGTTCCGCCAAGCATCTGCGCGGCGGCACCATGGCCGATGTGATTTTCAATGGTTCGTCGACAAGGAAACCGGTTGGTCTCGCGTCGGTCGAGCTTCTTTTCGACAATCGTGAGGGGCGGTGCGGCGGTGAATTTGCGAAATACAGCTCCATCTCCATCAAGCGGCAGGTGTCGCGGGATGGACTGTCCGTCTATTCGCTGAACGGATCGCGCTGCCGTCGCAAGGATATCACCGATATTTTTCTCGGTACAGGGCTGGGTCCACGCAGCTACGCCATCATCGAGCAGGGAACGATTTCCCGCCTGATCGAAGCCAAACCGGAAGATCTTCGGGTTTTCATCGAAGAAGCGGCGGGCATTTCGAAGTATAAGGAACGGCGCCATGAAACCGAACTGCGGATGGGCCATACGCGGGAAAACCTTGCCCGGCTGGAGGATCTCCGTGATGAGGTGGGCAAGCAGTTCAAACATCTGAAAGCGCAGGCAACGAAAGCGGAAAAATACCTCGCTTTGAAAAAAGAGGAGCGTCGGTTCAAACAGGAGTTGCTGGCGATGCGTTGGCGTTCCTACGATCAGAGTCTTCGTGACCACGATAGCCGGATTGCAACGCTCCAGAGCGCTCACGATCGATTGCTGGAGGAACAGAATCGTCTCGATGAACAGATCGCTGAGGCCAGAGAACAGCATAAGCAGTTGCAGCGCGAGTTAAACGAGACTCAGGGCACTTACTATGCGCTGGTTGCGGATATCAGCAGAATCGAGCAGACGATCAAACACGCAAGAATGTCCCAACAGGAGTTGGCGGACGAATTGGGGCGATTGCGCACCGATACCGAACAAACGCGTGCGAACCTCGAGCACGATACGCAGCAGCTCGAGGATATCCAACAGGAGCAGGAGAAAATCAAAGCCGAACTGGAAGAAGCGCAGGCGTTGGAGGCGGAAAGCCTCGAGATGCAACAGGAGATGCTTCGAAAACGAGAGGCTTGGCAAAAAGAATGGGGCAGTTACAAGAGTCGATCGGCGCAACGCAAAGAACAGGTCGAGGTCCAACGCGCACGCATCCAGCAGATGGAAGAGCAGGGGCGGCAGCTGGAGCAGAGGCTCGAACGGCTCGAGTCCGAACGCAGCGATTTGGCGGATCAGCAACTGGACCTGGATAATCCGATGCTGGGACAGGCGATCGCCGCGCTCGAGGCGGAGCACGCTGAAAATCAGCAGCAATTGGACACACTGAATCGAAGCGTCGTGAAGCATCGGCAGCAGGCCAGGGATTATCACGATGAATTAAACAGGGTCCGCTCGGAGCTGCAACAGAACCAGGGCAAGATAACATCTTTGGAATTGCTCCAGCACCATGCCATGGGCAAAGATCGAACTGCCCTGACCAAATGGCTGGAGGAGTTTTCTTTGCATTCTGCGCCACGGTTGGCACAGCATTTGGAAGTCCAGCCGGCCTGGGAAAGCGCGGTGGAAATGGTCCTGGGTCTCTATCTCGAAGCAGTCTGCCTCGATGATGCGCAGCCGCTCCTCACCCAGCTCGATGCGGTCTCCGGCGAATCGCTGGCGATCTTCGAGACGCGCAGCCCGGCACCCGCGATGCCGGAGCGACCGTTTGTGATGTTGGTCGATCAGGTCCATTCTCCATGGAACCTGCATGCGTTGCTCGGCGGTATCTATTGTGCCGAGGATCTGCCCGCCGCCAAGGCGCTGTGCAGCCGGCTGGAGGAGCACGAGTCAGTGGTGACGCCCGATGGAATATGGCTTGGTCCGGGGTGGCTGCTGATGAAGCAGACGATCGACAACAAGTCCGGCGTCCTGCAGCGGGAAAAAGAGCTGCGCTCCCTGAATCAACACCGAAAACGGTTGTCCGTCACGGCTTCGCAGCTGGAACAGCAGCTTGCCGAGGCAGAGGAAAACCTGAAAGCGGCGGAGGAGCAGCGCGAATCTTTGCAGCAGCAGGATCGGGTTCTGGCCGCTGAATGTTCCCGTAAACAGGCGGAACTGAGTGAAAATCGCGCCCGTCATGAGCAGATACAGAAGCGTCTCAGTCAGATTGAGCACGAGATCGCCGATATCAAGGCGATTCAGGTCCAAAACGAACAGGCCATTCGTGATGCGACACGGCTCAAAGATGAAGCCGGCGATGCATTGCTTCAACTGGAAGAACAGGAACCGATCCTGACGGAAACCAGTCGGCAGCACAGCGTTGAATTGGATGAAGCCAACGCCGCGGTCGAAGGCGCCGCCGAACAGGTGCATGCGCTGAGGTCGCGGCTGGAAGCGCTGAGTGCGTCCGAGTCACTGACCCGTACCCATGTGCAACGGTTGAACGACCAATGCCGGCACGCTTCAGCGCGAAAAGGTAAGATCGAAAGCAAGCTGCAGGAAACGGCTTCACCACTCGATCAGGAAAAAAAGCAGTTGGCCGGGTTGTTGGCACAGCGGTCTGAGATGGATCAAGCGCTCACTGAAGCAAGGCAGCGACTCGAAGAGAGTGAAACGAGCATGACTGCGTCGACGGAAGAACGGACACGCATCGAACGGTCGGTCGAAGAGAAACGAGCCCGGCTGGAACAGGCTCGGATGGACAAACAGGGCGATCACGTCAGGATGCAGACGGTGACTGAACAGTTGCAGGAGCAGTCCGTCGACGTCGAAGCTGTTCTTGAAGCGCTTCCCGCGGATGCCGACGAAGCGCACTGGCATCAGTCGGTTGAAGATCTGGGCGTGAAAATCGGGCGATTGGGATCGATCAATCTTGCAGCGATCGAAGAGTGTGACGCCCAGTCCGAGCGAATGCAGTATCTGGACAGGCAATATGCGGACTTGAACGAATCTTTGGTGACTCTGGAGCAGGCCATTGACAAAATCAACAATGAGACCAAGACGCGCTTCAAAGACACTTTCGAACGGGTCAATAACGGGTTGAAGGGAAAATTTCCCAAACTGTTCGGCGGCGGGGAGGCATTTCTCCAGCTCGATGATCACAACCTGCTGGAAGCCGGCGTCAATGTGATTGCACGTCCTCCCGGCAAGCGCACCAGCTCGATTCATTTGCTGTCAGGCGGCGAGAAGGCGCTGACTGCCGTGGCGTTGGTCTTTTCCATTTTCGAGCTCAATCCGGCGCCCTTTTGTCTGCTGGATGAGGTCGATGCGCCACTGGATGACGCCAACGTCGGCCGTTTCTGCCAGTTGCTGAAAGAGATGTCCGAAGCCGTTCAGTTTCTATTCATAACGCACAACAAAATGACCATGGAGATTGCGAAGCATTTGACTGGTGTTACCATGAAAGAACCGGGTGTATCCCGCATGGTAGCGGTGGATATCGATGAAGCCGTCGAGCTCGCGGCGGTGTAATAAGGCATCTTGCAAAAATTAAATTAGTGGCTGCTCGGTAACGAAATAACATAAATATATCAGATAGTTGCGGTATAATAACG
>DEII01000203.1:20716-28550 GCA_002352385.1 Methylococcaceae bacterium UBA2778 | reverse complement strand
CATAGCCTTATACGTAAGGGCGTAACCCGCGTTCCATGCTCCTCTATAAAACAAACACTTAGCGTTCCTATTGGATGAAGCAATCAAGCACTTACACGCACAAGATGGGTTCATTTTTCGTCGTGGAGCCTCCCTCGAAACGCTTGGGGGCGATTGCTCGAACGATAACCAAAATCCCCTGATGGTACCTCGGACACAAGTACGGATCATTGTTGCAACATCCGATCGATGACGCAGGGTCTTCCTCGGCGTGGTTTTCGGCCGGCTGACTCAGGCAATCCCGGATCTGCGGCAATCTGGCTTTCCGGCAGCGATTGGCAAGAAACCCATAGGGACGAATGCACATCATGCCTTTGGGCAGGATCTGCATGAGAAAGCGGCGCAGGAATTCGTCACCGTCGAGTGACAACACTTTGTGCTGCCCGTCGTGGTTCTGTTTCTGTTCGCCGTGGTTGCGGTGTTCATGCTCTATGGGTTAGCCGTCATCGCGCGGGAGAAGCGCTACCTCGCTATGATCGATGATCTGCGGAGCGACGGTCGAGCTTGTCGCGCGGAGGTTCAAAGGGCGATTCGCCCTCATGGCGGAACCACTTCGCGTTTCGCCCTACACTTTGCTGCAGAGCAGAGGAAAAGGCGATTTCTGGTTCCCTCGTCCTCCGCGTGGAAATGCATAGCGGAGTCAGCCAATAAACGGACGCCGCTACTCCACAATGTTCCGCCTTGCCCCCCCGGACGGGCCATTTTACCTTTTTTTGCCAAATGCGACTCTGCTTCAACCGGTACGGTACGCCTGAAAAGTACGCCAGATCTCTTTAAAACTGTCGGTTAGTTGATCGCCGCCGGCCTCGATCCAGCTGTCCAGCTCGCCAAGACCGTACCAGCGGCCGAGCTCGATCTCCTCCCGGTTCAACTGAAACGGGCCGCCGTGGATCAATCGATAAACCTGGCAAAACTCCATGCCGGTCCGTCTGCCAGCCGGTAGTTTGAACAGCGGCTGCGGTGCTGAGGTAAGATCGATCCCCAACTCTTCGCGGATCTCCCGAAGCGCACAGCGATCGTAGCTCTCTCCGGCATCGACGTGCCCCGCGGCGGATGAATCCCATAGCCCCGGGTTCATATCCTTGTGCATCGAGCGCTTTTGCAGGAACAGCCGCCCGCCTCGGTCGAAGATCAACACATGCACCGCCCGGTGCCGCAGGCCCAGGGCATGAATCGTTCGCCGGCTGCGTTGGCCGATTACCCGGTCGTTTTCATCGACAATGCTCAGCAGCTCGTCATCCATCGTCATCGATCTGCTGCAATAGATGGGCCGGGTCGATGTAATCGATCTGCAGCAATCGGCAGCTGCCGTTGCGCTCAAAGATCAGACTGGGGAACCCGCGTGCGCCGAGCTGTCGGCCCAACGCGATCTGTGTGAGCAGGGCGTCATGCGTTTCATCGGCGTCCAGCTCCCTGACAAATTGCGTTGCGTTCAGGCCCAGATCAACAGCCAGTTCGATCAGCGTGCCCTCATCGGAAGGGTTCCGGGCCTCCAGATAATAGGCCTGTTGTATCGCCAGAATCATGGCATCCTCGTATTCCGGCCTCTGGCACGTCGCCGCAATCACCGCCCGACACGCCGGATAGGTGGAGCGGCGGGGCCGGCAGGTATCCCAAAAGTCGAAGTTGAACGTTGTGTCCGGCACCTGAGCCTGAATAGTTTTCCAGATCGATCGGATCTGCATCTGCAGAGACTCCGGCATGGGCTCTTGCGTGTCTGGAGCGAGCCCACCCAAGACCAGTTGGACCGACAGTTCAGCGGGCAGGGCCTCGGAAATCTTCCGCCAGGTTGGACGAAACGCCCAACACCAGCTGCACATGGGGTCGTGCACATAGTAAAGGGTCGTGCCGCGTGATTGCTTTTTCTCGATCATTAAAATGGAGATTATTTGATATAGATCAATTAGGCAAGTCTTGCAAGGGGATAAAATTTGACGTTGGAACGCTAACGATCGACAGTTGCCGATCGAGCGGTGAGGTAATCCCTGTTCAATTAATTTTCACATTCTGAGGAGAAGCGAAAATGTTCAATAAGAGAAATGTCGTTATGTGTGCCGGCTTTGCATTGACAGCAGCCTTGGCATCGTCATCCGCCTTTGCTCAAGCGCCAAACCTGTGGTGGGATCATGTCGAATTCGGCGGCGGTGATAAGGCGGCTTGTGTGGCAAAAGCGGAAACTGTTCTGGCCGGCAAGGTAAAGGGGAAAGCGAAGAAAGGCGAGGACAATGTCATCGCAAGGACCGAGGATACCGTTGCGGTGGTCGAGTGTCTACAGATGGATGGCAAGACGATGACGATGGTAGTGGTCACCAGCAGCAACATGGAAGGGGGCAACAATCTGTTCGAGGCGCTCAAAAAAGGTATGGCGGAATAACCTGCAGTGATGTGGGCCGCTCGGATGCAAGGGATTGCGTCCGCCCGTGTTCGGCTTGTTTGTTGTTGTGACTGCTGTTTAACGTTCTATTGTTGATGGGTTTCGTGCTCCGGCCCGTTCTGTAAGCAGTGGGCTTTTCGCAACGAAGAGTCCAAAGGTGGGCGTGGGCGGAGCGAAACCCGTCAAACATCTCATATCCAGTGTTGCCCGATGCCGCCGCGAGGCGGCATTGTCGATCTCTTCGGAATCACTTTTGTGTAAAATGGCCCGCCTATCGAGTAAAAAAAAAGGTCGGGCCATGAAACTGGTGACTTTTACAGAAGGAGGCCACACGCGGGTCGGTGCTGTTGTCGGCCGGGACGTCGTGGACGCCGCTGGTGCCTCGGGCATTCCGTCGAACATGCAGGCGGTTCTGGCCGCCGGGCGTCCTGCGCTGGATGCGATGGCGGAATTGGTTGAAAGCAGTGCACGGAGAATTCCGCTCGCCGATGTGACGCTCGAGGCACCCGTCAGGCCTTCCAAATATCTCGCCGTGAGTCTCAACTATGCCGACCATATCGCGGAAACCGGCAAGGAAAGGCCGGAATTTCCGACCTTTTTCAATAAGCAGATCAGCTGCATCATCGGACCGGGAACTGCAATCCACCGGCCGAGGGTCTCCCGGAAGCTGGATTATGAAGGTGAGCTGGCATTCGTGATCGGTCGGCGCTGCCGGCACGTGCCGAAGCAGCGGGCCCATGAGGTGATTGCCGGCTATATGGCGGCCAATGACGTTTCGGTGCGTGACTGGCAGACTCGCTCGCACACCTGGACGCTTGGCAAATCCTTCGACACGCACGGCCCCATCGGGCCTTGGATCGTCACACCGGATGAGGTGGGGAACCCTCATGCCCTGGACATCAAAACCCGGGTCAACGGCGAGTACCGTCAATCCTTCAATACCCGCCATATGATCTTCGACTGCTTCGATCTGGTGGAATATCTCAGCACGGTTATGACCCTGGAGCCGGGTGATATCATTTCGACCGGAACCAGCAGCGGCGTCGGCGTGATGATGCAGCTCAGAGGCTATTTGAAGCCGGGCGATGTGGTAACGATCGAGATTGAGAAAATCGGCGCTTTGACCAACCCTGTAGTCGATGAGCCAGTGAGTACCGATCGGATATAGTCCGAAGGGTAGTGCGCACCAATCAGGCTGTTACTGAGCATCCCAAGTTATAATAGATCGTTTTCAGCGAAACGAGAACTCGGTCAATCGTGCTCAGAACTCAAATCCTAGCGTCGCTCCTGTTGTCGTTCAGCCTGTCGGGATGCGCCCTGATGTTGTCATCGGCAACCGAACGCTTCGCCGGCAATCTCTCCAGCGCGATCTCGAATCAAAATGATCCAGTGACGGTGCAGGAGGGGGCGCCTGCTTATTTGATTCTGATCGATGGCCTGATCAAGGGGGAGCCCGAAAACCAGACTCTTCTGCTGACCGGAGCCAGACTTTACGATATCTACGCGGTCGTCTTCGTCGACGACCCGGAGCGGGCCCGTCGCTTGACCGAAAAGGGATGGGGCTTCAGTCAACGCGCGTTGTGCCTGGAGAATCCCGATGACTGCGAGCGGTACCAGCAGCCTTATTCCGACTATGTCGATTTTCTGGCCACGTTGGACCGGTCCGACGTGCCGCTGTTGTACCAGTTCGGCGCCAGATGGGCGAGCTGGATACAGACCCATCGCGACGACTGGAATGCACAGGCGGACATTCCGAAGGTGGAGGCGACCATGCAGCGTGTGGTTGAACTGGATGAAAGCTACGACAATGGCGGAGCTCAGCTGTATCTCGGGGTTTTGTCGATCATGATGCCGCCGGCCTTGGGCGGCAAACCGGAACGAGCCCGCACCCATTTCGAGCGTGCCATCGCCTTGTCGAAAGGGCGCAACCTAATGTTCAAGGTGATCTTCGCCGAGCGTTTCGGGCGGACCATGTTCGACCGGGAGCTGCATGACCGTCTTTTGCGCGAGGTGATCGAGGCGGATGCCGAGGAGCCCGATCTGACGCTGATGAACCTGCTGGCCCAGAAAAAAGCACGCGCCCTGCTTGACAGCGCGGATGATTACTTTTAACGAGTCCCCCGTTTCCCCGGTCCGCCGTCAATGCTATTGAATTAGCAGGTCTGGGCGTAGGGCGGAACGCGAAGCGGTTCCGCCATGATGCGGAGTACGATGGCGGATCGCCCTTCGGGCATCCGCCCTACAATCGACGTTGACCCTTAACTTAATGGCAGTGACGGTCCTCCGTGGCAATGCCTACCGGCGTTCCGTCGGTCAAGGGCGGAATGGTTTCGGTCCGTGGATCGCGGGAAGCAGTGAGAAATCAACGCAGCGGACAGCATTCCGCGGCCGCCGCCACAGCGGTTCAAGGCAGTATATAATGAGGCCTGCGAACAACACCGAAGGAAGAACCATGTGCCCAGTCCAGCTCGATGCTCCGAGAATCCGGTTGTCGCTTCTGCTCCTCGGCGTGATCCTATTCGCGCTTCCGTTGCCGCAGAGCCATGCGCTGGTCTTCAAGATAGCCACGGTGTCGCCCGATGGCGCCATGTGGATGACGAAAATGCGCGAGGGTGCGACGGAGATCGCCCGGCGCACCGAGGGTCGCGTCACGTTCAAATTTTATCCCGGCGGCATCATGGGCAACGACCAGAGCGTGTTGCGCAAAATGCGGATCGGCCAACTGCAGGGGGGGGCGTTTCCGGCTGGCAGCCTGGCCAAGGTTTACCCTGATCTCCAAATTTACAGCCTGCCTTTTCTTTTCAGCACCCAGTCCGAGGTCGACTCGGTGCGTGCCCGAATGGATGACCGGTTGATGCAAGGGCTGGAACAGCACGGGCTGGTCGGCTTCGGTTTTGCCGGCGGCGGTTTTGCCTACATCATGTCGACCGCTCCGCAGAAGAGCATACAGGAGTTCCGAAAGCACAAGGTCTGGGTTCCTGTCGGCGACACCATCAGCCGTGCCGCGATACAGGCCGCCGGTGCGTCGCCCATCCCTCTGTCGCTCTCCGATGTGCTGACCGGACTGCAGACCGGCATGATCGATACGGTTGCGACCTCGCCGGTCGCGGCGATCGCCTTCCAGTGGCATACCAAAGTGACCTTTCTGACCGATGCGCCCATCAGCTACATATACGCTCTGCTGGCGATCGACAGAAAGGCGTTCAATAAGATCAGTCCGGCCGATCAACGGATCGTGCATCAGGTGATGACCCGGGTGTATCGTGAGATCGACCGGCAGAATCGGATGGACAACGAAAAGGCGAGGCAGGCGCTGCGACGTCAGGGTGTGACCTTCGTGAAGCCTTCCACGGCCAGCCTGGCCGAATGGAAAGCCGTTGCGGCAAAAGCCATCGACCGGTTGAGCAGACAGGGCGAATTCACTCCGGCCATGTTGAACGCAGTGCGAGGGTATCTGAGGCGGTGACTATTGCTCGCGACTGACGGTACAGTTCGGCGATGACTGAACATGCGAGCGGCTGCAGCGAGGCCTTGTTGCGCCTGATCCGCTATTGTGAGGACGGCTTTCTCATTGTTCTGCTGGCCGCCATGATCGGGCTTGCGGTGACACAGATCGTCCTGCGCAATCTGTTCGACAGCGGCCTGAGCTGGGCCGATCCGCTGCTGCGCCTGCTCGTTCTTTGGGTGGGGTTGGCGGGAGCAATGGTCGCCACCCGGCAGGACCGGCACATTGCGATCGATGTGCTGACCCGATATCTGTCGCTGCGCTGGCAGCTCGCCGCGCAGGTGATCGTCGATCTGTTTGCCGCACTGGTGTCGGCGATCGTGGCCTACCATGCCGGTCGTCTCGCGATCATGGATAAAGAAGCCGGCGCCATCGCCTTTGCCGCCGTTCCTGTCTGGATATGCGAACTCATTATTCCGCTGGCATTTGGAGTTATCGCTTTGCGCTACCTGGTGTTCGCGATCACTCATGCCAGGCAGCTGCTGACCGACGAGCCTCGATCCGATGTGGAGCATTAGTGCTCTGTTGGCTTTTGCCCTGCTTCGGGCGCCGCTGTTTGCGGTGATCGCCGCCGGCGCCTTGCTCGGCTTTTATCACCAGGAGGTCGATCTCGCGGTCATCCCCATCGAAATTTACCGGATCGCCGACACACCGGTCTTACTGGCCATCCCCCTGTTCACGTTCGCCGGTTATCTGCTGAGCGAAAGCCGGGCGTCGCAGCGCCTGGTGCGCCTGACCGATGCGTTTCTCGCCTGGATGCCGGCCGGCCTGGCGATCGTGGCACTGGTGGCGTGCGCACTCTTCACGGCTCTGACAGGTGCCTCGGGCGTGACCATCATCGCTTTGGGAGCGCTGCTCTATCCGGCTCTTCGACATGCCGGCTATGGCGACCGTTTCAGCCTCGGGCTGATCACCTCCTCGGGCAGCCTAGGACTCCTGTTTCCCCCTTCGATTGCACTGATTCTCTACGGCATTATCGCTCAGCAGTTGAATGTCGGGGAGAGCGTCACCATCGACGATCTTTTTCGCGCCGGTCTGCTGCCGGGTTTGCTGATGCTTGTGCTACTATCCGCCTGGACCGTATGGGCAAACCGCAACACAGCGTTGTCGTCGACGCCGTTTTCCCGGCGCGAGGCCCTCGCTGCTCTGCGCGAGAGTTTCTGGGAGCTGCTGCTGCCGGTGATCATTCTGGGCGGCATCTACAGCGGTTATTTCGCCATTTCCGAAGCGGCCGCGGTTTCCGTGCTCTACGTGTTGATCGTCGAGGTGCTGATTCACCGCGAAATCGAACCGGCGCGGCTGCCGGCGATCATGCGTGACTCCATGGTGCTGGTCGGCGGGGTGCTGATCATTCTCGGAGTATCGATGGCCTCCACCAACTACCTGATCGATGCCGAGGTGCCGGCCGAGCTGTTCAGCTTCATGAAGGCGCATGTCGACAGCAAGCTGACCTTCCTGATGCTGCTGAATCTGTTTCTGCTGGCGCTGGGGATGATGCTGGACATCTTTTCGGCGCTGGTGATCATGATTCCGCTGATCCTGCCGATCGCCGTGGGCTACGGCATTCACCCGGTTCATCTCGGCATTATTTTTCTGGCCAACATGCAGATCGGCTACTTCACGCCGCCGGTCGGCATGAACCTCTTCATCGCCAGCTACCGCTTCGACAAATCCATTATCGATCTCTATCTGGCGACATTGCCTTTCATGCTGATTCTGCTGCTGGCCCTGGTCATAATCACCTACTGGCCCTATCTGTCGCTGGCCTTGTTGTGAGGTTGGGTGAAAGATTTTTGTGACTTCGTTCACAGCCGGCATTCCTGTCTAAGACTATCTTTAGAACACCATTCACCATCGGCCGGTCTCCTAGGAGCCTGTCCGAGAATAGACTGATCTACTGCGGACAAGCCTGATCG